>JAPOLH010000025.1 GCA_029977225.1 Verrucomicrobiaceae bacterium | reverse complement strand
AAATTTTCCATCATGAAAATCCACACCCTGCAGCAAGAGCAACGCCTACCGATCAGTCTCGAAGCCGCATGGGATTTTTTCTCATCGCCCGCGAACCTCAACGCGATCACACCGCCGGAGCTTGGGTTTGAAATCACCAGCGAACCGGAACAGCGGATGTATGAGGGTCAGATCATCACCTATCGCATCGGTGTCGCGCCGGGCGTGAAGCTGAACTGGGTCACTGAGATCAAGTGCGTCGAGCAGGGTCGCGTGTTCATCGATGAGCAACGTTTCGGGCCCTACAAGTTTTGGCATCACCGGCATGAGTTCGAAGCGATTCCTGGTGGCGTGCTGATGCGCGATAAGGTCCACTACGGCTTGCCTTTCGGGCCATTCGGGGCGATCGGCCATGTGCTTTTCGTAAAGCCAAAGCTGAAGAGAATTTTTTCCTTCAGGCACGGCATGCTTGAGAAGCGCTTTGGCGTGTTTTGAGGAGAAGATTGGGATCGGACGGATAGGGCCGATCGGACGAATCTCGACTGTTCTATCAGCGGCTCAAGTCTTCCTGATAGAGCAGCTTGAAGCCGCTTTGGTGGAGGATGGCGATGGCGAACTCGTAGTCCTCGACATGCATCGCGAGCATCGAGTGGCCTTTGGGTCCGGGCATGAGTGCGTAGGCGAAGTCGATGTTCGTTTCGGCGATCATCAGCGTGTCGAGGCATTGCAGCAGGCCGGGGCCGGATTCACGCATGGCGATCACGACCAACTCGCAACTGGTGTGCGGGATGCCTTTTTCCATGAACAACTGCTCGGTCGTGTCGGGATCCGAAACCACAAGGCGGGCGACCGTGGCATCGCGCGAGTCTTGGACGCTGAGGCCGATCACTTCGATGGCCGAAGCTCGAAGCAATTTCACCAAAGCCGCGAGCGCGCCGGCACGATTGGGCAGCATGACCGAGAATTGTCGGACGGGCGCGCCGTGGTCGATGAGTGTTTCCGCTTCCATGATGGGCAAGATGCGTCGAGCGCTATGGATATCAGCTTTCGAATGCGTTTTCAATGCTCAATCCTCAGGGTGTGATGGACATTGTGCGGATCGTTGCTGGCGCTGCTAGGGCATGTGCGTTAGGCATGGGGCATGGAAATTCCGCAGCTTTATTCGTGCGCCGTCGTGACCGGTGCTTCATCGGGCTTGGGTGAGGAGTTTGCCTTGCAGCTCGCACCGCGCGTGAAGCGCTTGGTGTTGGTGGCGCGGCGCGGTGATTTGTTGGAGGATCTCGCGCAGCGCATCGGGCAGAAATTTTCCTGCGAGGTCATCGTGATGGTCGCGGATCTTGCGTCTGGGGATCAGCGTGCGGTATTGATCGCAGATTTGAAGGAGCGGGGTCTGATGCCTGATTTGTTAATCAACAACGCGGGGCTTGGGGATTACGGTGAGTTTCACACGGCCGATTGGGAAAAGTTGCAAGCGATGCTGCGGGTGAACATCGAGGCCTTGGTGCATCTCACGCACGCCTTGGTGCCGGGGATGATCGGGCGTGAGCGCGCGGCGGTGATCAATGTGAGTTCGCTTGCGAGTATTTTACCGATCCCGGATTTCGCGGTGTATGCGGCGACCAAGGCTTGCGTGACGAGTTTTTCCGAAGCGCTGCGCATCGAGCTCAAGGAGCATGGCATCGAGGTGCTCGCGCTTTGTCCGGGGCCGGTGCATACTGGGTTTGGTGAGGTCGCGAGGAGAGGGGAAAACGATAGAGGCATGCCCTCGCGCGAGTTGTTTTATGTCGCCAAGGAGCGGGTCGTGGCCGAGGCCTTTGAGGCTTTGGAAAAACGCCGTGCGCGGGTGTTTCCCGGCTTGCGTACGACCATTGCGGCGCAGGTGTTTTCGCTGATGCCGATGGGCCTGATGCGCTGGTGCATGTCGCGCCGGCCGAGGCGCTCGTGAGATGCGTCACTTCACGCCGATGGCGAGCAGCGTTTGGAAATGCGGTGGGGCGGGTTCGCGGTCGGCGACGATGGTTTCGATTTGATCGAAGCCAGCGCGCTCGAGCATCCGCGCCACGGTGCCTTCGGGAAATCCGAGCCAGCGGTCACCGTAGAGCTCGCGCGCTTCTTCGAATTGGTGTTGCACGAGGTCGAGCACGATTAGGCGTCCGCCGGTTTTGAGCATGCGATAGGCCGCGTCGATCGCGCGTTGCGGGTGTTCGGCGTGATGAAGCGCTTGGCTTAAAATGGCGAGATCAACCGAGCGTTCTCGGATCGGAGGCTCTTCGAGATCGCCGAGGCGGTACTCGAGATTCGAGAGTCCGTTTTCGATGGCGAGCTTTTGTCCGTACTCGACCATCTTGGGCGAGAGGTCGACAGCGATGACTTTTTCGGCCCGTTGAGCGAGCAGTTGTGAGAGCGTGCCTTCGCCGGCGCCGAGGTCGGCAACGGTTTTGTAGTTCAACACCTTGATGAGTGCTTCGGCGAGTGCCTTCCATGAGCGGCCGGGGACATAGTCCTTGCCGAAGCGGCCCGCGAGTTCGTCGAAGTAGGCGCGCGCGCTGTCCTTGCGTTTGCGCAGCAAGTGGCGCAGTGCGGCTTTGTCCTGGGTGACCTCGGCAACCTCTTCGGCGGCAAGTCGCGCGAATTCCATCAGGTTCCGGTCGGCCGAGCACGAATACATGTTGTGCTTGCCGCTGCGCTCGTCGCTCACCAACCCCGCAGTCTTGAGCTGGGAAAGCTGCGTCGAAATCCGGCTCTGACCCATGCCGAGGATCTCTTGCAGGTCCGCCACCGAAAGGGCTTCGGCGTCGACCAGCATGAGAATCCGCAAACGCGTGGGGTCGGCCAAGAGTTTCAAGGATTTCAGCATTGACTTCATACGGGCTCGTTTGTATCAACGCATCACGATTTGACGATACGAAAATAAACAATCCCTATGAGCACCTACATTTTTTCCTCCGAATCCGTTGGCGAAGGTCATCCAGACAAGGTTTGCGACACGATTTCCGACGCCATTCTCGACGCTTGCTTGAGCGTTGACCCCAAGAGCCGCGTGGCCTGCGAAACCTTTGTGAAGAGCAACATGGTGGTCGTCGGTGGTGAAATCACCATTCCGAAGATCGGCAAAAAGCCCGTTGGCTCGGTGATCAACCTTGAGAAGGTCATCCGTGATGCGGTAGCCGGCATTGGTTACACCAACAACGACGACGTCTTCCACGCCGACACCTTGTTCATCAACAACTACCTCACCACCCAGTCTGACGACATCGCGCAAGGCGTGGATGCCAAGAAGGCGGATGGCAAAAAAACCGCCGAGCAAGGTGCAGGCGACCAGGGTATCATGTTTGGTTACGCTTGCGATGAAACGCCAGAGCTGATGCCCGCGCCGATCATGTACGCTCACCGCCTCGGTCGTGAGCTCACGCGCATCCGCAAGACTGGTAAGGTCAAGTGGCTGCGTCCTGATGCTAAGTCGCAGGTGTCGGTCGAGTATGTCGATGGTCGCCCGACCCGCATCGTCAATGTCGTGATTTCCACCCAGCACTCGGCTGATGTGAAGCACGCCGAAATCGAAAAATTCTGCATCGAGCAAGTCATCAAAAAGGTGCTGCCGAAAAACATGCTCACCAAGCAGACCGAGTATCTCATCAACCCCACCGGCAACTTCGTCATTGGTGGTCCGCAAGGGGACTCAGGTCTCACCGGCCGCAAGATCATTGTCGACACCTACGGTGGCATGGGCCGTCACGGCGGTGGCGCGTTTTCCGGCAAGGACCCGTCGAAGGTCGACCGCTCGGCCGCCTACATGGGTCGCTGGGTGGCGAAAAACATCGTGGCCGCAGGGCTTGCTCGCAAGTGCGAGGTGCAATTTGCCTACGCCATCGGTCATCCACTTCCCGTCAGCGTGCATGTCGACACCTTCGGCACCGGTAGCGTTGCCGACAAAAAGATCCTCGCGGCCATCCTAAAGGTCTTCTCCTTCAAGCCCGCCGACATCGTCAAGCAACTCAAGCTCCTCCGTCCGATCTATTCCAAGTCGACCAACTACGGTCACTTCGGCAAGGACGACAAGGATCTCACTTGGGAGCGCACGGATAAGGTCGCGGCGCTGAAGAAAGCGGTCAAGTAAGGTTCAAGTTTCAAGTGTTCAGTTTCAAGAAAGACAAAGATGGCCTATCAGTCCTTTGAAGATCTTGAAGTTTGGAAGCGCTCTTGCCGTCAGGCAGTTGACGCTTATCGCACACTTGAATCATGTTCCAAATATTCGCTTAGGGATCAAATGGAGCGCTCGGCACTGTCCGTGCCATCCAATATTGCCGAAGGCCAGGAGAGAGACTCGCAAGGCGATTTTGTGCGCTTTTTGAGAATCGCCAAAGGCTCCAACGGTGAATTCAGAACGCAGACTTACATCGCTACAGAGCTTGGCCTTTTGGACCCAGAAAAGTCCCGCGAGATGATTGCCGAATCCAAAGAAATATCCGCAATGCTGCAGGTTTGATCCGATCGATTCAAGCCCGCCGCTGAAAGGTAAATATCCACCATTCTTGAAACTGAAAACTGAACACTTGAAACTAAAAATATGAGCTTCAACGATTACAAAGTACGCGACATCGGTCTTGCTGATTTCGGCCGCAAGGAAATTGAAATTGCCGAGCATGAGATGCCGGGCCTGATGGCGACGCGCGAGAAGTACGGCAAAGAAAAGCCGCTTCAAGGTGTTCGCATCATGGGTTCGCTGCACATGACGATTCAGACGGCGGTTCTTATTGAGACGCTGGTCGATCTCGGTGCCGAAGTGCGCTGGGTTTCCTGCAACATTTTCTCGACGCAGGATCATGCGGCGGCGGCGATCGCGGCGGCTGGCATTCCGGTGTTTGCATGGAAGGGTGAGACTCTTGAGGAATATTGGTGGTGCACTTGGCAGGCATTGGTGAACCCGCAAGGCCTTGGTCCGCAGCTGATCGTTGATGATGGCGGCGATGCGACTTTGCTCATTCACAAAGGCTATGAAATGGAGAACGGATCCGATTGGATCAGCACTCCATCCGGTAGCCAGGAAGAACAGGTCATCAAGGATCTGCTTAAGGACATCAAGGGCAAGCAACCCGGTATTTTCCACAAGATCGTTGCCGATTGGAAGGGTGTTTCCGAAGAGACCACCACCGGTGTGCATCGCCTCTATCAGATGGCCAACGCCGGCACGCTGCTCGTTCCGGCGATCAATGTGAATGACTCGGTGACCAAGTCGAAGTTCGACAACCTCTACGGTTGCCGCGAGTCGCTGGTCGACGGCATCAAGCGTGCGACCGATGTGATGATTTCCGGCAAGGTCGGTGTCGTCTGCGGTTACGGCGATGTCGGCAAGGGATGCGCCCAAGCTCTTCGTGGCCAAGGCGCACAAGTGGTGGTGACCGAGGTCGACCCGATCTGCGCCCTGCAGGCTGCAATGGAAGGATTCCGCGTGCTCACGATTGAGGACACGCTGGGGTGGGGTGACATTTATGTGACCACGACCGGCAATAAGGACATCATCCGCCTTGAGCACATGGAGAAGATGAAGGATCAGGCCATCGTTTGTAACATCGGTCACTTCGACAACGAGATCCAGATCGACCTTCTCAACAATGCCAAGGGTGTCGTGCGCACCAACATCAAGCCGCAGGTCGACAAGTACACCTTCCCGACCGGCAACAGCCTTTACATGCTGGCCGAAGGGCGTCTTGTGAACCTTGGTTGCGCGACCGGACATCCGAGCTTCGTGATGTCGAACAGCTTCACCAACCAGACGCTTGCTCAGATCGACCTTTGGAAGAACAAGGACAATTACAAGGCTGGTCAGGTCATGGTTTTGCCGAAGCACCTCGACGAGGAGGTCGCCCGACTCCACCTCGCCAAGATTGGCGCCAAGCTTACTCAACTCACCAAGGATCAGGCCGACTACATCGGCGTGTCGGTGACCGGTCCGTTCAAGACCGATCACTATCGTTATTGACCCGCAGCGGCGATCATCGGTCGCCGTTTTTATCTTCTGCAAAATACCCCAAAACTCCCGAATGGATCGCTGTTCGGGAGTTTGTTTTTGGGGAAAATGCTTGATTGTTTCAGAAGAAGGGATAAATTGTGTCTTATGAAAAAGAAGGGCATCAAATACAGCGAAATTGAAGAGGAAATTTTCCCGATGGTGAGAGAAACCGAGGTGCCTTATTTGATTGAGCGGGTGCGCCATGGGCTGGCGATGCGCGAGTTTCATGCCCTGCAGGAGCAGCTTGGTGTGAGTGAGGAGCGGCTTGCTGCGTTGCTGGGCATGTCGCGGGCGACGTTGCACCGCCGGAAGAAGAGCGGTCACATGGATCGTGCCGAGTCGGATCGGTTGGTGCGTTATGCGCGTTTGTTTGCGCGAGGGAGCGAGGCCCTTGGCGGTCATGCCAATGCGCGTTCTTGGCTGGTCGAGCCGGCGAGGGCCTTTCATGGCGAGTGCCCGCTCGACTATGCCGATACCGAGATTGGCGCGCGCGAGGTCGAGGCCTTGCTGGGGCGCTTAGAACACGGAGTTTTTTCCTGAGATCGTGGCCACCTATTATCGCATCGTGCAGGCCGAGTGGGCACGCAACGCTATGAATGGCGAAGGTGCTTGGCTGCATGGCGGTCGATGGAATCCGCCGGGTTTGCACGCGGTGTATTTGGCTGAGTCCAGAGCACTGGCCGCATTGGAAATCATCGTGCATGCGCCGCGCGAAATCATGTCACTCGACTGGCGGATCATTGAGGTCGAGGTGCCGGACGAGTTTATCCAAGCGGTGTCGCGCTCGGATCTTCCGGAAGGATGGCAGGCCTTGCCATCATCGCTGACTGCAAGAAATTTCGGTGCGAAGTGGCTGCGTGGGCGAGGGGCCTTGGCGTTGAAACTACCGAGTGTGATAATTCCCGAAGAGCATTCATTGATGCTCAATCCGCGCCATACGGATGTCGTGAAATTGCGCGTATCGAAGCCGAGAAAATTTGAACTCGATTCGCGGTTTTAGAGCGTCTGGCTCTAGTCTCGAAATGAACTTTTGGCAAATAAGTGGAGCGTAGCGGATTCGAACCGCTGACCCCTTGCATGCCATGCAAGTGCTCTACCAACTGAGCTAACGCCCCTTTGCGGGTGGACGGGAGGTTTAAAGTTGGGGCGGCGCGCGGGCAAGAGGATTTTCGGAAATTTTTTGCTGTGGTGGTCGCTGTTGGTGATGTGATCGGGTTTGGCGCTTGATTGGTGGTCGGTGGCGAGCGCATCGTGAATGAGCGAGATGAAGGAGGCCTTGGAAGAGCTCGAGTTGTGGGGGGCGGATGTCATTTTTGGCAGGGCCCGCGGTCTGCGTGCATTTTTTGCGCGGATGGTGCTGCGGGTTTTATCCTGGATCTTTCGGGTTCTGGTGCAGCTGCGTTTGTGGCGTTACCGAAGTGGTTGGAAAAAGCAGGGCTATCTCGGATGCAAGGTGGTGGCGATTGGCAACATCACGGTGGGTGGCACGGGCAAGACGCCGGTGGTCGAGTTGCTGGCGAGGTCGTTGCGCGAGCGCGGCCGCAAGGTCGCGATTCTTTCGCGTGGTTACAAGAGTCATCGCCTCGATCGTCCGCAGCGCTGGCAGAACTCAAAGGGTGGGCATGTGCCATTCGATCAGATGCCCAAGGTGGTATCGACCGGCACGTCCTTGCTGTTGGATTCAAAATTCGCCGGCGACGAGCCTTTCATGTTGGCGCGCAATCTCGATGGGGTTGCAGTGTTGGTCGACCGCAACCGCGTGAAGAGCGGGCGATTTGCGATCGACCATTTGGGAGCGGATCTCTTGCTGCTCGATGACGGCATGCAGTATCTCGATCTCGCTCACGGACTCGATGTGGTGCTGGTCGATTCGAGCGCGCCTTTTGGCACGGGTGCCATGTTGCCGCGCGGAACGCTGCGCGAGCCGCCTCGCAACCTTGAGCGCGCAGGTTTTATTTTGCTGACCAAATGCGATGGGAGCTCAAACGAGAAACTCATCTCCGAGATCCGGCGCTGGAATCGTACGGCTGAGATTATCGAATGCGCGCACGGACCGATCCATTTGGAAAATGTCTTCACGCGAGAGCGTCAGCCCCTCGAATTTTTGCATGACAAATGGGTGGGTGCGATCAGCGCGATTGCAGTGCCCGAGGCGTTTGAGAAATCCTTAAGGAAATTGGGCGCGCGGGTAGAGATCAGGCGGCGTTTTTCGGATCACCACCGCTTCACGCGCAAGGATGTCGAGCGTTTCATGCAGCGTTGTGTCGAGCGCGACATGGAGATGATTGTGACGACCGAGAAGGATGCGGTGCGATTTCCGCGGCCGGGGTCGATCGATGTACCGGTCTACTTTTTGCGCATCGAAGTCGAGATTTTGAAAGGTCAGGCCGCGTGGGATGATCTCATCGAGCGCCTGTGTAATCCACAGCCTGCGATGGAGCCGGTGCTGCGCCATCGCGAGGCGTTTGCAAAGTGATCGGGCTTAGCGACCAAGCCTCGCTTCGAGGTGCTGAGACCACAGCATGGTGACAATTTTTTCCTGAGCGCTTTCCATGCGCTCGCGTTCGTTGGCTTCGGCATCTTCGTGCCCAGCTAGGTGGAGAAGGCCATGCACAAAGTAGCGGAGAATTTCGCGGGCGAGCGGTTCGCCGTATTCCTCGGCTTGGCGTAAGGCGACTTCGGCGCCGATCACGATTTCACCATGATGGAAGGTGATCACATCGGTCGGGCCTTCGATCTTCATGAAATCACGATGGACTTGATCGCTTGTGGCATCATCGACGAGCGCCACTTCGAGCGTGGCGAGGTGGGAAAGCGGTGAATCCTCCTCTGCCGCATGTTGCAATGCCAACTGTGCGGCATGGTGAGCGACATCCTCAAGCGCGGTGAGCCAGTACTCCGGAATTTCGGCAGCCTCCTGGTGATTTCCGATGATTACCTCGAGTGTCATGAAATTGAGTCCCGTGTGCGTGGTGTCTTGCGGTGCCGGGGTTCCGGTACCGTACGCGAGTTGCGTGCGCTTTCGCGATCCGGCTTCGCGCGGTTGGCAGCTGCTGAGGGGGTATCATCAGCTTTCGGATAATCGATGCGGCTGTGAAGCATGCTGCGCAAAGTTGATGCGAAGCTTTCCTTGATGGCGACGATCTCTTTGAAAGTGAGCGGGCATTGGTCGAGTTGCTTGTCGTCGATTTTTGCGCGGACGATGTCGTCGATGAGTGTGCGGATGCGTGCGGGGGTGGGTTTGATGAGGGTTCTTGAGGCGCTTTCGACCGAGTCGGCAATGCAGATGATGCCGCTCTCACGGGTGGTGGGTCGGTCGCTGGGGTAACGGAAATTCTTTTCGTCGATGGTTGTGAGGTCCTCGGGGTTTTCGATTTTGCGACCGACTTTTTCGAGCTCGATTTTCTTTTGGTTGCGCGCTTTGTGATAGAAGTAACTCACAATCGACCCGGCGTGGTGTTCCTTGATGACGTCGATGATGCGCGGGTTGAGCTTGTGTTTGACGGCCATGTCGACGCCGTCCTTCACGTGGGCGATGATGATGAGCGAGCTCATCGTTGGTGTGAGTGAGTCGTGTGGGTTTTCGGTGCCTTCGTGTTGGTTTTCGATGAAGTAGGAAGGCTTTGCGAGTTTGCCGACATCGTGGAAATACGAGCAAACGCGGCTGAGTGGTGCGTTGGCGCCGATTTTTTCCGCAGCCGCCTCGGCGAGTGCGGCGACCACGAGGCTATGGTGAAAGGTGCCAGGTGCTTCGAGCTGCATTTGGCGAAGCAGCTTGTGGTTGAGGTCGCTGAGTTCCAGCCAGCTGATGTCGGTGGTCAGCGCGAAGATGCCTTCGAGCAGTGGCAGCAGGCCATTGATCAGCATCGCGGTGAAGAGTGCGGTGCCGATGGCAGTGGCGGCGCCGGTGCCGAAGATTTGGGCATGCCCCATTGGATCTGGCCCGAAGCATGAGGCGATATCGAGACGGCCGAGCAAAAGGCCGAGGCCGAGGGTGACGGCTCCAACATGCAGACCGATTTGCAGAAGCTGTGCGCGTTTGCGCACCCGGTTGGCAAGCAACACACTGGTGATGCCGGCGACCAGGCTGAGAATCATGTAGGCGAGGGCTTCTCCTTGGGGGGCGAAAAGGCAGCCGATGAGTGTGACAAAAACCGCGGAGAATGCCCCGACCGAGCGGCCGAGCAAGATGCCGTGCATCATCGGGGCGAGGGCGAAGGGGATCACGAAAAGGTGGAGTTCGCGAGGGATTGCGCCTGATGAGGCGAGGCCCATGACCAAGCGCACCACGAGAAGGTGGCAGATGAGTCCACCGAAAACGAGCAAGACGCGGCTGTTGCAGTTGCAGGCGGTTTGCAGGCTCACCTGAAACATCACCACTGCGGCGAAGGCGATCACCGCGCCATAGAGCGCACCCATGCCCGGGGCATTGGCGAAAGCCGATGCAGGGGCCGCATTGTAGACCATGACTGCCGAAATCAGGGCGAAGGCCACAAACAGCGACCAGCGGATCCAGAAGCTTTGCTGGAGAATTTGGAAGAGAGGGTTTCCCGTATGAATCCGTCTTTTTCTGCCGGACGAAAGGCCTTGTTGGGCCAGTCGCCAGCGTTTGATGGCATCCAGGTATCGCACTGCGGTGAAACGGTCGGTTTTCTCGCGCGGTCACCCGTGGCGGGTGGGCGGGGGGAGAGCTTAGGGTCGGCAGGTGGGTCTTGGCAAGAACGCAAAAAAGCCGACCCCGAAATCACAAGGAATTGATAATCAATCATTTAAATATCCAGACAGAACCTCGCGCAGGCTGAGGCGGGCTCTGAAGAGCTGGCTTTTGACGGCCGAGACCGAGAGATCGAGCACCTTGGCAATTTCCTCGTACGAGAGGTTCTCGTAGCGGCGGAGGGTCACCGCGAGGCGTTGGGTTTCAGGAAGGGAGGCGATGGCTTTGTCGACCGCGATGCGGAGCTCCGCTTCGAGAAGAGTGGCATCGGGCTGGCGGCGCGGCTCGTCGCCGGGTTCGTGGTGGCAGCCGGATGAGTCGTTGCCATCAAGAGGGATTTCCTTTTTGCGGCTGCGGCGGCGGCTCTCGTTGAAGACCAGATTTCGGGTGATGGTGAAAAGGTAGGTCGTGAATTTCGCATCGGGCCGGTAGTGCTTGGCGTGTTGCCAGACGCGAAGAAAAACCTGCTGTGCAATGTCCTCCGCATCGCTCGGGCTGCCAAGCATTTTAGCGACCGTGCCGACCACTGCATCCTGGTGCTGCTCGAGCAGCGCGCGAAAGGCTGACTCATCCCCACCAGCGATCCGTTTCATCAGCGCGAAGTCCTGTGCCCCATCGTCATCGGGCTGGTTCATCGCGGGTGGTTCCATAGTTGGGGGATTGAATGCGGCTCGTAGAATGGCGCCGTAGCTCGTGGATTCAACCTCATTCGGGCGGTGAAGTTGCGCAAGTGAGGTCAGGAATTTCGAATTGGTTGTGGCTGAATGATTTTTCCGAAACCGCTCTTGTCCGAACGAGCCCTGCTGTTGTACCTTTGCCCAACCTCATATCAGCGTGCTCAAAAATTCATCCGCCGGCCATGTTTTAGGCATTCTTCCCGCGCGTTGGGGATCCACTCGGTTCCCCGGCAAGCCGCTCCATCTCATCGCCGGCAAGCCTCTGATTCAGCATGTTTGGGAGCGTTGCCGCCAATGTCAGCGGCTCGATGCGGTCTTGGTCGCCACCGATGACATGCGGATTTTTGATGCCGTGCATGCCTTCGGTGGCAAGGCGGTAATGACTTCGCCGGATCACCCGACGGGTACCGACCGGATTGCCGAGGCAGTCAAAGCCGTGCCGCAGGCGAGCCACATCATCAACATCCAAGGCGATGAACCGATGATCGACCCCAGCCTCATCGATGAGTTGGCGCAGGCGATGTTGGCAGATCCCGGCCTCGACATGGCGACGGCGGCCAATCCGCTTGACCCGGCCGATCCGGCGGTGGCCGATCCGAATGTGGTGAAAGTCGTGACCGCACTCAACGGTCGCGCGCTGTATTTTTCGCGTTCGCCGCTACCGTATTTTCGCAACGCGGTGCCGGGTCTTGCGGTGCTTCGTCACAAGGGTATCTACGCTTACAGCCGATCTTTTCTCGAGCGCTTCGTCACATGGCAGCCATCGCCGCTTGAACAGGCCGAGTCTCTCGAGCAACTTCGCGCTTTGGAAAACGGCGCGTCGATCAAGGTGCTTCACACCAGTGACACCTCTCCCGGCGTGGATACCCCCGAACAGG
Organism: Verrucomicrobiaceae bacterium; assembly: GCA_029977225.1. GTDB lineage: Bacteria > Verrucomicrobiota > Verrucomicrobiia > Verrucomicrobiales > Akkermansiaceae > Luteolibacter. The sequence goes on along the minus strand of JAPOLH010000025.1, from coordinate 9,986 downwards.
CCGCGGAAATCGAACGCATGCTTTCATCAACCGCTCACTGATCCATTCGCACCTCACACTTTATGAAATACATTTTTGTCACCGGCGGCGTCGTTTCCTCACTCGGCAAGGGACTTGCCGCAGCATCCATCGGCACGCTCCTCGAACATCGCGGCCTCAAGGTGTTGATGCAGAAATTCGACCCTTATCTCAATGTCGATCCCGGCACCATGTCGCCGTACCAGCACGGCGAGGTTTATGTGCTCGACGACGGAGCGGAGACCGATCTCGACCTTGGTCACTACGAGCGCTTCACCTCCGGCGTGCTGTCGCGGATGAACAACCTGACATCGGGTCAGGTCTTCGACTCGGTGATCCGCAAAGAGCGGCGCGGCGAGTACTTGGGCAAGACCGTGCAGTTCATTCCGCATGTGACCGATGAGATCAAGGCGCGCATCCATGAAGTTGCGGAAAAAAATCCCGATGTCGATGTGCTCATCACCGAAATCGGCGGCACTGTGGGCGACATGGAGGGCCTGCTTTTCCTCGAAGCCCTCAGGCAGTACGCGCTGGAGGTTGGTAAAGAAAATGTCTGTTTCATCCATGTCACGCTGCTGCCGTACATCAAGGCGGCAGGTGAGGCGAAGACCAAGCCGACCCAGCAGTCGGTCGCCAAGCTGCGCGAGATCGGCATTCAGCCGGACATCATCATTTGCCGCACCGAGACCGACCTCGATGAGGACAATCGCCGCAAGATCGCGATGTTCTGCAACGTCGAGCGCAAGAACGTCGTCGCATTCCGCGATGTCGACCACTCGATTTACGAATGCCCGCTCGACCTGCGCCGCGACAAGATCGACCGCCTCGTCGTCGACAAGATCGGCCTTGGTCACACGCCTTCGCCGGCGCTTGAGAGCTGGGAACGTTTTGTGCAGCGGGTGATCCATCCCAAGCACAAGGTCACCATCGCAGTGGCCGGAAAATACATCGAGCTGCAGGATGCTTACAAATCGATCTATGAATCGCTGATCCATGCCGGCGCTCATCACGACACCAAGGTGCATGTCGTGCGGGTCGATACGGAAGAAATCGAGGACAAGGGCGCGCGCGAGGTCATCGGAATGGTCGATGGCATTTTGGTGCCTGGCGGTTTTGGTGATCGCGGCACCGAGGGGAAAATTCTTGCGGCAAAGTACGCGCGCGAAAAACGCATTCCGTATTTCGGCATTTGCCTTGGCATGCAGATTGCGACCATTGAATTTGCGCGCAATGTCTGTGGGCTCAAGGGAGCGAACTCCACCGAGTTCGACAAAGCCACGCCGCATCCGGTGATCTGCCTGCAGGAAGAGCAGAAGGGGGTTGAGGACATGGGGGCGACCATGCGGCTGGGTGCCTCGCAAGCAATTCTCTTTGCGGGAACGCGCGCCGCGCAGCTTTATGACAATGCCGAGCGCATTCAGGAACGCCACCGTCACCGTTACGAATTCAATTCGGACTACCAGGAGCGCCTGCAGGAAAAAGGTCTCGTGATCTCATCGGTATCCGCCGATGAGGGTTTGGTGGAAATTGTCGAACTGCCCGATCATCCGTTTTACATCGGCGCGCAGTTCCACCCGGAATTCCAATCGAAGCCGAATCATCCGCATCCGCTTTTCTCCGGATTCGTCGCCGCGGCGCTCGAGCACGCGCAGCGCGAAGGGTGAAATGTTTCAAGTGGGCAATTGGCAGAGAAGAGGGTGGTCAGTCCATCAACCAAATCAGCGGTAAAACAAACGCGTGCTGCTACGCATCTCATTTCTGGATCGTCTTATCGGCTTTGAGGCTCGGCGACCTTGGACATCAGCTCTGGTTCATGGTGATAGCTTGAGCGCACGCATGCGGCGAGAATTTCATCGGCATGTTTGAGGATCGAGTGACGACAGAAATCTTCAAGGCTCTGAGACTTCACGATGCGGCTTGCGCGGGATCAATGCCGGGATTCTTACGAATACCTTGTGAGCCTGTTAGAATGGATGCGCGAGCAGGGCTACGGGCCGAATGAATAAGATGAAATTCAGACAAATCGTCTAAATTTGATCGGTAAGGAATCCCACTGATAACGTTGCTTCGGGTAGGTCGATTCGAAGGAGGTTCAAACCTTCATCAGGTCGGCCTCCTTCGCGACGGCGAGTTCGTCGACCTTTTTGGTGTACTTGTTGGTGTAGGTTTGGACCTCTTCCTCGAAGTCCTTTTGTCCGTCCTCGGTGATGAGGTTGTTGGCCTTCATTTTTTTGGCGGCGTCCATGCCGTCCTTGCGGGCGGCGCGGAGGCGGACCTTGGCTTCCTCAGCGAGTTGCTTGATGAGCTTGACCATGTCGCGGCGGCGTTCCTCGGAGAGTTCGGGAATGGGTACGCGCAGTGAGCGATCGGCGGCGGCGGGGTTGAGGCCGAGTTTGCATTCGCGGATCGCGCGTTCGATGTCGCGGGTGGTCGAGGGGTCGAAGGGTTGCACCATCAGCATGCGCGGCTCGGGCGTGCTGATGACGGCGAGGCTTTTGAGTTTGCTCACGGCGCCGTAGGCTTGGACGTGGACATCAAGGTTTTCGATCAGCGCGGGGCTGGCCTTGCCAGTGCGCACGCCGGCGAATTCATGGGTGAGGTAATCCACGCATTTTTGCATGGCTTCTTCGACTTCGAGAATGGCGGTATCCGGGTCCATGATGATTTGAAGGTTGGATGTTGAGTGAGAAATTTGCTTAGGAGAAAATTTTATTCGCCGTGAACGAGTGTGCCGATCGGTTGACCGCGCAGCGCGTGGGAGAGGTTGCCGTGTGGGCCGAGGTCGAAAACGATGATCGGAATGTGGTTGTCCATGCAAAGGCTGAACGCGGTGGTGTCCATCACATTGAGGCGTTGTGAAATGCACTGGTGGAAGGTGACCGACTCGAAGCGGTTGGCGGCCGGGTTCTTGTGAGGGTCGCAATCGTAAACGCCATCGACCTGGGTGGCCTTGAGAATCACATCGGCGCCCATTTCGCTGGCGCGGAGGGCGGCGGTCGTGTCGGTCGAGAAAAACGGATTGCCGGTGCCGGCGCCGAAGATCACGACTTTGCCATCGGCGAGTTGGCGTTCGGCGCGGCGGCGGATGAATGGCTCGGCGACATTTTTCATTTCGATCGCCGATTGCACGACGCATTCGACACCGTGGTGGCTGAGCGCGCCTTCGATAGCGAGTGCGTTCATCACCGTGGCGAGCATGCCAACATAATCAGCGGTGGCGCGATCCATGCCGCGTGCCGAGGCGCTGGCGCCGCGCCAGAAATTTCCGCCGCCGACGACGATGCCGAGTTGCAGGCCGAGGTCGACGGCCTCCTTGATTTCGCGCGCAATGCGATCGACGATTTCCGGCGAGATGTTATCCTGCGATCCTTTTTCGCGGAGCGCTTCGCCGCTGAGTTTGAGGATGGCGCGTTTGAAAGGGCGGGGGTCTTTGGAACTGGATTTCATGCGTGGCGTGGCTGGGCGATCAAAGGCGATGAGGCGGTCGCTTGCAAAGGCAAAACCGCGTGATCATTGCGCGGCGGGTCCGGGAGAGAGGGTAAAGCGTGTGGCGAGATCGCGCAGGTGGGATTTTGCGTCGTCGGCACCCACGATGGCGAGGTTCACATTCAGTGGTTTTTTGAGCGGAAGCTGGTAGGCCTCTAAGGTTTTGCGCAGGGCACCAATGGCAAGCTTGAGGACTTGGCGAGCGGTGAGATCGACTTCTGGCGGAATGCCGAGCTCGGAGACATCGATGCGAGTGTCGAGGCCATCGGTTGTCATTTCAGCCTGAATGGTGATGTTGCAAAGGACCAAAAGGTTGGCTTCCTGGATCTTGTAATTCGGATTGTTGCTAGGCAGCAGATGTGGGCTGCGGATGGCCTTGACGAGAGCCTCCGGGAAATCGCCGCTCATCGCCATCGGGCGGGAAGTGATGCAGGCTTGCAGCGATTCACCGGTATCCGAGACCGCCTCATCGACTTCGGTGCCACGCAGGCTGAGAGGTTCGAAGATTGGCACCACGGAGATCGTACTTGCTGTGGCCTTGATGCAGAGGAGGGCCGCAATCAGCAGAGAAAATAGCGGTTTCATGACACCATCATGCATCCGGCATGTGCTCATGGCGAGGGGAAAGGCGGTGCTCCGCGCTTGCCAAGCGGGATGCGTGTGGTTTGTGATGGGGCATGGACCAACTGGCGAGCGCAAGATGTGTAATCGACATCGAAGTCAATGGATTGCGGCGCATGGCGGAGCGTCTTGACGGGGCATTTCCGCAGGTCGTCGAATTGCTGCGCGAAACCCTCGCCCGCCGTGGCAAGATCGTCGTGGTCGGAGTAGGCAAATCCGGCAACATCGGTCAGAAAATTGCCGCAACCTTTAACTCGACCGGTGCCACCGCGGTGGTACTCGATTCGCAAAACGCGCTGCATGGCGATCTGGGTTTGCTCAACGACGGCGATGCGGTGCTGGCACTTTCCTATTCGGGTGAAACCCGCGAGCTGCTCGATCTCATGCCTTTCATCCGGCGTTTTGATGTCGGTATCGTCGCAATTACCGGCAAGCCCGGCTCGACGCTTTCGCAGTTGGCGAATATCACCCTAGACACTTCGGTCGAGCGCGAGGCCTGCCCTTTGAATCTCGCACCAACTTCCTCATCAACCGCGATGCTGGTGATGGGCGATGCCTTGGCCATGGTGCTGCTGGAGGCACGCGGCTTCAGCGAAGAAGACTTCGCACGATTCCATCCGGGCGGGTCACTTGGCCGGGCCTTGCTGACGCGGGTTTCCGACATCATGCGTTGCGATGCCCAGCTACCGGTTGTGGGTGAAAATGCGGATGTCTTTGCCGCGCTTGACGCAATGAAAAATGCGCGTGCCGGCGCATGCCTGATCCTTGATTCGCGAGGCTATTTGGCAGGGATTTTCACTCATGGTGATTTTGCGCGCTGCTTCCGCGCGGATCCGCTGCTGGGCGACAAGCCAGTGGTCGGGCTCATGACCCCAAGCCCGATCACGGTGAAGGCCGATGCCCTTGCCGTCGAGGTCCTTCGGACGCTTGGTGAGAACCGCATCGACGACATTGTGGTGCTGGATGAAGCGGGAAAACCCGTGGGTTTAATCGACACACAGGACTTGGCGCGTTTGAAAATCGTCTGATTTTTCGCGGTGCGCCTTGAGTGATTTTTGGAAAAATCTAACAGATTTGAAAAAATCCGCGTTTGACCCGTTGCACTGCGGGAACTGCTGTTTTAGGTTGGATCAAAGGATACAACCATGGGACTTGAGAAAATCACCCGTAAGCTCCAGGAAGCCCTGCAGGCCGCGCAGGGGATCGCTTCGAAATCGGCCCATCCGGAACTTAAAAGCGCGCACGTGCTATTGGCCTTGTTGCAGCAGGAGGGCGGCATCGCAGTGCCGATCCTGCAGAAGGCCGGAGTCGACATCACGACGCTGAAAGCGGCGGTTGCCAGCGCGCTGGGCCGCGAGCCAAGCGTGCAGGGCGCATCGACGCAGCCACAGATCAGCGTCGGGCTTCGTGCGACGCTCGATGCGGCCGATGAAGTCCGAGAGTCGCTTGGCGATGAGTTTTTGAGCGTAGAGCATTTCCTGCTCGGATCGTTGAAGGGGGCTTCGCCTGCAGGCAAATTGCTCAAGGAAGCCGGACTTGATGAAAAGAAGGCGCGTGATGCGGTGAAGGAGGTTCGCGGGTCGCAGAAAGTGACCGACGAGAATCCCGAGGGCAAATATCAGACGCTCGAAAAATACGGTACCGACCTCACCGCTCGGGCGCGTGCGGGCAAGATTGATCCTGTGATCGGGCGCGACCATGAGATTCGGCGCGTGCTGCAGGTGCTTTCGCGCAGAACAAAGAACAATCCGGTGCTGATTGGCGAGCCGGGCGTGGGTAAGACGGCGATTGTTGAGGGCCTCGCGCGGCGGATTGTTTCTGGCGATGTGCCGGACTCGATGAAAAACAAGCGCGTCATCGTGATGGACCTTGGTGGCATGCTTGCAGGGGCCAAGTACCGCGGTGAGTTTGAGGATCGCTTGAAGGCCTTTCTCAAAGAAGTGACCGAGGCCGAGGGCAGGATCATTTTGTTCATTGATGAGTTGCACACGATAGTCGGTGCTGGTGCGAGCGAGGGTGCGGTCGACGCATCGAATTTGCTCAAGCCGCAGCTCGCGCGCGGCGAGTTGCACACCATCGGCGCGACTACGCTCGATGAATATCGCAAGCACATCGAAAAAGATGCTGCGCTGGAGCGGCGATTCCAACCGGTGATGGTCGGCGAGCCGTCCGTCGAGGATACGGTGGCGATCTTGCGCGGGCTCAAGGAGCGCTATGAGGTGCATCACGGTGTGCGGATTCAAGATGGGGCTTTGGTGGCGGCTGCAGCTTTGTCCGATCGCTACATTTCCGACCGTTTCCTGCCTGACAAGGCGGTCGACTTGATTGATGAGGCAGCGTCGCGGCTCAAGATCGAGCTCGATTCGATGCCGACGGAGATCGATGCGCTGGAGCGTCAGATCATGCAGCTCGAGATGGAAAAAAAAGCCCTCGAAAAGGAAACCGACAAAGCCTCGGCCGCAAGGTTGGGCAAGGTGGTTGAGGAGCAATCAAACCTGCGTGAGCAGTCGTCGGGACTGATGGCGCAATGGCGCAATGAGAAGGCGGTGATCGATGAGGTTCGTGCCGCGCAGGAGAAAATCGAATCGCTCAAGGGCGATGCCGAGCGCGCGCAACGGATCGGCGATTTGACGCGTGCGTCGCAGATCACCTACGGCGATTTGCCCGATGCGATGAAGTCGCTCGAGGTCGCCAAAGACCAACTCGTTGTGCTGCAGAAGAATGGCGCGATGCTCAAGGAAGAGGTCACCGAAGAGGATATCGCGCGCGTGGTGTCGTCGTGGACCGGGATTCCGGTCAATCGCCTGCAGGAAGGCGAAAAGCAAAAGCTCGTGCAGATGGAAGAACGCCTTGGCGCGCGGGTGGTAGGCCAAAAGCGCGCGATCAAGGCGGTGTCGAATGCCGTGCGACGTGCGCGTGCAGGACTGCAGGATGAGAACCGCCCGATCGGCTCATTTTTGTTTCTTGGTCCGACCGGCGTCGGCAAGACCGAGCTGTCGAAAGCCTTGGCGGAATTTTTATTCGACGACGAAGGTGCGATGGTGCGCATCGATATGTCCGAGTACATGGAAAAGCACAGCGTGGCGCGATTGATCGGCGCTCCTCCTGGCTATGTTGGTTATGAAGAAGGCGGTCAACTCTCCGAACATGTTCGCCGTAAGCCCTACTCGGTCGTGCTTTTCGACGAAGTGGAAAAGGCTCATCACGATGTATTCAATGTGTTGCTGCAGGTGCTCGACGACGGCCGCATCACTGATGGCCAGGGTCGCACGGTCGACTTCCGCAACACGGTGATCATTCTCACCTCAAACATCGGCTCGCAGTACATCCTCCACGAAGAGAATGCCGAGCAGCGTGAGGCCAAGGTCAATGAAGCCCTGCGCGGGCACTTCCGGCCGGAGTTTCTCAACCGAATTGATGAGATCATCATCTTCGACCGGCTCGTGCGTGAGGAGATCGCCACCATTGTGGATCTGCAACTGGAACGCGTGCGCAAGCGTTTGGCCAAGCAGGGCTTAGCCCTGGCGCTGACTGAGGATGCGAAGGAATACATCGGCAACCAGGGATATGATCCGGTCTATGGGGCTCGACCGCTGAAGCGGGCGATTCAGCACTTGTTGCTCGATCCCTTGAGCCTCGATGTACTCGATGGGAAATTTACCGACGGCGATGTGATTCGCGCAGGACTCGATCACGGCGCGATCGTTTTCACCAAGGCTTGATCGTCCGATTGGGCACAAAAAAACCCGGGCGCTCGTAGGAGCGACCGGGTTTTTTTAAGGGATTTCGAATTACTTCGAGGAAGCCGGTGCGGGAGCGGGAGCCGGGGCTGCGGATGGGCAGCAGGAAGCGGCAAACAGCGATGCAACTGCGGCAACGATAGCGATTTTGACGATTTTCATATTTGGTTGTTCGGTTGTTATTTGGCAACCGGGAGTCCCCGGTTGATGTTGCGAACACTAACAGATCCTTAATATCTGGCAAGTACGGAATTTAGGGGCTTGCAATCGGCGAAATTGTTAGAAAAGCCACAAATTGCACGAAGTTTAGGCCTGGGCGGCATCTAACAGTTAAAAATTGGCAGATTTAGAGCACCTCACGGACAAATGAGGCTTTATCGAAAATCGCAAATGCCTCGGGTTCTTCTCCGGTGCCGATGAATCTTGGCGGGATGCCGAGCTGGCCGTGGATGGTCACCGCGATGCCGCCTTTGCCCGAGCCGTCGAGTTTGGTGACGATGAGCCCGTTGAGCGGGCAGGCTTTGTGGAACTCCTTCGCTTGTTGGAGCGCGTTGCTCCCGGTGGTGGCATCGACCACGAGGAGGGTTAGGTGTGGCGCGCTGTCGTCTTGTTTGGCGATGGTGCGGCGGATTTTTCCCAGCTCTTCCATCAGGTTGTGGCGGGTGTGGATGCGACCGGCGGTGTCGCAGATGAGAAATTGCGTGCCGTTGGCGATCGCTTTTTGGTGGGCGTTGAAGCATACCGACGAGGGGTCGGCGTTCGGGTTGCCTGCGACCACAGGGATGCCGAGTCGATCGCCCCAGCGCTGGAGTTGCTCGACGGCGGCGGCGCGGAAAGTATCGGCAGCTGCGAGCAGGACCGAGTGGCCGCGCGACTGCAACCAGCGTGCGAGTTTGGCCGACGAGGTGGTTTTGCCGGTGCCATTCACGCCGACGACGAGGATCACGAAAGGTTTGCCATCGGGTCTAGGTGCGGGCGCGGGAAAATCCTCGGGCAGCATCTGAGCGAGGTGCTTGCGGGTGGTTTCGACCACATCATCGGCGGAAATTTCGCGGCCGAGGTCGCGGAGTTCGTCGATGATTTTCGTGCTCGTGTGAATGCCGAGGTCGGCGCTGATCAGATCGGCCTCGAGTTCGTCCCAATCGATTTCCGCGCGGTTGGCGATCTTGTTGAAGAGGGATTTGAAAAAACCTGCCATGTGCTTGCTGGCGGGGAGCTAAGGGCAAATCGTGCGCTGCGGGGAGCACAAAATGTGCGGGAAATCGGCGCGATCGCGGATTTGATCTTTGCGCCGGGCTTTCAATTTCTACTCTTGGCGGGTGCAGAAGATCCGCGTGCTTTCCGACATTCTGGCCAGCCAGGTCGCGGCGGGCGAGGTCGTCGAGCGTCCGGCTTCGGTGGTGAAGGAGCTCGTCGAGAACAGCATCGATGCCGGAGCGGGGGAGATCCGCGTGGATATTGATCAGGGTGGGGTGGCGTTGATCCGCGTGACCGATGACGGCTGTGGCATGTCACGCGAGGATGCGATGCTTTCGCTTGAGCGTCATGCGACGAGCAAGCTGCGGACGGTTGGCGATTTGGCGGAGATTCGCACGCTGGGATTTCGCGGTGAGGCGGTGCCGAGCATTGCCAGTGTGTCGCGCTTTCGGATGGTGACGCGCGAGAGGGATGCGGTGGCGGGAACGGAGATTGTGGTCGAGGGTGGCAAGCTGCGTGATGTGAGGGAGGCGGGCTGTGCGCCGGGAACGGTGATTGAGGCGCGTTCATTGTTTTTCAACATGCCGGCGCGGCGAAAATTTTTGCGGGCCGAGAGCACCGAGTCGGCGCACATCGAGCATCAGTTGCGCTTGCATGCTTTGGCGGCGCCGAGCGTGCGCTTTCGTTTGCGGCGCGATGATCGTGAAGTTTTTGATTTGCCACCGGCGGCGCGGGCGATCGAGCGGGTGCGGCAGTTGGTGGGCACGCAGTTGGCGCAGGAGTTGATCCCGCTGCCGCGCGTCTTGGGCAACGGGGTGTCGGTCGAGGGCTTTGTGCTGCCATCGGCGCACGCGCGAAAGGGGCGACGGCATCAGTGCGTGTTTCTCAACGGCAGGCCGGTGGAGGATGTGGTGATTTCGCGAG
>JAPOLH010000024.1 GCA_029977225.1 Verrucomicrobiaceae bacterium | reverse complement strand
AGGCGACCATCGAGTACTTGTCGGGCGAGTGGGCGCCGAAGCCATTCGATGCGAAGCCGCTGGTGAGGCTGAAGCCTTCCTTGCCGCTCGCGATCAGATACAGCGCCCCACCTGCGGCGATGCCGCCTGCGACTTGGGCGATGATGTAGGGGACGAGGTCCTTGGCATTGAAGCGACCACCGATCCAGAGGCCGATCGAGACTGCTGGGTTGAGGTGACAGCCCGAGATATGGCCGATGGCGAAGGCCATGGTTAGCACGGTGAGGCCGAAGGCGAGTGAAACGCCAGCAAGGCCGATGCCGACATCAGAAAATGCCGCGGCGAAGATCGCGCTGCCGCAGCCCGCGAAGACTAGCCAGAAGGTACCGATGAATTCAGCGATGTATTTTTTCATGTGGGTGTTGTGTATGGGTTTGTGGGTTGTGTTTCGGTTCCGCGCTGAGCGGGTTCTTTCCGCGTGAAAGTGAGTCCGTCATGCTAAAGGCAGGCACGAGCATGCAGATTGAAAACATCAGAGGGCCGATGATCGGCTTCATGGCCGAATTTTTGGGGATTATTTTTTGGCCGGTTTTGTTTCGTTGGCGGCTTTGGTGTTGGGTGGCCGTTTTACGACGCGCGCCGATCCGTCGGGCAGTGAGTTGCCGCCGATGGTTTGGTCGCGAGTCGACCAGGTGTAATGCTGCAGGGAAGGATCGGGTTCGATCGTTTGGGTCGAGTGGTTTGCTTCACCATCGGCGGTGACACCCGAAGTGCGAAGCAACCAGCCGTTTTGGTTTTTTGTCCATTGCGAGATGATGTGTCCGCCAAACGAGTCGAAGGCCCATGAGATAAAATTGTTACGGTTGTTGTTCCAACCGATGCGGTAAGTGCTGCTGGTGTTTTCCTCGCCAGCCATTTCGGTGACTGCCTTGCCGTCAATGAAGGGTCCGTCGTCGCTCCACTTGTAGGTGAGAAAAGTGCGCAGGCCGTTTTTTTCGATGATCCAGTCGCCGATCAACCACTCGAGTGGCTGGAGTTTTTGGCTGGCGGGTGCGACATCGTCGATTTCGTCGCGGATGCTGGCGGTGAGCCAAGTGCCGTCGTCTTGTTGCACTTGGGTTGATGTGTAGTGGTGGGAAATCACTTCGCCGGTCGGGCGGGTGACATGGAGCGTACCGTCCTCGATAGCGAGTTTGGGAGTGATGAAGCGCACGGAGCCCGATTCGAGGGCCGCGCGCGGGCGTTTTTCGCCGGAGAAGAGGTCGGTGTAAAACTGCTCGATTTCACCGCGACCAGAAACGATTTCGCCGGAGTTGAGGATGATTTCGCCTTCGGGGATGAAGAGTTTGGCGATGGCTTGTGGGTTTCCTTCGTTGTGGGCGTCGACATATTTCTGCGCGTTGGCAGCGAGCGCTTCGAGAGATGCTTTGTGGGGATCGGTGTCCTGGCTGCGCGCGCTGGCGAGTGACAGCAGCAGCGTGGCGGTTGGGAGGGCGATAGATCGAATCATGGAATGAGTTGGGATGGAGCTGCGGGTAGCCCGCGCATGTATCAGTTTAGAAATCTTCATCGTCGCAAGGCAAGCCCTCTGGTGAGGGGTTCACCATGGAACCAATGGTGGCAGGATGATGCGCGGGTTTTTTTTCGAGTGGTCCTTGGTTTCCTCGATGGCGGTGGTGATCTGATTTTCGAAATCCACATTGATGCGGCTTTTTTCCTCCTGCGTGATGTGTGTGAGCTGGCGATATGGGGTGCCGGTGCTGGGGTCGATTCTTGTGATGTAGTGTTTGACCTCTTCGTAGCGGACATATTCCCAGGTGGCAGTTTCGCCGGCTTCGGTTTTGCGGCTGCTGGTTTTGGTGGGTTTGCCGAGAACGCGGGAGACTTCATCCATCGTCATGCCGCAGGCGATTTGGCCGGCGGCGATGAGTTCCTGGACTTGGATTTGGCGCTCGTAGAATTGTTTGAGTTTGGTGGTGAACTCCGGATCTTCTGGGGAAAAAGCCCATGGCGCGACCCAACCCGCGATCCCGTCTCTGCGAGTGTTCATGCCGCGGACGCGGTACACTTTGTCGGTGATGGCTTCGATGCGCGCGATTTGGTTGGCGGCGAGGGTGCCGAGTTGGTGTTTGCCTTCCTTGTCGGAAAAGACCGGTGCTTCGCGGATGACCTTGAGTTCGAGCGGCTTTAACTGTGCCTGTTCGAGGTAGACCACGCCGGGTTCGGAATCGAGCAGCGACTTGCGTGGAATGCGCTTCAGTTCAGCCTCCAGCGGCAGCGAGAGGAGGCAAATTAATAGAGTGGCCAATGCCTGTCTCATAAGTCGCACTTTAGATAAAATTTCCAGAAACTGAATCTTTTTCCATTGGGTGATTCGGAGTTGGACGCGGGCGATGGCTGCTGCAAACTCGGCGCATGCAGTCTGTGGGTCCGCTTTCCGAAAAAATGTTCGAAATGGCCAAGCGTTACACGCCTGGTGGTGTGAATTCCCCAGTGCGGGCGTTCCGCAACGTCGGTGGTGAGCCCTTTTTTGTGCGTCGCGCGGCGGGCAGCCGGATTGAGGACATCGATGGCAAGAGCTACATCGATTACATCGGCTCGTGGGGGCCGAACATTTTGGGGCACGCGCCGGTGGTAATAACCAACACGATTCATGAGGTCGCCAAGAGCGGAATTTCATTTGGCATTCCGAATCCCTTCGAGGTTGAGATGGCTCGCAAGGTATGTGAGTGGGTGCCATCGGTGGAAAAGGTGCGGATGTGCAACTCCGGCACCGAGGCGACCATGTCGGCGATCCGTTTAGCGCGCGGTTTCACCGGGCGGGATTTGATCGTAAAATTCGACGGCTGTTATCATGGCCACAGCGACTCGTTGTTGGTGGCGGCGGGCTCGGGTGCTTTGACGCATGGTGAGCCCGATTCGGCGGGCGTGCCACGCGCGGTGGCGTCGAATACCTTGGTGCTGCCGTATAATGACCCAGAGGCGCTTGAAAAACTTTTCGCCGCACGCGGTGAAGAAATTGCGGCGATCATCGTCGAGTCGTATCCCGCGAATGCCGGCTTGGTTTTGCCGCGTGCCGGGTATTTGCAGCTGCTTTCATCGATCACCAAAAAATACGGCGCGCTGTTGATTTTTGATGAGGTCATGACCGGTTTTCGCTTGGGCAAGGCGGGAGTGCAGGGGATTGAGGGCATTGTGCCGGACCTCAGTTGTTTCGGCAAAGTGATTGGTGGTGGTTTGCCGGTGGGGGCTTTTGGCGGTCGTGCCGATGTGATGGATTTTCTTGCGCCGCTCGGTCCGGTTTACCAAGCCGGCACGCTTTCTGGGAATCCGCTGGCGATGGCTGCGGGTCTCGCGCAGTTGCGTGAGTTGGAAAAGCCGTCTGGCTTTGCACGGCTGGAGGAACTTGGCGCGCATTTCGAAAACGGCCTGCGCGGCGTGATGCAAGCACGGGGCATTCCGCATCGCATTCATCGAGTGGGCTCAATGTTCTGTTTGTTCTTCACCGACCGCGAAATCGTCAATGTTTCCGACGTGATGAAGCAAGACCTCGGCTTGTTCAAAAAGTTCTTCTGGGGCTGCCTTGAGAAGGGGATCTATCTCGCGCCTAGCCCGTATGAGACCGGATTTCTAAGCCTCGCCCATACCGAGGCAGATCTGGATGAAACGCTGGGTGTCTTCGACGAGGTGTTGGCGAAGATTTGATTTTCTTCAGCGAAAGACTGCGAGCATCGGTCGGTGATCGGAGGCCTTGCTCCATAGGCGATCGTCGATGATGCGTGATTCCTTGAAGTCGACATCGCGGCGCAGGGCTGCGGATGTCATGATGAAGTCGATGCGCGAGTAGATGTCCTCGCTCGACCAATGATGAGTCCACGCCTCGTCTTGCGAGTCCTTGAGGTAGATCGGCGTGATGCGTAAATTTTTGGCCGCGGATCCGGTTACGGCGCGAAGTGTGTTGCTGCGGTAGGTGTCGTTGAAATCGCCGTACACGATAAGATTAGCATCGGGGTTGGGCCCGAGGATTTTGTCGATGTGGCGGCGCAAGAGGTGGGCTTCCTGCAGGCGCATTTTTGCCTGATCCCCGCCATCGACGGAACGCTTCGATTTCAGATGAACGCCAACGAAGCGGTATTCTTTGCCGCGGGCCTTGATGGTGGCATCGAGGATGCCGCGGTTGATGGCGAAGTTGCGGCCTTCGAGGGTGTATTGGGTTTGTGCAGGAGAGCTGGTCGAAGTGACGGGGAATCGTGAGAGCAGCCCGAGGTGGCGGACCGTGTCTGAGCCGCCAGTGTAATGCGAGTGGGGCAGATCGAGGCCGGCGGACTTGAGTGCTTGCTGGATTTCAGCGAGGTCGGCCTTGGTGCCAATTTCACAGAGGCCGATGACATCCGGATTGTTTTTGAGCAGGATGCGCAGGACAGCGGATTTTTCCGAATCGGGCTTCGGCTGGTTGGCGACTTCGCGGCGGTCGATGATGCGATCCATGGTCAGCCAGTTTTCCACATTATAGGCAATGAAGCGCAGATTGCCGGCGTTCGAATTGCTGCTTGGCTGGGTTTTTTCGGCAGCCTCATGGGCATCGGCTTGAGTGAGCCAATGTTTTGCTCTGGCCGCCTGGCCGGATGCAGCCGATTCATCGGCGCCCGAGCGGTCACAAGCACAGAAAATGAGCGCAGTGAGAACTCCGAAAAGTAGCCCGAAGTATTTCGGGAAGATGGCTTGCCATGCGTCGCTACGCATGGCGCTCAGGAGTCGCGAGGCTCCTTGCCAGGGGCGTCTTTGGTGCGAGCATCGGTCTCGGCACGGGTGATTTCACGCTCGAAGTCATCCCGGGCCTTTTTGAATTCGCCCATGCTTTTGCCTATACCACGGGCGAGTTCTGGCAATTTCTTGGCTCCGAAGAGCAACAAGATCACGACGAAAATCATGATCATTTCTGGCATTCCGATAGGTCCCATGGTGATTGTGTTGGTTGGTTGAAGGCTAGCCACGGAGACGCGGGCGCGCAATCGAATTACCGCAAAAGTTTCTGCGATTTCATAAAGGTGCCGAGATCACATCGATTTCTTCCATGCGGCTGAGAACCTCCGCCTTGGGCGGGAGTTGACGTCCGACACTTGTAAGAGAGTAGCATGCAAAGGTCGTCGCGAGTTGGGCGCGGGCGGCGGCATCAAGGCCGGTACTAAGGCCCGCGAGGTAGCCTGCGAGCAAGGCATCGCCGGCGCCTACCGTGCTGGCGACGATAACAGGGGGGGCTTTGGCCATGAGGCTGGAACAGGGGTCGAGAAACAAAGCACCAGCATCGCCGAGCGATAGAATCACGCGAGGAATGCCGGTTGCCTGGACTTCGCGGGCGGCCGAACATGCGGCGGCAAGATTGGGGATATCACGGCCAAGGAGTTCTGAGATTTCGTGTTGGTTGGGCTTGATCAGGTCGACCTTGCGATCGATCGCCGCGCGAAGGGCATCGCCGCTGGCATCGACTGCGACCCGCGCGCCAGCGGATTTGAGCAAGTCGATCAGTTCAGCAAAATGATCGAGAGTGAAACCTGGCGGCAGGCTGCCACCGATCAGGCACCATGATTCGTGCAAGTCCAGTCCGCGCAGTGTGGCGTGGAGTGCCTCGATGTCGTGAGGAGTGACTTGCGCGCCGGGGAGGTTGATATCGGTGGTGACCTCACCATTGCGCTCGACGAGTTTGATGCCGGTGCGGGTGTGGCCCGGAATGCGCACAAAGGCATCACGGATCGGCAGTTTGGAAAACAGCCTGGTGAAATGTGCCTGATTTTCCGCGCCGAGAAACCCGGTGGCGGTGGTGCTGAGCCCGAATTCGCCCAAGCGAGCGGAGACATTCACACCTTTGCCGCCGGCTTGAAGATGGCTTTGTTCGGCGCGGTTGACCGAACCGGTTTGCAGCGACGGTAAAAAGATCGTCTGGTCGATCGCTGGGTTGAGCGTGATGGTAACGATCTGAATTGTGTTGTTCATCTGTACTGCTTCGCGGTGTGAATAAGTTGTGAACAAGCGGTGAATCAATGCGGAAAAGCAACAATTTGCACGGATTTGGCCGAGTGGAGGAAATTTTTGGGTCTTTTTTCCTTGTGCCAAATCCGTCGTCTGGTTCCCTCGCGGCGAAATTTGCCGCAAATAATAATTTCCGGCCGATTTCGGCACACAAAACGCTAACCTGCGGCCGACTGGCTGCTTTGACCAAGACGATGATCCCAACAAACGACCAAACGCACCATATTGAGGAAACCGAATCCACCATCATGAGCCGCAGAGGCCTGCTGAGTGGCATGGGCATGGTGGGCATGGGTTGGTTGGGTTCGTCTGCGTTGGGCGAGGCCTTCTCGTTGACCCCTAAAGTTTCTGTCGTGACTGCCCGTGGCAATGCCGCAGCCGCTTCTAACGTCCAAGCGACTGGTAATTTTTCGATGCCCGATCTCCCAGAGGAATGGCTGGAGCGGCACGGCAAAAATGCCGGTGAATATTTTCGTTATTTGACCGCACTGAAGTTGAAGCGCGTTGATCCCGCCCAAGTGCTTGAGTCCCATGCCAAGGAAAAGGGTGGCGTGTGGAACAGCATTCCGCCAAAGGCTTCATGGCGCCGCATGGGCTACACCTTGCGGGTGGCTGAACGCATCGCGCAGGAAATGAATGTAAGTGTGTCGGAGGTTGAGATCATATCGGCTTACCGCTCTCCGGATTACAATTCCCGCTGCCGTGGTGCGAAGACTCATTCGTGGCACCAGCAAAACATCGCGGTGGATGTGAAATTCCCAATGCGCGCTTCGAAGGTCACTGCCATGGCGCGCCAGCTTCGCGATGAAGGCCTCTTCCGCGGTGGTGTGGGTGGTTATTGGAACTTCACGCACATCGACGCACGCGGTCAAAACATCAATTGGTGATGGCGACGCGCTCGCGAGAGCATGCGTTTCGTGTCGTGAGATGCGTTTGACACCGGTGTATTGGGGTCGATAGTCGCAGTGTATGGCGATTCATCCGGCATGATTCAGCGCACCCGACAAACTGACGAGATTCGTGGTGCCGGTGCCATCGAGTGCTGGTGTCTGCATGGGGCGGTGGGATCGGCGAGCGATTGGCGTGAATTTGCGGCGGCGATGTCGGCGGCTTCGATCGCGTCGCGGGCGGTGGACTTGTGGCGATTTCTTGCGTGCGAACCGATGTCGATGCTGCGCTTTGGTGAGGCCTTGAATGCCGAGTCGAACGATGTGATGGGGGGGCGCGCGAAGCGGGTGCTTGTCGCATATTCGATGGGCGGCAGGTTGGCTTTGCATGCCTTGGCGCGGGCAGATGCGCCGTGGGATGCGGCGGTGATCGTATCGGCGCATCCGGGGTTGGAAGATGCCGATGAACGCCGGGCGCGATTGGCGCTGGATGGCGGATGGGCGACGAAGGCGTTTGGGGGCGATTGGCAAAAATTTTTGGAGGAATGGAATGCGCAGCCGGTGTTGGTGGGTCAGCCACCACGGGATGCCGACGCATCGGCGCGATTGGTGACGCGCCGGCGCGAGATCGCGCGGAGTTTTGTCGATTGGTCGCTTGGCGCGCAGGAACCGATGTGGGGCGAGCTCGGGCGGATCAAGATTCCCGTTTTGTGGGTTGTCGGTGAGCGGGATGAAAAATTTCACGGACTTGGCCAGCGTGCCGTTTCGATCATGCCGCAAGCGCGTCTGGCGGTGGCACCGGGTGCGGGTCACCGCGTGCCATGGGACTGCGGTGAGTGGTTTGCGGCGCGGGTGGCGGAATTTATCCGCGCCTCGGTGAACTGATCCGTGAATCTCCGGTTGCGGCTTGGGCTTTGAGCGTTCAGGCTCACGCGCATGTGGACGACCGCACGCGAGTTTGAGGACATCCGATACGAAACGACGGATGAGGGAAAGATTGCCAAAATCACGATCAACCGCCCGGAGGTGCGCAATGCGTTTCGGCCGAAGACGGTGACCGAGTTGCTACAGGCCTTCGATCTGGCGCATCAGGATCCGCAGGTGGGTGTGATCATTCTCACTGGCGAGGGTGATTTGGCCTTTTGCTCGGGTGGTGACCAAAAGGTGCGCGGGCATGCGGGCTACATCGGTGATGATGGCGTGCCGCGGCTCAATGTACTCGATTTGCAAAAGAAGATCCGATCGCTGCCCAAGCCGGTGGTGGCGATGGTGGCCGGTTACGCGATTGGTGGAGGTCATGTGTTGCATGTCGTGTGCGACCTCACGATCGCGGCGGACAATGCGCGCTTCGGTCAGACCGGGCCGAAGGTTGGTTCGTTTGATGGTGGGCTTGGATCGAGTTACCTTGCTCGCATCGTTGGTCAAAAGAAGGCGCGTGAAATTTGGTTTCTCTGTCGTCAGTACGGTGCGCAGGAAGCGCTCGACATGGGCTTGGTCAATACCGTCGTGCCCTTGGCCGAACTCGAAACCGAAACACTCAAGTGGTGCCGCGAAATGCTGGCGCATTCACCGTTGGCGCTGCGCTGCTTGAAGTCCGCGCTCAACGCTGATTGCGATGGTCAGATGGGCCTGCTCGATCTCGCCGGCAATGCGACTTTGCTCTATTACATGAGCGAAGAAGGCCGTGAGGGCAAACAGGCGTTCATTGAGAAGCGCGCGCCGGATTTTGGGAAATTCCCGCGAGTGCCTTGATTTTTACGGCGATTTCATGATTGCCAAATTGGCGGATGCTGGTTTACTTTCCGCCCGCCGACGGGCCCCTAAGGGCTCCAAAAGCCTCATAGTGTAATGGTAACACCCCGGATTTTGATTCCGTTATTCTAGGTTCGAATCCTAGTGAGGCTACTTTTTCCGCATCATCAACTGCCTCGGCATTCCTGCTTGATTTGTTAAGGGATCCGAAATAATTCTTTCGCCTTTCCTGAATGATGAGCAGGCGCATGGACAAGGATTCTACGCGACGAACTTCGGCCAATCAGCGCCGGACGCGGCAGTCGTTTTCGGAAATGTTGAGCACTGCCAACCGCCGTGCCCACGAGCAAGCGAACCGCCGGAGTGACCGACGTGGCATGAAATCGGTGCGGGCGGCAATTGCGGCGAGTGATGAGATCGAGGATGCATTCTCAGTCGAGTGGTGGAGGCGGCTTGGGAGGTGGATGA
Organism: Verrucomicrobiaceae bacterium; assembly: GCA_029977225.1. Lineage (GTDB taxonomy): Bacteria > Verrucomicrobiota > Verrucomicrobiia > Verrucomicrobiales > Akkermansiaceae > Luteolibacter. Next base: position 13,245 of record JAPOLH010000024.1, on the reverse strand, counting down.
TGGCGCTTTGTTTGCTGCCGTTTTGTTGGGTGACGACTTGGACATTCCTGTCGCGTTTTTCGCGAGCGACTTTGGAGCGCGGATTTTGGCAATCCACGGAGTTTTGGTACTTTGCGATTGGCGCGCTGTTGATGGTTGGTTGGTTTTGGTCGGGTTTGATTCGATCATTTTTCCTTTACCTCTATGTCTTGGGTCACGAGCTGACCCATGTGCTTTTCGTGTTGTGCTGCCGCGGCAAGGTGACGGATTTCCATGTCAGCACCGAGGGAGGTTACATCACGACCAACAAGACCAATATGCTTATCGCATTGTCGCCTTACTTCGTGCCGTTTTGGTCGGTGGTTTGCGCGGTGGTCTACATGACGCTTAGGTTTTTTGTAGAACTCTCACCTTGGTGGGACCTGGTGATGTACGCCCTGATGGGTTTGACATGGACTTTTCACATGGTGTGGACGCTGTGGATGATCCCGCGTGATCAGCCTGACCTGAAACAAAACGGTACCTTTCTCTCGCTGGTGGTGATTTACCTCGCGAACGTGATGGTGCTTGCGGGTTTGTTGTGCATGGCTGGGGATGCTCCGCTGCGTGACATGCGGGGCTTTGCGTACGAGTGGATGCGCCATGCGGCGACATGGGGGCAACTGTTTTGGCGACTGGGACTGGAGATGGCAGTTGAAATGCGGGCGCATTGGGGGCTGTGACGCGATTTTTCCGGGTTGCCATTGGCCGCATGAGCGGGATGCTGGGGGGGTGATCGATCTTGATGCTAATGCGACGACAGCGCTTCTGCCTGAAGTGGTGGACGCCATGTTACCGTGGCTGCGCGATGGTCATGCCAATCCATCGGGTGCGTACCGCGAGGCCAAGCGTGCGCGTGCGGCGATCGACCGCGCGCGCGAGCAGGTGGCGGCGTTGATCGGTGGCGATGCGAGTGAGGTCGTGTTCACTGGTGGTGGCACGGAAAGTGTCAACACCGCGCTTCATTCGCTGGACCATTTGACGGGCAGTGGAAATGCGGTGGTCTCGTCAATCGAGCACAGCGCGGTGTTGCGTTGTGTCGAGGCGATGGCGCGAGGAGTTTCACGGATGCCGGTGAATGTGGGTGGAGTGCTTGAAATGGATGCTCTTGCCGAACAACTCAAAGTTGCGGCCTTTGTCTCGATGATGATGGCCAACAACGAGACCGGGGTGATCCAACCGGTTTCGGAATTTTTTCAAATGGCCAAAGCGGCGGGTTTGCCAACGCACAGCGACGCGATCCAAGCGGCGGGCAAGATTGCCATCGATGTCAAAGCGCTGGGCGTGGATATGCTCTCGGTTTCAGCACACAAGTTCCATGGTCCGAAGGGGGTGGGGGCTTTGTATGTGCGCGGCGGTTTGGCATTCGAGCCATTGCTGCGTGGTGGGGGTCAGGAAAGCGGGCGACGCAGCGGCACGGAAAATACCGCAGGAATTGTCGGCATGGGCGTGGCTGCCGAGTTGGCGCTCAGGCATTTGCGTAATGATGGTGCCACTTCGATCTCAGCTATGCGCGATGCCTTCGAGGCGAAGGTCCTTGGCGGACTCACCGGCGTGACTCGCAACGGCGACACCACTCGACGGCTTCCAAACACAAGCCACCTTTCATTTGTAGGTTGCGAAGCTGCGGGCTTGTTGATTTTGCTCGATGAAAAAAATATCGCCTGTTCGGCGGGGTCGGCCTGCATGACGGGTAGTCAGCGCCCGTCACATGTGCAGCTGGCCATGGGGATTCCTGAACCCCTGGCCAAGAGCAGCCTGAGATTCAGTTTTTCAAGACTCAACACAATGGTTGATGCGCTTATGGCGGCTGATGCGGTGATCGCTGCGGTCGGGCGTTTGCGTCGCGTGCAGGGTGACGGTGTGGGCCCCGTGGTAGTTTATTCACCGTGAGTGTGGCTGGTTTGCCATTTCCCTGGCGTGTTTGCCTTGCCCGGGAGCTGGCTTCGTGCTTGGCTCCGCGCCGTCATGAAAATCGTCGTCGCTTACTCAGGTGGTCTTGATACCTCGGTCCTGCTTCTTTGGCTCAAGGAAAAATACAATGCAGAGATCATCGCTTACTGCGCGGATGTAGGCCAAGGCGACGAGCTCGATGGTCTTGAGGCCAAAGCCCTTTCGACCGGTGCCTCGAAATGTTTCATCGGCGACCTCAAGGAGGACTTTGCTACAAGCTATATTTTCCCAATGATCCAAGCGAATGCGATTTACGAAGGTCGCTATCTTTTGGGGACCTCGATCGCTCGCCCTTGCATCACCAAAGCGATGATGGATGTCGCGATAGCCGAAGGAGCGGATGCCATCGCGCACGGTGCGACTGGTAAGGGCAATGACCAGGTGCGCTTCGAGCTTTCGGCGGCAGCGCTCGCTCCCAACGTGAAGTGCATCGCCCCGTGGCGTGACGCTTCTTTTCGTACGCAATTCCCCGGCCGTTCGGAGATGATCGCCTATGCTGAGGCTCACAACATTCCGATCAAGGCTTCGATGAAGAAGCCGTACTCGATGGACCGCAACTTGCTGCACATTTCCTTCGAAGCGGGCGCAATGGAGGATCCGTGGTACGACGCGACGACTCCCGCCGATCGCGACATGTATGTGCTCTCGGTTTCGCCCGAGGATGCGCCGGATACCCCCGAGTATGTGGAGATCCTATTCGAAAAGGGCAATGCCATCGGCCTGCGTCATGAAAACCTCGATGCGATCATTGCCGAGCTTGGCGATGTGAAAGTGAGTGGCCAACGCGATGGCTACGCTTTGATGAGCCCTTACGGCGTGATGCGCGTGCTGAATTTGCTCGGTGGTCGCAACGGCATTGGGCGTGTCGACATTGTGGAAAACCGCTTCGTCGGCATGAAGTCCCGCGGTATTTACGAGACTCCCGGCGGTACGATCCTTCTCGCCGCGCACCGCGATCTTGAGACGCTGGTTGTTGACCGCGAATCAATGCACATCCGCGATAGCCTCATTCCGAAGTACGCACAACTTGTGTACAACGGATTCTGGTTCGCGCCGGAGCGCGAAGCGATCCAGGCATTGGTCAGCGAAACGCAGAAAACCGTCAGCGGCGAGGTGCGCCTTAAGCTTTACAAAGGCAATGTGATGCAGGCCGGCAGGCGCTCGCCTTTCAGCATGTATTCCGAAGCGGTGGCAACCATGGAAGGCGGCCAAGAGGAGGCTTACAACCAGGACGATGCCACCGGATTCATCGCACTCAACGCGCTGCGCCTCAAGGCAAGTGCGCGTCAGGCGAAGTGATGCGGATATGTTTGCTTCGTCACTGCCAATGCGCAAAGCACAGCCAAACGAAAGCGAGACCAAGAAGCGGATGCTGAAAGTTGCATCTGCTTTATTGGCCAAGCACGGCTTTGATGGGGTCTCGGTTCGAGATGTCACGCATGCGGCAAAGGTGAACGTGGCTGCAGTGAATTATCATTTCGGCAGTCGTGACGGTCTTATGGCACGCGTCATGGAAGAGGCGCTTCGATATTTCAATGAAGAGCGCATGGCTCGGCTTGAGGGTTTGGAAAAACGTTTTGCAGGCAAGTCCGCTCCGTTGGAAGAAGTTCTTGAGGCGTGGCTCAAGCCGCTGGTCTCTGCAGTTCAGCGATCGGGTTGGAAGGATGCCCAATTGGCCCCACTGATCGGTCGCATTCTCACCTTGCCGGCGGACAAGGTGCCGGCCGAAATTTACCAAACGCATGAGGGTATCGACGAGCGGGTAAGGCGCTTGCTGAGCAAGACACTGTCGCCACGATCCGTGGGTGAAATCTCATGGCGCATGCATGCATTGTTGGGGGCATTGGCGCACACGCTGGTTTCACCAACCGTGTCGGGTTTGCTTGATCACGCCAGCGTTGAGGTCGTCATGGGAAGGTTTCTGAAGTTTGCTGCGGCTGCGATGAGAGAGGGAGCGGATTCGGCGACGCAGGCAAAAAACAGCCCCCAGGCGACCTTTGATTTTTGATGGATTCAAGTGCGGTTCCTTTCTTTTGTCACGACCGCGAAAAGCTAGGCGATCAATTAGCGCGACAAAGGCTGTAAAAATCCGTTTCATTCATACCGACATGAAATTTCATCAACCCAAAGCCGAGTTGTTCATTCCCGACGGCGCCGATGAAACTGCCGCTTTGTCTCGGATCACACACCTCGGCATTGGTGCGCATCAAGACGATCTCGAGTTCATGGCTTTTCACGGCATCATTGAGTGTTTTCAAAATGACAATGAATGGTTTGGGGGCGTGACCTGCACCAACGGAGCGGGTAGCGATCGCATGGGGGCATACGGATGTTACAGTGATGAGCAGATACAGGATGTCCGGCGCCAAGAGCAAAAGATTGCCGCGCGGATCGGTCGGTTTGGAATCATGGCGCAGCTCGATTATCCCAGTTCGGTGGTGAAGGATCCGAATCATGCAGAGTTGCGCGAAGATCTGATCGCTTTGCTACGTGCCACGGGCCCGCGGGTGGTCTACACGCACAATCCGGCCGACAAGCATGAGACACACATCGGCGTCATGGTGGCCGCGATTGAAGCGATGCGTGCATTGCCCCATGAGCAGCGGCCTAATGTCGTGCATGGCTGCGAAGTTTGGCGCAATCTCGACTGGATGTGCGATTCGGAAAAAGTTGCCCACGATGTTGGCTCCCACGACCATCTGGCCGCCGCGCTCACCGGTGTCTTTGATTCGCAGATTGCGGGCGGCAAACGCTATGACCTTGCCGTACAGGGTCGCTGGCGCGCCAACGCGACATTTTTCGAGTCTCATGCCATCGATCGTGCCGAAGGCATTGCATTTGCGATGGACCTCACGCCGCTGGTTCACGACGATTCACTTGATGTCGCGGATTATGTCGATGGCTTTATTCTCCGCTTCCGTGAGGATGTTCTGACCAAATTGCAAAAACGACTCGGCAGCTGAATTACTGTCATGGCAACCCGATCTGCAAATCCACCGCTCGAAGATCTTCGCAAGATTGTCGATCCGTTTGCCATTCCTGGCACTTTGCTTGAAGGTCAGGGTTTTGGCAGCGGTCACATCAATGACACCTTTATCGCCACCTATGATGAGTCAGGCAATCGGGAGCGTTACATCGTGCAGCGGATCAATCACGATGTGTTCAAAAATGTGCCGCAGTTGATGGAAAACATCATGCGGGTCACCTCTCACATGGCGTTGAAAAACACCAGTGGTGACAGTCGCCGCGCCCTAACCTTGCTCAAATGCGCTGATGGCCATGGATGCCATCATACTCCCAATGGGGAATTCTGGCGTGTGTATCGTTTTATCGAAGGAGCGAGAACCTATGATGCCGTCGATGATCTGCGTCAGGCTTACCAGGCCGCGCTCGCGTTTGGTCAATTCCAGCAGTCGCTTTCTGATCTTCCCGGTGGTCGCTTGCACGAAACAATTCCGCACTTTCATGACACGCCGAAGCGTCTTGAGAACCTGCGCAAGGCAGCCGAGGAAGATGTGATGGGGCGCAAAAGCGAGGTGCTTGCGGAACTCGAGTTTGTCTTAAGGCGCGGGCACGAGGCTTCGAGGTTGCTCGATCTGGCGGCCAGGGGTGAAATTCCGGAAAGGGTCACCCACAACGACACCAAACTCAACAACGTGATGCTCGACAACATCACGGGTGAGGGGATTTGCGTGATTGATCTCGACACAGTGATGCCCGGTCTTTCGCTTTACGATTTCGGTGACCTCGTGCGATCCTGCGTCAACACCGCGGCTGAGGATGAAACCGACATCGCGAGGATTGATGTCTCGCTGCCGGTTTTTGAGGCAATCGTTCAAGGGTATATCGCGGGTGCGGGTAACATCCTCACGGAGGCTGAGTGGGACCACCTCGTGTTTGCCAGCAAGCTCATGGCCTATGAGGTCGGGGTCCGCTTTCTGACCGACTACCTGCAGGGCGATATCTACTTCAAAACGCAGCATGATAGGCATAACCTCGAGCGCGCCCGCAATCAACTGCGCTTGGTCGAGCGCATCGAGGCAGCCGACAAGGTCCTTAGGGCGATTGTGGAGAAGGTACGCAGGGGCGTTTAATGAGGTCCCACCTAGGCTGTATGCCACGCGTGGCTGGTGGAGGCCGACTTTTCGATTTGGGCCGCCCCAATGCCGATTTTTGGCCTATTTGGCGGGTTTTTTTCGCATTCTTCTTGACACCATTTGGCCTCGGGCCTAGAACCTCCGCCCCCACTCAACCTGATCCTCATGGCCAACGCACAAGTCATTCTCAAAGAAAAAATCGAAGGCCTTGGTGCCGAAGCAGACGTCGTCAAAGTACGCGCTGGTTACGCCCGGAACTTCCTGATCCCCCAAGGTAAGGCCTACGAGGCCAGCCGTTCGAACCTTCGCCATGTCGAGGCTCTCAAGGCAGCCCGCGCTCGCCGCGAAGCCGAGGAACTCCTCGCCTTCCAGGAAATCGCGACCAAAATTTCCAAACTTTCCCCGAAATTCACCCTGTCCACGGGCCAGGGTGGCAAGGCGTTCGGGTCCGTTACCAGCATCGACATCCACAAGGAGCTCGAGGCCAACGGAATCGTCATCGACCGTCATGCCATCGACCTTGAAAAACCAATCAAGAAGTCTGGTAAGAGCGATGTGAGCATCCGCCTGCACCCTCAGGTCGCTGCGATCCTCACCATTTCGGTTGAAGCCGGCGAAGAATCGGAGGAAAACTGATTTTCATTGGTGTTCGTGTTTCATGCAAAACCCCCGACTCGGATTCGAGTCGGGGGATTTTTTTTAAAAACGTGCAACATGGTGGCTTCTCGACCGTCAAAGATCATCCGTCATTTGGGAGGCAAAGAAGGTTCTATATCTTTTTAAATCCTCAGACGATGCCTTGTCGCAGAGCTTTTGACACCGCTTCAGTTTGTGAACGGACATGGAGTTTGCGGTAGACCGCACGCAGGTGCATATCGACGGTGTGTTGGGAAATTGAAAGTTCGTCGGCGATTTCCTTTTTGATGAGTCCTCGGACGAGGTGGTGGAGGACATCTTCCTCGCGGGAGGTGAGGGGGTCGATTGCTTCGACCGGACCGTAGCGGGAGAAGCCATCGAGGATCATTTTGGAGATTGGGCCGCTGAGAGCAGAAGTTCCTTCGATCACATCGCGGATGCCCTGGATGATGTTGTCGGGATCTGCGGTTTTGAGCAGGTAACCGGAGGCTCCGTTGCAGATGGCACGGTAAACCTTTTCGCGGTCGTCCGAAGCAGTGAGTACAAGGATTTTCGACTTGGGCATGATCTTGCGGATATCAGGCAGGATATCCAGGCCGCTGCGTCGTGGGAGGCCGAGATCGAGGAGGAGAAGATCGGGGAAATCTCGAGTGAACTGGAGCTTTTCGAAAAGGTCGCCTGCGGAGGAGAAGTGTTGAGTGCACTCCATGTCTGGTTCTGCAGCGATGAGTCGGTTGATCTGTTTGGCGAAGACTTCGTGGTCATCGACGATCCAGATATTGGTGGTCTTGGTAGTTGCTATCATATGGCGGGTTGTGTGGAGAGGTGGGAGTGTTTGACGAAGAGTTGAATGCGCGTGCCATGCTCATGGTTGGACTTGACGCGGAAAAGACCGTGAAGAGTGCGTGCGCGGTCTTGGAGTTTGCGGACGCCGGGTGAATCCGCACCGGGCGTGGCTGGAATGCCATCGCCATTATCGAGGATCTCGATGGCAAGTTGATCATTTTCGTTCCAGACTTTCACTGAGACTTGGTCGGCATGGGAATGTTTCATGATGTTGTGAAGCGCTTCCTTGAAAAAAAGAAAGAGGTGTCGTTTGGCTTCGAGCGATAGGTGGGCATTGATCTCGCAGGACTGGCAGTCGAGGCTGAACCGCATTTCGCGCAGGAGGCGGTTGGCTGTTTGACGCATGCGTTCGATCAGGTCGCCGACCGAGTCATTGCTTCGTTCCCACATCCAGACGATGTCACGCATGGCGAGAGAGCATTCGCGCGCGATGTTTTCCATCTCGCTGAGGTCATGAGCGATTTCCTCGGGACCATCGAGTCGTATCAGGTCCTTGCGCGCACTGCGTGCGATGAGTGAGATGCTACCGAGGTTGCTGCCGATATCGTCGTGAAGGTCGGCGGCAATGCGTTGGCGTATTTGTTCGACGTGCTTCTGTTCCGTCTTGCGGCGTTTGCTGAAAGTGGAGATCGACACCAACAGTGCTGTTCCCAACACGGCAGCACTCGCCCATCCGGAATTCCTGCTGGTCAACGATTCCAGCGCGTAATTTAAGATTGAATCCGTAACGGGAACCGATGCCTCAAGCCATAAAAAGCCAAGGCATGCCGCAGCTGCGGCAAATGACAAAGACACGCCGAGACGACGGCGCCAATCATTGGGGGCAATATTCATCGGGGGGAGATGAGCTATATGAAACCTTGGATGGTAATTTTAAAACAATCAACGAATAAGATGAATTTTTTGCAAAATTTCGCAGGGGTGGATATTAAAGATTTTTTTTGAACGTTTGGAGATTAGATGGGTCTTACTTCGTCCGTCATGGACGAGTGTTCAAAAACCCCAATGTTATCGATGCCAGTAAAACTCCGATCAGGTGCAGAATGTCGCTTGAGGTGAAAGCAAGATCGGGCGAAACTATCGGCGTTTGGTGATCGGCTTGAGTTGCCTGATTGCGATATTTCCCGCTTATTGTTTCGGATCATTTGAATCATGGCGCAATCCTTCCGGACATCCACGATTGCGATTCCCAAGTCATTGCAAATGCAGTTGGCGTCGTTTCGTCGTCATTTGTGGCGGCTCAAGGTTCTGGAGGCGGCAGCAGCGGGTGTGGCGGGTTTGCTTTTATCGTTTTTGCTGGTGATGGCATTGGATCGTGTGTGGCCGACACCGGGGTGGTTGCGGTTGTTGATCCTTGCGGCTGGTATTTCGCTGTTTGCGGTTTTTGCGCCATATTGGCTGCATCGCTGGGTATGGGGTCAGCGACGGGATGCGCAGTTAGCGCGGCTGATTGCCAGGCGTTATCCGGGGTTGGGTGATCGCCTGTTGGGCGCGATCGAGTTGCAAGAGCAGGGCGAGGGTGCAGCATCGATTTCTCCGCGTTTGCGTGAGGCAGCGATGCTTGCCGTATCGGCGGAGGTTGCGTCGCGCTCGCTTGATGATGCTTTGCCGGCATCGAGTCATCGTCGTTGGGTGGCGATGGCTGTGGTTTTGATCGTGTCGGCTTTGGTCGCGTGTATCGCGATGCCGAAGGCTGGTTGGAATGCGTTGCAGCGATGGATGTTTCCATTATCGAAAACCGAGCGTTACACCTTCACTCGTTTGATTGATGCACCGGAGCGTTTGGTAGTTCCGCTGGGCGAGGCATTTGAAGTTTGGCTGCGTTTGGCCGCTGATTCCGAGAAGCGTCCGGCCCAGGCAAGCGGTGTTTATGACGACCAACGTGAAGTCGTGGCCAATTTGAACAATGGTGTTTATCGGTTTTCATTTCCGGGTCAGCAAGAGGCAGGCACAATTGAATTTCGCGTGGGAGATACGCGCCACGCAATGCGGGTTGAGCCGCGTGTGCGCCCGGCGGTTCAAAGTGTCGATGCGATCGTCACGCCCCCTGCATATCTCGGTCTTGGCGAGCAGTCGGTGGATTGTTCGGCTGGGGTCTTGAGTGCGGTATCGGGCAGTAAAGTGCGTTTCGTGTTGCGAATGGATCGGGCCTTGAAGTCGAGCACTTGCGGACCGCTGAAAACTATTTCTGATACCGTTCAAAATTCAGCCAATGGAGTATCGGTCGAAGTGAAAGATCTTTTTGTCGAAGGTAAGATCGCTCGTACTGGGGAAATCCTCATTGGCAAGGATTCGCAGGATATTCCGTTTGCGTGGAAAGATCGCGATGGGCTCGAGGGAGAGGCTGGCTATCGTTTGCGTATCGATGCGACTGAGGATGCTGTGGCGATTTGTTATTTGCAGGGAATTGATCGCCAGAAGGTCATGTTGCCGGAGGAAACGGTGGACTTCGAGTTGCTGGCCGAGGATGACTTCGGGGTGAAGGTGGCGGGCATCGAGTGGCTGGGAGAGTCCACACGGCCAAAGGGCGGCAAGCCGACCAAGGGCGAGCTGCAGCTTGCATCCGGTGCGGCTGGAGCCGGGCGTTTGCTCGAGGCGGTGGCTTTTTCTCCAGCGGCCTTTGGGATAGGTCCGCAGAAGATTGTCTTGCGCGCCTACGCCGAAGATTTTTTTCCGGGGCGCCCGCGATCGTATTCTGAGCCCGTGGTTCTGCATGTGTTATCGCGCGATGAACATGCGCAGATGCTCAAGAACTTGTTCGATCGTCAGATTGGCGATTTGGAAGATCTCGCGCGTCGCGAGACTGGTTTGCTAGACGAAAACGAGAGGCTTGGTGCCATGGAGGGGGGGGAGTTGGAGAAAAGTGAAAACCGCCAACGGCTTGGGGTGCAGACAAATGAAGAAGCTGAGACTCGTCGTCGCGCGGAGGATATTGCGCGCAGGTTGGAACAATTGATGAAAGATGCAGCACGTAACGGGCAAATCGACAAGCACACATTGCGCAAACTGGCTGAAACTCAGGGTGCGCTGAACGAGCTTTCCAAGCGTGATATCCCGAAGGTGGAACGTAAATTGGGTGAATCATGCGAAAGTTCCAACACCCCGGATAAATCAGCGCGTGATCTTGATGCTGCGATTGAAGTTCAGCGCAAGGGTCTTGATAAAATGCGCGATGCCATCGAGCGCGCCAACGATGCCAACAAGCACTTCGAGGCCGGCACATTCGTCAGTCGGCTCAAAAAAGCTGCAGGCGAGCAGGCTGGCATCGTCGAATCGCTCAAAGATTCATTCTCGCGCATTCTTGGACTTGGATACCGGCAGCTTGATCCTGCTGATGCTAGGAAGCTCGAGAGCAACTCGAAACAACAGGCAACCACAGCATCCGACCTACGTTGGTTGCAGGAGGATCTTGCCCATTATTTTGCACGCACCAAGACCGAGCCGATTCAATCTTTAATGGATGCGATGAAGTCATCTGGGATCGATTCGGGCCTCGAAGAGATCCGCACGCAGCTCTCTAACAATCATTCGTTCGAGGCTGCCGAGCAGTCAAAAAAATGGGCTGACCAACTTAACCGGTGGGCGATCGAACTGGGTGGAAGCATGAATGCCGCGACTGGCGATGGTACGGGTGACGCCCCCGATGCTGAAAACGAGGATTTCGAATTTATGCTGCGTGTGATGAAAATGATTCAGGGCGAGCAGGACCTGCGTGCGCAGACCCGTGTGCTTGAGCAATTTCGCCGCTCGATCGGTTCCGCGCCTAAGCCACCAGAAAACAGATGAAAAATTTTATACTTCCCATGGTTTTTTGTGTGCCCCTGCTGGCAATGGCGCATGCCGAACCAGAGTCGATCGAAAGCAAAATTGCGGAGCATCTTGAAGGTGCCTCGGTGGTGGCCGACGCACAGGACGAGCTGGCTGCGGATGTGCAGCAGCTTGTTATTGAGCAAACTTTGCCTGAAGTCATACGTTTACTCAAGGAGACCGAAACTCTCATGGAGGAAGCGACAAATCGTTTGGCCAATGGTGATACCGGAGGAGAAACCATGGCAGCGCAGACCGAAATCATTGAAAAGATCCATGCTGCGGCAAAGGAGCGCCAAGAGAGCGAATCCCAAAGCGAGGCCGGCGGGGCGATGATGGAAATGATGGAGCGAATGATGGGCCGCAAGCCTGAAGGTCAGGGTGATAAAAAGGGAAAGGACGGAAAGCCGGGAGAAAATGCTGGGGATGGCAATGGCGGGGAATCGAATGCAAACGTTGAGACCATTGACGGTGCAAGTGGTGGCAAGGTCGAAGAGCGGCGGGTGCCAAAGGCGGCAGGCGGTGGAAATCAGGAAATACCCGAGGAGTTTAGAAAGTTGTTAGACGCCTATAATCGCGGTGCTGAGAACCTAGTGAAGTGAAAAGAACGCATAGCACAAACACGGATTGATGAAAATTTTTTTGCAAATAATGAAGTGCAATTGTTTGATGCACTTGGTGTCCATTGCGGCGTGGGCATCTTCTATTCTCATTGGATTTTCAGTTCATGCGGCGGGTCAGGATGCAATTGGCAGGAAAAATGACGTGGTGCCGGCCATGGTTGAAATCATTTACGAAAAAGGGATGAAGTACCTTGCTTCGACGCAAAGTGAGGACGGCACATGGGGCGACAGTGTGGGCTCCGAGCCGGGAGTGGTGGGATTGTGTGTGGCCGCATTTTTGGCGCATGGCGATGACCCCGTTGCTGGCCGTTATTCTGGCAATATCCGTCGCGGGATTGATTTCATCATCAAGCAACAGAATCCGAAGAACGGGTACATTGGCTCGAGCATGTACAACCATGCCTTTGCCGCCAAGGCGCTTGCCGAATCATATGGCTGTGTCGAGAATCCGGGGATTGAAACGGCGTTGCGCAAGGCGGTGGACTTGATCCTGTCCGCGCAAAAGCGCAATCGCTCTGGTGCTTGGCGCTACACGCCAGACAGCCGTGATGCCGACACGACCGTCACCGGATGTCAGCTCGTCACGCTTTTTGCCGCTCGGAACGCCGGGATTTCCGTGCCTGACGAATCAATTCGCAAAGCGATGGTTTATCTCGCCAAAAATCGTGCGGCGAACGGATCTTACGGTTACACCTCGTTATCGGGTGGGAAGCCGACACTTACGGCGATCGGCTTGCTTTGCCAATCGCTGGCCAAGGAGCGGGACTCGAGTGGGTATCAGGCGAGTCTCGAGTTTTTGAAAAACCATTTGGATTACCGTGATCGATATTATCCCTATTACTTTGAGTATTACATGTCACAGGCCCTGTTTCATGCTGATGAGGGGGTGTGGAAGGAATGGAACGAACGCAACATCCGCTATCTAGCGACAATCCAGTCGGCTGATGGTTCGTTTCCAGGCAACCAAGGTCCTTCATTCAATACCGCCGGTGCTCTGCTTTCTCTCGCTTTGAACTTTCGCTATCTTCCTATTTACGAGAAATGAATCCAACCATTTTCATGGCTGTGGTGTTTGGTAGTGTTGCCATTTTTTCGGCATCGGCTGAGGACATGCTGCGCTTCTTAAATGGCGACCAGTTGCATGGCAAATATCAGGGCATCGGTAAGGACGGTTATTTAAAGTGGCAGCGCGAAGATATCGGGGATCGCATGGATCGGATCAAGAAACGAAAACACCTCCATCACCGCAACAGGGTAAGGGAGGT
>JAPOLH010000023.1 GCA_029977225.1 Verrucomicrobiaceae bacterium | reverse complement strand
AAAAATTGCCCAGTCTCCAGCCTCAAAATCGGTTGTCACTTGACGCGGAGGCCATGGAATAGTTGCTTCCGCCATGTTCCGCGAGGTCCTGAAGTCCAAAATGCATCGTGCCATGATCACTGGTTCCGATGTCGAGTACGAAGGCAGCATCGAGATCCCGAGCGATCTGATGAAGTCCGCCGACCTGTGGGCTGGCGAAAAAGTCTTGGTCGCCTCCATCACCACCGGCGCCCGGCTTGAGACCTATGTGCTGGAAGGGAAACCCGGCACCGGGCACATCCTCATCAACGGCGGCGCCGCTCACCTCATCAAAGAAGGCGAACGGGTCACCATCATGGCCTTCACCATGACAGAAAATCCTGTCACGCCGACCATCCTGCTCTTGGACGAGAAGAACAACATCATCCGCGAGGGCCGCTAAGCTGGGCTTAGATACTTGAGATTGGATATCGAAGATGGGTGCCTAAGCACTTCTTCATCTCATCTCACTTCAGATTTTCAGCTTTTACCAAATCCTACCCTCTCACTCAACCGTCACGCTCTTGGCGAGGTTGCGTGGTTGGTCGATCTCGCATCCGCGAAGGCGGGCAACATGGTAGGAGAATAGCTGCAATGCCACGACTGCGGGAACCGTGGCCACCAACGGATGGCAAGCTGGGACCTCGATGAAATCATCCATGCACTCGGCAGCTTCGTGATCACCTTCGGTGATGATCCCAAGGATTCTCGCCCCACGTGCGCGGCATTCCTCGATGTTGCCAAGAACCTTGTCCTTGCCGGGAATGTCGCAGGCCAAGGCCACGACCGGCGTGCCTTCGACAAGCAATGCGATCGGACCATGTTTCAACTCCGCCGCGTGATAACCCTCGGCATGAATGTAGGAAATTTCCTTGAGCTTGAGAGCTCCTTCCAGAGCCACCGGATACATTGGCCCACGTCCGATGAAGAAAGCATGCTCATTGTTCACATACGTGGCCGCAATTGTCGCGATCCGCTCGTCTTGCTCGAGCACCTTTGCGACCAATGTCGGAATTGCTTCGATATCACGTGCCAGTTTGAGCCCTTCATCGCGCGAAAAACGCCGGCCACGGCCGATCTTGAGCGCCATCATCAACAGCACGGCGACCTGACAGGTGAAGGCTTTGGTCGATGCCACCGAAATTTCGGGGCCTGCGTGCAAATAAACTCCTCTGCCAGTTTCTCGCGCAATGGTGGACCCCACGACATTGCACAGGCTCATCACAAAAGCACCCTTCTGTTTGGCCTCACGCACCGCCGCCAAGGTATCCGCCGTTTCGCCCGATTGGGAAATGGCCACCACCAAATCACGGCTGCCCACAATCGGATTGCGATATCGGAACTCCGCGGCCTGCTGGACCTCGGCATTGACATCGGCCAAGTCCTCAAACGCGTATTCACCAACCAGACCCGCATGCAGCGAAGTGCCGCAGCCGACAATCACGACGCGATTCAGATCCGCCAGCTCACGCGCCGAGGTACCCATACCCGCCAGCACCGAAGTACCAAGGTTCAGATCGAGCCGCCCACGGATCGCATTGCCCAGCGAATCCGGCTGCTCGTGGATTTCCTTGAGCATGAAATGATCATACCCACCTTTTTCCGCGGCTGATGCATCCATGCCAAGCTCGGCAATCTCACGCGTGACCGGCACATTGTTGAGATCGCGGATGTCGACCGACTCCGCCGTGACGATGGCGATGTCATTGTCATCGAGATAAATCACGCGCTGAGTGTGCGCGACGATGGCCGAAGCATCCGAAGCGATGATCGTTTCACCATCGCCCACACCGATCACGATCGGACTGCCGCGGCGCGCGGTGATGATGCGACCCGGCTCACGGGCCGAGAGCACCGCAATCCCAAAGGTGCCCTCAACCTGGTGCAAGGCATCGCAAACAGCTTGGAAAAGATCACCCTTGTTGCACTCGCCGATCAAATGGGCCAGAACCTCAGTATCCGTCTCGGACAGAAATTGATGCCCCTTGCTCTCGAGCCTCGCACGCAATGCGCGGTAATTTTCAATGATGCCGTTGTGCACCAGGGCAATGTCGCCGCTTTGATCAAGGTGTGGGTGGGCATTGACTTCGGTCGGTGGCCCGTGGGTCGCCCAGCGGGTGTGGGCAATGCCTGTGCTGGCACGCGAAAACCTTTCCTCCGGCCATTCGGCATGCGCGCGATCCTTCAAGGCCGCCACCTTGCCCGGCGCTTTGGCCACCGCCAATTGATTGCCATCCATCACCGCGAGACCCGCCGAGTCATATCCGCGGTATTCGAGGCGACGCAGCCCGTTGATCAGCACCTTCGGCGCTTGCGCTTTTCCAATGTATCCGACAATTCCGCACATGATGTTAAGTGATTCCGATGGTTGTTGGTTTTAATGAAATGTTTAAAGAAGAATATCGCGCTGAACAATTCCGCCCGGTGGCGTGGTCGTTTTTGGCCACATTTTTCGGCCCGGATAAATCGAAGTATTGATGCCAGTATGAACGCCGTCGCCGATGATCGCGCCAAACTTGCGCCGACCGGTGTCGACAAGCTCGTCGTTGACCAGCGAGCGATGGTTTGAGCCGTCGTGACGCAAATTGGAAGTGGTGGTTCCAGCACCGAAGTTGACTCCCTCGCCAAGCACCGAATCACCCACATACGACAAATGCCCGATGCTGCTGCGATGAAGCACGATGGTGTTCTTGATCTCAACCGACTGGCCGATGTGGCAGCCATCGCCGATGCTGGTGTTGCCTCGGATGTAGCAATTCGGACCAATCTTGCAGTTGCGGCCGATGACGACATTTCCCTCGATGAAAACTCCCGGCAAAATTCGCGTACCCTCGCCGACATGGATCAAGCCCTCGACCACCGCCAGAGGATGAACCTCGCCATGGATGATGCTTTCTCGCAGCGAACCGACCCATGCTTCGTTGGCGCGAAGGAAATCCCATGGATAGCGGATGAGAAACGAGTCGCGCGCGACAATTGCTTCGCCCGCACCATCAAGGCGCCAGGCGATTTTCGCGCCATCAGCATCGAGCAGGCTGCCGCATTGGGCGGACTTGAGCATCGCTACCTCGTCGGCAGCCAACCACGCGTGCGGATGCACCCCTAAGGCTGCATCGCCAATCAATCCCGCCTGATGATCCGCAAGCGCAATGTTGCCGATCGCAAACTCCGCAATGCGGCGCGTCAGGGTCAGTGGATGGCAATCGCTTGAATCAGAGTTCATGCCTTTGTTGCTAACCGATTTCCTCACGGATGACCGATGAAAACTTGTCCACCCATGCGCGGCATTCGCCCGCATCCTTGTGTTCGACAAGGACCCGGATTTTGTTCTCGGTGCCGGAATAGCGAATCAGGTGACGACCATGCTCGCCGAATTCGGTGGTGGCGCGAACCATCAGTTCGTTGAGCTTCGCCAGTGTCGCGATCGGCGGCTTGGAGGCCACCGCCATGTTGAGCAGTTGTGACGGATATTCCTCAATCACCGCAGCCAACTGCGCGAGAGTGGCGTTGCGCTCAAGCATCATGCGCAGCACTTGCAGGGCGCTCAGGATTCCATCGCCGGTGGTGGCGTAGTCGCCAAAAATCAAATGACCGGAATTTTCACCGCCGAAAGAATAACCTCCCTTGCGCATGCACTCGATGACATTGCGATCGCCTACCGCCGTGGCCTCAACCTTGATGCCGTGGTTTTTCATTGCCTCCTTCAGGCCCAAGTTGCTCATGACCGTCGCCACCAGCGTGTTGTTGCGCAGTTTTCCTTGCTCCTTCAGACCAATCGCGCACAAGGCGAGTATGCGATCGCCGCTGACCACTTTGCCTTCGGCATCGGTGAAAATCACGCGATCGGCGTCGCCATCAAAGGAAACCCCAAGGTCAGCACCAAACTTTCGCACCAGCTCGCCAGCATTTTCAGGATGCAGCGCACCACAGCCATGATTGATGTTGATTCCGTCGGGTTGGATGCCGGTGGTGATGACCTCGGCACCAAGCTCCTTGAAAATAAGCGGCGCAATGAAATAGGCCGCACCATGGCCGCAATCGACGACGATTTTGAGCCCGTGCAACGGAACATTGTCCGACGCGTTCTTCGCAAATTCGATGTAACGGCCGCGTGCATCATCGATGCGATGCGCCTTGCCAATCTGCTTGGGCGGCAGCGGTGCAGCCTCGGCAACATCTCCCAAAATGTGACGCTCGATCATCGCCTCGAGGTCGTCGGAAAGTTTGTATCCATCCGGCCCGAAAATTTTCAGCCCGTTGTCCTCATAAGGATTGTGCGATGCGGTGATCATGATGCCCGCGGCCGCACCCATCGACTTGGTCAAATGTGCCACCGCCGGAGTCGGCAATGGCCCGACCATAAAAACATCCATGCCCATCGAGACCAGTCCACTCGTAAGCGCCGTCTCAAGCATGTAGCCCGAAATCCGCGTGTCCTTGCCAACCAAGACCCGGTTGCGGCTCGCGCCCGGAGATTTCAGGACATTGGCGACCGCCTTGCCCGTCCTCAAGGCAACCTCGGCGGTGATCGGAAATTCGTTCACACGCCCGCGGATGCCATCTGTTCCAAACAATTTCATAGGTTGCTATCAGGTATTAAATAGAATGAATGTGCGGTAGTTACTTTGTTCAAAAAATTTTGAACAAATCAAGCCGAAAGCCCAAAATCTCGTAAATAAACGGAATTTTTACCCCATCGTGAGGTTTCTCTCGGGAAACCGGCCGACTGCCACTGCGGTACAGGGGACAAACAAAAACAACGCCCGTTTATGGACCGGACCCAACCCATCGGCAAGCGGTAATTTCCAGCATTCAAGCCAGAACAGCCCGCTGGATCCGCCCAGATGGTTTGCGCAAAAAGCGGCGAGCCAGATTTTCAAACTCCTCGGAAAGGTCGGTGAGATGGATGTCAAGCCGGCCCTCACCCTCCTGCGAATTGAGCATATCGAGCCGCACGAGCTCCCTTTTCAAGTGCTCGGCGCAAGTCGTGGCGCTGTCGACCAAGCTTACGCTCTCAGGCAGCAATCGCCGAAGCACGGGAATCAAAAGCGGATAGTGGGTACACGACAACATGAGTGTGTCGATTCCCTTCTCCACCAAGGGTTCCAGATAGGTTTTCAAAACAAGTTCCGCGGCCGGGTGGTCAATCCAATCTTCCTCGACAAAGGGCACCAGCAAAGGAGCCTCTTGGGCGTGAATGATCAGCCCCGTGCGCTTTAGGGCAAGGGCGTGCTGATAGGCGTGCGATCGGATGGTCCCGCGCGTGGCAATGATCCCCACCCGCTCGACCGCCGGATCGCGGAGCGCCGACTCGACTCCTGCCTCAATGACCCCGATCACGGGCAGATCGAAACTTTCCCTCAACAAAGGCAGGGCATGTGCGGTGGCGGTATTGCAGGCAACGACGATTGCCTTGACCCCACGCTCGACCAAAAACTTCGCATCCTCTTGAGCAAAGCGGCGGATCGCCTCCGGGCTTTTTGAGCCATAGGGCAGACGCGCGGTGTCACCAAGATAGAGAATGTCCTCATGCGGCAGCAAATCCTGCACCGCACGCACCACGGTCAGACCACCCACTCCCGAGTCAAAAAATCCCAATGGCGCCGAATTCACAAAGCGGATTCTGCCCATTCCCGGCCCTCCGACAAGACGGAAGCTTGTCCTCATCAACCCTTTCCATGATCAAGCCCTCGTCGCCCAGCGGAGTTTTGCAGGCGTGCTTCGCGGGTTGCGGTGTCGTTCTTCGCTGCCGGCGGTGATGACGGCAGCGCTGATTTCAGAAAACAGTCCGTCGCGAAGGCCTGCCTGAAATGATTTTTTCACACGCCTGTCTTCGCCCGAGTGAAAAGTCAGGATCGCCACCCTGCCGCCGGGCTTGAGGCAGTTCGGCAGCGACCGCAGGAAGGCATCAAGCGCAGTGAACTCTTCATTGACGGCAATGCGTATCGCTTGGAATACCCGCCGCAGCGTGAGTTCTTTTTCGTCATCACGCAGCCCCGGCATCGAGCGCAGCGCGTCGGCAAGCTCGGTGGTGGTCTTGATGGATCGGCCCGCCAATGCCGCAGCGATGATTTCCGCACGCGGCTCATCGGCATTTTCGCGCAGCGCACGCTCGAGCTTGCCAGCATCCGTTCTTGCCAACCACTCGGAGCCACTCAGGCCACGCGTCGGATTCATCCGCATGTCGAGCGGACCTTCATGCTTGAAACTGAAACCACGCGCTGGGTCGTCGAACTGCATCGACGAACACCCCAGATCTGCAAAAACAAAATCCGCACTCAGGCCACGCTCGCCAAGCAACTTGGCAACTCCCGCGTAGTTCGAACGCACGGCAACAAAACACTCGGCACCATATCCCTTGTCACGCAGTCGTTGCTCGGTCTTGGGAAGCTCGATTGGATCCTGATCGGCACCGATCAAGATGCCACCGGGTGTGATTTTTTCCAAAATCCTAGCGGCATGCCCTCCATAGCCCAAAGTCGCATCCACCCCAATCATCCCCGGTTTGAGTCGCAATGCCTCAAGACACTCATCGACCATGATCGGAATGTGTGAGCCTGCCGGGGTCTTGCCCGACGCAATCACCTTTGCCACCGTCTCTGCATAACGCCCGGGATCGTGTTCCTTGTATTTATCCTCATAACGCCGCGGGTTTTTACCGTGGTAGCGTTTGCGGCGAGGAGGCCTCGCTGCCGCATCATCCGTCCCCTGCTCCGTCATCAGAGCCATTGCTCGCAGAGCCCACGCGATCCGTCAAAACCCAAGTGCTTTGCATCAACCGCCCAGCAAGCCTTTTTGCTTTCGCCGCACCCGACTTTGGGCGAGCCTTCCCCCGCCCAATGAAAATCGGCATCGCGCAAATCAACTCGGTCGTCGGCGACTTTCCCGGCAACGCCAAACGCCTCATCGCCGCCTACCGCGAATGCGTGGATCAGGGGGCGGAACTGGTCATCACACCAGAGCTCTCACTGGTCGGCTATCCACCGCGCGACTTGGTATTCAAATCCAATTTCGTTCCGAAATGCCTGCAAGCGCTCGACTACCTTGCTGGTGAAATTCGCGAAATTCCCCTGCTCGTCGGTTACGTTGATCACCACCACCCACGACAGCCCGGCAAGCCCTTTCGCAATGCCGCGGCATGGCTCGAAAACGGCGCGATCCGCCACCGCGTGTGGAAGACCTTGTTGCCAACCTACGATGTCTTCGACGAACGCCGCTATTTCGAACCCGCCGAATCCAGCGAACCAATCGAATGGAACGGCAAACGAATCGGCATCACGATCTGCGAGGACATCTGGACCGAAGACTATCTCGAAATCCCCTTCTATGACCGAAATCCGGTCGATGAATTGGCAGGCAAAGGTATTGATTTGATCCTCAACTTAAGCGCTTCGCCATATCATTTGGGAAAGCCCGCGCAACGCCGCTCGATGATCGGTGCCATCGCCCGCAGCACCAAAGTGCCGGTGGTCTACTGCAACGCCATCGGCGGCCAAGATCAGCTTGTCTTCGATGGTCATTCGCTCGTGGTCGGATCAAACGGCCGCACCATCACGCAGTTTGTCGGTTTTGAGGAAAGTTGCCGGACGATTGATCCATTCCTGACGACCGAAAACGATGAAGCTGCCGAAGAGACAGATGCTTCACAGCTTTACCGGGCACTCGTGCTCGGCTTACGCGATTACGCACAGAAATCTGGCTTCACCAGTGCTTGCCTCGGACTTAGCGGCGGCATCGATTCCGCACTCACCGCCGCCATTGCCGCCGATGCGCTTGGCCGGGAAAACATCCACGGCCTCACCATGCCAAGCCCTTATTCATCGCGAGGCAGTGTCGACGACTCATTCGCGCTTGCGAAAAACCTCGGCATTCGCTGCGACGAAGTTTCCATCCGCGCCCCTTTCGAATCGATCAAGGCGACCATGTATTCCCTCTTCGAAGGCAAACCTGAAGATGTGACCGAAGAAAACATGCAGGCGCGCATTCGCGGGCTCCTCTTGATGGCGCTTTCCAACAAAGACAACCACCTGCTCCTCACCACCGGTAACAAAAGCGAGCTATCGGTCGGCTACTGCACGATCTATGGCGACATGTGCGGCGGACTCGCCGTGATCTCCGATCTCCCTAAAACCCGCGTCTACGAGATTTCACGCTGGATCAATCGCGAACGCGAAATCATTCCCTGGAACACGATTGAAAAGGCACCCAGCGCCGAACTTCGTCCCAACCAAAAAGACCAGGACACCCTGCCCCCCTACGACACACTCGATGCGATTCTCGAGCTTTATGTAGAGCACCACCTTTCGACTGATGACATCATCTCGCGCGGCTTCGATGAGGCCACCGTCCGCTGGATCCAGCGACGCGTTGACCTCAACGAATGGAAACGCCATCAGGCGGCACCGGGCCTGCGCGTGACAACCAAGGCCTTCGGCATCGGCCGACGCATGCCGATCGTCCAGCGCTTCAGCAGTTGACCGACGGCTTGGCTATCGTCACGCCTCAATTTCGCGGGCGGGCGGACCGCTCTCAAAGCGCATCTGCTCGGCAATGAATGTCAGCGGAATGTGTCCCGTTTCACCATTCCGGTTCTTCGCGAGCACCAACTCGGCTTTGCCGGCCTCCGCCTCCTTCTCCTCGGCATCCTCGGCATAATAGGCACTGCGATAAAGCAAACCAACCATGTCGGCGTCCTGCTCGATCGAACCCGATTCACGCAAGTCCGACATCCGCGGCACGCCGACGCTTTTTCCGCTGCGTGTTTCAGGACCACGGTTCAACTGCGCGAGAATCACAATCGGCACCTGCAATTCCTTCGCCAAGCCTTTGATGCCCGCAGAAATTTCCGCAATTTCCCGCTCGCGAGAATTCTCGGCTTGCTTGGTGCGCGATTTCATCAACTGCAAATAGTCGATCGCAATAAATTCGAGACCTTCGTCGCGCTTTTTGCGCCGAGCTTTGGCGCGCACTTCACTGATGGTGATACCCGGCGTGTCATCGATAAACATCCGAGCGGAAGAAATTTCCAGCGCCGCCCGCTGAATTCGCGTCAACTCTGCCTTGGTCGGGGTGTATCCGCGTGTCAATTGACTCAACGCAAACCTCGCCCGCGAAAACACCAAACGCTGGACAATCTGGAATGCGCTCATTTCGCAGGAGAAAACCAAACTCGGCTTGGCCTGATCGATGCAAACATGCTCGACGATGTTCATCATCAGCGAGGTCTTACCCATCGATGGACGTGCGGCGATGACGAACATTTCCCCAGGCTTGAGCCCGTTGCTCATGCGGTCGAGTTCCTCATATCCGGTCGACATTCCCTGCGCGCCCTTTTCACCGGCTAGCAGTGCCTGAAACTGCTCAATGACATGCTCGACCGATTGCTTGACGCTCGGCGCCTGCGAGGTTTCCGACCCCTCGCGGATCGCCAGTATCTTCGCTTCCACCGTATCCAAGAGCCCTGCGACTTCGTCAGGTGCATCGTAAGCCTGCGCAATCGCCTCGTTCGAATTTCGAATGATCGACCGCAGCACATACTTGTCCTTCACCAACTGTAGGTGATGACGAAAATGCCCGGGGCTCGGTGCGTATGAATAAATTTCCGTGACCGCGCCAGGCCCACCGACACGATCCAGCATGCCACGGTCAAGCAGCCGCTGAACCAGCGACACGAGCTCGATTTCCTGGCCTTGTTGGAAAAGCTCCTCGAGCATTCCATACAATGTCGAATGACCCGGAAGATAAAAATGTTCCTTGGTGAGCTTCTCCTCGATGGCCAATCCAATGTACTCCTGCGGCTCTTTGAGCATCGATGAGAGCAAACTTTTTTCCGGACCCACTGCGTGCGGCAATGCCCTTGTCACATCATCCACTTCAGAGGCCGCCTGCTGAAGATTATTGGCGGTCGCAGCAAGGTTGTTTGGCGGAGATTTGAGATCGGACGACATCGCTCGCCATTCCACGAAAACGACGGATCCGCGTCAATCTTGGCATCCTGTAAATAGATGTGAATAACCTCTGTAAAGCCAGTCGCAGAGCCGAATCCGCAAACCTTGCCCACAAGCGGCCACTCCTTCAAACTCATCGCATGCGGGTGGTCATCCAACGGGTCAGCGAAGCCAGCGTCACAGTCGAGGGCAATACCATTTCCTCCATCGGTCGCGGGCTTTTGATCCTGGTCGGCATTGAATCGTGCGACGATGAATCCGATATCGAGTGGCTGACTGCCAAAATAGCGGGTCTGAGGATTTTTGCCGATCTTGATGACAAGATGAACCTTGGGATTTGCGACATTGATGGGGGCATTTTGGTCATCAGCCAATTCACGCTGCACGCCTCAACCAAAAAAGGAAACCGACCATCATTTCTCAAAGCTGCCTCGCCGCAGATCGCCGAACCTCTTTATCGACAATTTTGCGAAGCACTCGAAACCAAAATCGGAAAGCCGGTCGGTCGCGGAATTTTTGGGGCCGACATGAAGGTCGCGCTGGTCAACGATGGGCCGGTTACCATCCTCATCGATTCACACTCGCGAGAGTGACGCATCAATCATTCAGCGAAACCATTCATCGGGTCCAGCCGGTGGTGGCAATGGTTTGTTCAACACGCTCTTGTCCTTTGGTATCGACAACTGCTCCTCCAACAAAGGGATCACAGCAGAAACTCCATGGACCGGAAATCCGTCGCGTACACGACTCCAATGCACGGACAAGGCCTCATAAGCATTTTCGGGAGACCCATAAATTTCAATCGCGCGCGTCTTGAGATCCATCTTTGGATTCTCCCAAGCCTCCAGCACGAACAGCAGCGCCTTCATCGTCGGAGTACGATTGATCGGTCCTTCGCCATAAAGTTTTCTGGCAAGCGCAAGTGCCTCCGCTTCTCGGCCCTCAACACGAGCCAGAGCATAAAACGCCGAGCGTTGCACATAGCCGGGAGCCTTACCGGTATCTGCCGACTTCTGGTACGCCTCGGCCGCCGCCGCAAACGACGCATTGGCATCACGAAATGCCGGATACTTGTTCGAATCGGACAAAAGAAACCCCAAGCTCGCCAGCAAGCTCCAGTCATCGGGATTGTTGCGTATGCCGCGCTCAAGAAATGCCCGCCCTTTGTGGATCGACATTCTCCATGCTTCACGGCGCCGCAATGGCGGCAGTTTTGAATCGTTGATGTAATAGGATGCCGCGTTGTAGGCCATGTGCCATGAACCCGTATCCCAGTAGTACCGAGTACGCGGCGCAAGATCGACGATGGTATTGTAGGTCTCCTCGACATCATTCCAGCGTTGCTCGGTGAAATAAGTGAAGGCGCGCAAATTCAGAAATGTCGCAACCAGCGTGCGCAAACCACCAAGCGCAACTGCCGAACTTGTTTGGCCGATCTTATCACGGGTGCCGATCCCAAGATCAGTCGGGAAAAGGCCGGCATCACGCAATGATTTGGAAAGCGCCGCCTCGTAGGGAAGCCTCATCGCGCCAAAGACTAGCAAAGCAAGCGCCAGCAATAGGATTTTGAACCAGCCTTTCACGCGATTAAAATTCCTTGTCGGCAAATATGAACCACGAGGCGAATGTGAAGAAAACCGCGTAATACATACCCACCAGCGTCAGTTTCGCGAGTGAAAGCATCGGCAACGCCTGCCCTTCGATGACCGCATCGATCACATTGAAAAGCTGAAAGTCCGGCATCACCATCGACAGCACCAACGACGCAATCCGCGCAAACAACCCTTCGCCAGCTTCACCCGCTTGCAGGTAAATGTTGCGAGCATCGGCTTGGAAATGGCCAATGAAGTAAATCAGAAAACTGACGATGGTCGTAAACAAAGTACTGGAGGAAAATGTCGAGATCAGCAGCGCAAGCGAAGCCATGATCGAGGCTCGCAGAAATACGGCAAACACCGCCCCTTGAAGTGAGGCATTAGGACCGCTAGCAAGGGTCTCGGCCCGCAGAGAGGCAACTGCATCTGCCGGCCACCCCATCGCCGTTGCCATTTCCACCTGTTGGGCGACCACCATGTTGGTACGCACGTGCAAAACGGCGGTCATCAATCCATCCATCAAGGCCAGCGAAACAAAAACCAACAGCAACACCCCAAGGAGTTTACCCGCAAGGTAATCAAAGCGCGGTACCGGCTTGGCCAAAATCGTGTACAAAGTCCGATCTTCCGCATCTTTCGGCAACAGCAAGGCCGTCGCCACCACCGAAAGCACCACCGAAAACAAAGTCATCGCCCCCAAGGACCAACTCTTGATCGACCTCAACACATTCGCGCCCACCGCCTCGGGGCCCTCATGCTGCGGCAGATCAAAGAAATTGCTCGCAATGGCAATCACCGCAAACACCGCGAGGAAATAAAAAACCTTCATCCTCACCAACTGCGTGAAGGTGTGCGCGGCAATGACCCAGATGCGCATGATGTGCGAGCCCTTGGGCGATATGTGAACGGCGTTGCTCATGGTTCGTCTTCGCTGATTTCCCGCAGGAACAATCTTTCAAGCGTCGTGCGTGGCTTGCCGGTCCTGACAACCGACGCGCCGGGGGTAGACTCAACCAGCGCCCTGATCTGGTTCAAAAGCTCAGGTGATGCGTCCTGAAGCACGATCTCGGACTGATCTTCAATGGCGATCAAATCCTCAAGCTTGCCCTCGCGCACCATTTTCCCACGGAAGATGATCCCCACCCGGTCGCAAACTTCCTGCACCTGTTCCAAAAGATGCGAGCAAAGGAATACCGTGATGCCTTGATCTCGAAGCTTGAGAATCAAATCGCGTATCTGACGCGAGCCGAGCGGATCAACCCCAGCGGTCGGTTCGTCCAAGATCACCAACCTCGGCTCCTGCACCAGCGCCTGCGCAAGACCGATGCGCTGCAGCATGCCCTTCGAGTAGCCTCCAAGCCGACGATCGCGCGCTCCTTCGAGATCAACCAAAGCAAGCAATTCGCTCACGCGCCTCTCCAATTCACGCCCTCCCAAGCCGCATAACTTGCCATAAAATCGCAATGTCTCGGCACCACTCAGGTGTTTGTAAAAATAAGGATTCTCCGGCAAAAAACCCACCTCGTCGCGCGAATCAACCTTCATGGAATCGCGACCAAAAATCGAACACTGGCCCGCCGACGGAGCCACCAATCCCAGCAGCGCTTTCATCGTGGTCGATTTGCCCGAGCCGTTTGGCCCGATCAAACCGTAAACCTCACCCGGCATGATACGAATCGAGACATCGTCAACCGCCCGCAAGGGCTTGCGCCGAAAGGAAGTTTTGAACTCCTTTACGAGATTGCGGATTTCGACTGCGGCAATTGATTCGGCCATCGGCACGGAGTTCTAGTATCCCACAGTTAGCGTAGCAACGGGCAATTTTTCGCTCACAGACAGATCCGACGAAACAGAACATCCAGCGGCAATTGCAGCCCGATGTAGAAATCGCCAAACTCGGCGTAGCGCGCCGAAACTTCGTCGAAGCGCATTTCATAAACGATCGCCTTGATCTCGTAAGTATCCTTGGCCAACAGGGTCACGCCCCACTCGAATTCGTCCAATCCGGTCGAACCAGTGATCAATTGCAGGATTTTACCCGAATACTTGCGACCGACCCTGGCATGGCCCGCCATCAGCTTTCGCCGCTCTTCATAGCCTAGTGAGTACCAGTTGTCGGCACCACTGCGGCGCTTCGACATCGGGTAGAAACAGATCACCGGCCAATCAGGGAGCACCGGGTACAGACGATGCTTGAGGTAATGCGCCATCCGCTCGTCGAATTCGACCAATGCCGCATCATACTCGGCCGTTCCCTCCACCATCCCCTTTTCCGCGACCAGCGTCTCGGCCGCATATTGCTCGCGTGTAGTGGTGTACTCGGAACTCTCGGTCTGCGAAAGGTAGGAGTAAACCGGATTCAATATCTCCGGCCCAAGCGAAAGGCTGATCTGTTTCTCGTACGTGTTGAGCAACTGGAGATCTGGCCCAAGAAGCATGAAACCGATGTCTGCCTTAGGCGTGGTAACCGAAAATGTCAGCAGATGGGTGTCGGGCGTCGCACGGATTTCTTGAACCAACTCGGTCAAGCGGGTCTTGGCCTGACGCTTTTCATCATCTCCATACAACGACCATTGCGCGTGATCGACATGATAGAACAAATGCATCACGTGCCATCCCTCACGGGGCACGACCGGGGCGATTTCGGTGGCGGACATGGCGCAACAATCAACGGCGTTCGCTGGAAATGTCCATCTCGAACAGCTTTCTGAATCCGTTTGTGGAGTCATTGCCAGCCTCACCCTCGTAAACCTCAATTTTCCATGGCTTGCTGTCACCCGTCCGATACGCGGCGTGCATGCCTATCTCATCAAATCCCACCGTGGCAGGTATGACGAAAAAGCCCCCATCGGTCATGCTCCGGTTGATGGTGTCCCCCATCGACACTCCATCTTCATCGCGGAAAATCACACGCACCACCGCGGGACCTCCCTTGCAGGTCAACTCCAGCACCGGCAACAATCGTGTGCCGCGCCGCACCACATCCGCATCGGCGCCGGATGTGATCACATCCCTCCAGTAACTGGTCGCACTCTGCACCAAAACGCGCTCACCCTTGATAGGGAACTTCGGATCTCTCGAACCGATGGTCTCGGTTGGCAATCGGCTTGCGGAAAAATACAGAAACGTCGCAAGCACCACGAACAACGCTACCACCAATGATACCACCCCAAACTTTTCAAATTTGGTGAACTTCAGCCCCCCAGACCGCATGACGCTTTGTGAGGCAGTGGCCGCCTTGGGTGAAATCTCGATGCCCTCATCAGGCACCTCGGGCGCTTGCTGTGGAGTGATCTCGATATCGTCCACGACAACCTTTTCCTCGGGCACTTGGACTTCCAGGGCAGCAACCAGCGCGGTCGCCGACTCGGACTGTAGCGCATCCAACGCATCGCCGGCCTTGACTTGGCCACCACCATCATCCGCCCATTGCTCAAGGTCGTTGAAATCACGCAGATGCGGAGAATTTCTCGCAAGTTGACCGCTTGGCCGTGCGGGCTGACGCTGAGAACTGATGTTTAGCCTTATACCTCGATCATCAGGCTTTCTCACCGAAGCTTGGCTGACCTTTTCCTTGCCAACTTCAGGTCCAGACGGCGCCGGTGTGTTCAAATCATCCGCAGAGGTCACCAACATGGGCGCTCGCGAAGGTTTGATCGGCGGTATTTCATCACCGATTGCGCCACGTATCGCGGCAGGCATCGGAGTTTGCGGTTCGTCATCAAGACTCCAGAGATCACTCTCAAGCGACCCGCTGCCGGATAAATTCGCATTGGAAGACTCAGGCTGGTCTCCGGAAGATGGTGTGGAAGCAGAACTCATATCAATCCAGAACAATCACTAGATACGTTCGCATGGGCAGTTTGACCAGCGCGAAGATATGCCACAATATCACGCAAAAAACGGGTTGCATGCCGGTAGTTTTCAAGGCATTCAAGGGAAGTAACCCCCACCCAACTCCATGGCAGATCGAGAAGACAAGAACGCGGAAAACATCAACGGCAAATTCTATGTCGATAGTCAGTGCATCGACTGCGACCTCTTCCGCGAGACCGCTCCGGCCAATTTCACTCGCGCTGATGACGAGGGCTACTCATTCGTGTTCAAGCAACCCGAGAATGATGAGGAAGTCGCCCAATGCCGCGAGGCCATGGAAGGCTGTCCGGTCGAGGCCATCGGTGACGACGGCGAGGAATAAGCCCCACACTTCATGAAGTCCAACGACCCATTCGGCGGAATCCGTAAGGAAATTATGCGGGAGTGGAGAGGCTGCGACGAAGTGACCGATCTCAATGCCGGCGTATCCACTGCCGAGAAATGGATCCGCAATGTCCTCAAGTCGATAGGCGCCAGCGATGGACTCGATGAGGAGTTGGTCCGCTCGACGTGGAGGGAGTTGGCCGGCGATTTCATCGCGAGCCACACCGAACCAGTTTCGGTGCGCAATGGTCATCTCGTGCTGCGCGTCACCCAACCCGCGATGCGCTTCCATCTCGAACAAATGAAGCCAATGCTGCTCACCCGCATCCGCGAACAACTCGGCGAAAAACGCATCAAGTCGGTCAAATTCACTCTCGGCTGAAAATATCACGCCCATGTTTCGCAATCTCATCTTCGATTGGTCCGGCACACTCGTCGACGACCTCGGCCCGGTGATCGAGGCAACCAACGCGGTCTTCGAGCGCTACAATTTGCCGCCCTTCGATCGCGACATGTTTCGTCGCCAGTTCCGCCTTCCCTACTCGGAGTTTTACGCGGAGCTCCTACCCGACATTCCGCTCGATGAACTCGAAACCCACTTTCGCCCGGCATTCAGCGCAGCACAGACACCGGTGACCGTGCTGCCTCACGCCCGCGAAAAACTCGAATGGTGCACCCAGCACGGCATCCGTGCCTTCGTGCTGACCTCGATGGATACCCAGGCTTTCGAACAACAGATGGATGACTTCAATCTCCGTCACCATTTCGAGGCGACATACTCGGGCGTCATCGACAAACGCGACATGATCCATGAAATCATCGAGCGCCATCGCCTCAAACCACACGAGACCGCCTTTGTCGGCGACATGACCCACGATGTGGAAACCGCGCGCCATGGCGGGCTTTCATCCATCGCCGTGCTCACCGGTTATCAACATCCGGAAGTGCTCGCCGCCGTGCGTCCCGACCTCACGGTGCCCGACCTCGAAGTACTGCGAAATCTCATGCACCGGCAGGTCGCCGCGCGCCCGATCACCACCGTTGGTGCCTTGATCCACGACGGCGCAGGCCGTGTCCTCATGATCCACACCCACAAGTGGTCAGGTCTTTGGGGGATACCGGGCGGCAAAATCAAACGCGGCGAATCATCGCTCGATGCCCTCACACGCGAAGTTCTCGAGGAAACCAACCTTCAAATTTCCGACATCGAATTTGTGCTGAATCAGGACTGCATCGCATCGCCTGAATTCATGCACCCGGAGCATTTCATCCTGCTCAACTATGTTGCCCGTGCTTTGGACACAGACGTAAGCCTCAACGACGAGGCCGAGGAATTCGTGTGGCTCACACCCGCCGAAGCACTCAAGTTGCCGCTCAATTCCCCAACCCGCGTGCTTCTCGACGAAGCCCTTGCCCGCCACCTCATCCCTAACGCCCATGCCTGACGAAATCGAAATCCGCCGACTCAAGGTCCATGCCCACATCGGCGTACCTGATGACGAACGCTCAGCACCGCAGGTCTTGCTCGTCACCGCGCGACTGATCCCAAGCCAAGGCTTCGATGGCCTTGCCGATGAAATATCGCGCACGGTTGATTACCACGCGGTCGCCATCCAAATGCAGGAACTTGCCGCCGCACGCCCACGCAAACTGATCGAAACACTCGCCACTGAACTCTGCGATTTTCTGCTAAGCCACCACCCGCTCTCAAAAGTGACGATCCGCATTGAAAAGCACATTCTGCCCGACACCGAATGCGTCGCTGTGCACATCGAGCGCAGCCGCTGATCCTCTTCACGAAACTTCGCCGCCGATCCACGCGAGAAATTCCTGATTGCCATCCGTACCCGTGATCGTCGAGGCAATCACTCCGCGCCACTCGCGTCGGTATTCCTCAACGACAAAGCGCCGGATTTTTTCCACCGCGCGCTCATGCAAGGCCGGATCGCGCACGATGCCACCCTTCGAGATGTCCTCGCGATCGAGCTCGAACTGCGGCTTGATCAAACAAACGACGCCACCCTCATCATCGAGCACCGAAAAAACAGCCGGCAAAACTTTGGTCAGCGAAATGAAAGAAAGATCCATCACCGCAAGCCGAACTTTTTCACCGAGATCCTCCGGCACCATATGACGGGCATTGAATTGCTCTTTCACCACTACCCGAGGGTCATTGCGAAGTTTCCAGACTAGCTGATTGGTGCCGACATCCACCGCATGCACTTTTGCTGCCCCATGTTGCAATAGACAGTCGGTAAATCCACCGGTCGATGCCCCCACATCGATGCAGACCCACCCGGTAGGATCGATGCCAAAGGCCTCCAGCGCGCCCTCCAGCTTGATCCCTCCCCGCCCGACAAACTTTGGCTTTTCCCTGACTTCGAGCGCTGCGTCCTCAGCCAGCTTTTGCCCCGGCTTGTCGATCACGCGGTCGCCGATCCGCACCTCACCGGCAAGGATCAGGCGCTTGGCCTGCTCCCTCGATTCACATAGCCCCTTCTCAACCAGAAGCACATCCACTCGCTCAAGTTTCATCGAATTTCACCGCCAGCATATTTGCCCCGGCCCAATGCGCAAGCCGCAGCGCGAAATCCATTCACACGCGCCTTGCCAGCACCCCGCCATGGCGTATCCTCCAGACCTCGTCCATGACACCCTTTCTGAAAAAAATCCTCGGCATGAACTGGGTGATGATCTTGGTCATGTACGCCCTTCTGGCCTTCGGTGTGTTCATGATCGAAAGCGCTGCGAGACATCTCGCGATCGGCGATGGAGCCCTCAAGGAATTTGGTGGAGCCGGACCTTGGTACGCGGTCATGCAACAACGCTGGATCATCATCGGCAGCGTGGTCTACTTCGCCACCGCACTCATCGATTACCGCTGGATCCGGTGGCTTGGCATCCCATTCTACCTCATGGGGCTTGCGCTCATGATTCTCGCCATGCAACAGGACGATTCGGTCCACCGGCTCTCACTATTAGGCCTTAGCTTCCAACCTGCACAGCTCGGCATCACTTCCGGCATTATCCTCATCGCATGGCTATCGCAGGATTTGCCAAAACTTCATCCTTGGTTTGCTTCGCCCGTGGCGCGCATTTCGCTCATCGCGGGAGTTGCCGCTGTGCCATTTCTAATGGTCATGAAAATGGGCGACATGGGCTCGGCCTTGGTGTGGATCCCCGTGGTACTGGTTGCACTGCTCGTCAGTGGCATTCCTTTTCGATATCTCACATTCATGGGCCTGATCGGCGCGGGACTTTTGCCGCTGCTCTATTTTGTCGTGTTGCCTATGGTTTCCAAACGCGGCCCCGAACGCATCGACACATGGCTTCGCATGCTGCAAGGCCGCGAGGTCGACATCAGCAACGAAGCCTACGCGCCACACAACATCTCAATGGCCGTGGGGAAAGCCGGATGGAAAGGCGTGGGATGGAACGCCGGTGTCGAAACCGGCTCATTGCACGCCAAGGCCTTCATCCCCAAAGACACCGCGCACAATGACTATATCTTCGCCGTCATCGCCGAGGAAACAGGCTTTCGGGGCAGTATTCTGCTCATCTTTGCCTTCGGCATTCTGATCGTGCAGGGACTCATCATTGCTTACTACAGCCGCGACCTCACCGGACGCTTACTTGCCAGCCTGGTTGTGGCACTTTTTTTCGCCCATGTGTTTGAAAGCATTGGCATGTGCATCTTGCTCACTCCCATCACCGGTATCCCACTGCCACTTGTGAGTTATTCAGGAACTTTTGTGGTTGTCTGCATGATGCTGCTCGGTCTCGTTCAAAGCGTTTGGATCCATCGTGCCAATGATGCGACAGAGCCGGAAATCAGCAGAACCGCCTGATATCCACCATCCGCCCCCCCGATACGGGTTTCGAGGCTTGCCCACCGATCTCTTCGAGGTTATCTGGCGGCGTCATGGCAAAGAAACCAGTAGTTTTGATCATTCGCGACGGATGGGGCGTCAACCCAAGCGGTAATGCTACCGCCCAACAAGACGGCAATGCCACCCTCCTTGCCCATACCCCTTTTCACGATGAAATGCTTGCCGCCTACCCCAAGGGCTTTCTCAGCGCCTCAGGCCTAGACGTCGGCCTGCCCGATGGACAAATGGGTAATTCGGAAGTCGGCCACCTGAACCTCGGTGCCGGCCGCATCGTGTATCAGGACCTCACGCGCATCAACAAAGCCATCGCCGAAGGAACGCTTGCACAAAACCCGGTCTTCACCACCGCACTCGATAAGGCAAAGTCCAGCCGACTCCACTTCATCGGTCTAGTTTCCGACGGTGGCGTCCACAGCCATCAGGATCAACTCATCGCGATGATCCGCCTCGCCCATCAAGCCGGGGTGAAGGACATCATGATTCATGCCATCACCGACGGTCGCGACACCTCCCCCACCGGCGGCGAAGGCTATCTTGCAAAAGTCGAAGACGAGGCCGCCAAATGCGGTGCACGCATCGCCACCGTGATCGGACGCTACTTCGCAATGGACCGCGACAAGCGCTGGGACCGCGTGAAACTCGCATGGGATGCGATCGTACTCGGCAAAGGCGAGTCGCGCGAGATCCTCGCCAGCGAGGCTGTTGCGGATTACTACCGCAAGGATAAAACCGACGAGTTCATGCCGCCGATGATCTTTGCCGAGGCCGACACCCAGCGAATCCGCGACAACGATGTGATCCTCTTCTTCAACTTCCGTGCCGATCGCGCCCGCGAGATTTCCGATGCTTTCCTCAAGCCCGATTTCGATGGCTTTGATCGGGTCGTCACTCCCAAGACGCACTATGTGACGCTCACCGAATACGACGAAACCTACACCTGCCCAGCCATCTTCGCGCCGGAAAAACTCGACATGGTGCTCGGCGAAACGGTCGCCGCCGCTGGTCTTACCCAACTCCGCATCGCGGAAACGGAGAAATACCCGCATGTCACGTATTTCTTCAATGGCGGCGTCGAAAAATCCAACACCGGCGAAGACCGCGTCATCATCCCCTCGCCCAAGGACGTGCCGACCTATGACTTCAAACCGCAAATGAGCGCCCCCGAAGTCACCGACACCGTGGTTTCCAAACTCAAGGACTACGACCTCGTAATCCTCAACTTCGCCAATCCCGACATGGTCGGCCATACGGGCGTGGTCGAAGCCGCGATCAAAGCGGTCGAAACCATCGACGCCGGAGTCAAAGCGGTCGTCGAGGAGACCCTCCGCCTCGGTGGCAAACTCCTCATCACCGCCGACCACGGAAATTGCGAATACATGCGCAACCCCGATGGTTCACCCAACACCGCGCACACAACTTTCCTCGTTCACGCGGTCTATGTCGCGAGCGACTCGGATCAATTCAAAGTGAAGGACGGCATCCTCGCTGATGTAGCCCCCACTCTTCTCGACATGCTGGGCGTGCCCAAGCCCGCCCAAATGACCGGTCATTCGCTGCTCGAAAAGAAGTGAGTTAAGGAGGCTTGCCTCTACGCGTAGGTTGAAATTTCAACAACCGCGTCGAATCGTGACTGCTTGCGCAAGTCGCCTCACACCGCTTGGGCATTGTTGCTCAACCAATTTCGCAGTCCGCTGGTGCTTCTGCTGCTCGCGGCGATGGCAATCTCGCTGTCAATCGGCGACCGCATGGATGTGCTGATGGTGCTTGCGGTCGTGCTGATGAGTACCCTGCTCGGTTTTTGGCAAGAATACCGAGCCTCGAATGCGGTGGCCGCATTGCTGAACCTGATACAAACCAAGGCCACCGTCCTGCGCGATGGCATCGAAGTTGAAATCCCAGTTGATGCGGTGGTGGCGGGCGACATCGCCATTCTCAATGCGGGCGACACCATCCCTGGAGATGGAGTCCTCATCGAATCCAAGGATTTGTTCGTCGATGAATCCGCTCTCACTGGCGAGAGTTATCCCTCCGAAAAAAATACCGGCAAAGTGCCGAAAAATGCCAAGCAAAGCGAAAGAACCAACGCGGTCTTTGAAGGCACCCATCTCGTGAGCGGCACCGCCCGTGCCTTGATCATGACCACCGGCACACAAACCGAGCTCGGCCAAATTTCCGAGCGACTCCGCTTGCGTGCGCCAGAAACGGAATTCGAGCGTGGTCTGCGACGCTTCGGCGAATTGTTGATCCGCGTGACACTGGTTTTCGTGATCATGATTTTTGCGATCAATGTCTTCTTTCACCGCCCGGTGCTGGAGTCATTCATGTTCGCTCTCGCGCTGGCCGTGGGCATGACGCCCGAGCTTCTGCCTGCCATCGTGAGCATCACGCTGGCGCGCGGCGCCAAACGCATGGCCGAGGAACAAGTGATCGTACGAAAACTATCGGCTATTGAAAACTTCGGCAGCATGAGCGTGTTTTGTTCCGACAAGACCGGAACCCTCACGGAGGGGCGCGTCAAATTGCACGCTGCCGTCGATGCCGAAGGCCGTGAAAGCGCAAGCGTACGGCTTCACGCGGTGCTCAATGCCACCTTTGAAAGCGGTTTTACCAACCCAATCGACGAAGCTCTTCGATCGGATACCGAAGTCAAAACCGAGGGTTACACCAAGTTCGACGAAGTCCCCTACGACTTCATCCGCAAGCGTCTCAGCGTGGTGGTTGCGTATCACAGCAACACAAGTCACCTGATGATCACCAAGGGCGCATTTGCCAATGTCATAGCCAGTTGCACCAAAGTCACTACCGCCAAGGGAGAAATGCCCCTCGCCAACATGCGCGAGTCATTGCAGCGGCAATTCCATGATTACAGCATCGCAGGCCATCGCGTGCTGGGCATCGCCACCCGCGATGTCACCAGTGATCCGGTCATCGACAAGGACGACGAGCGCGACATGACCTTCGAAGGCTTTCTGCTCTTCGAGGACCCACCCAAGCCGGATGTCATGACCGCCATTAATGACCTTCAGAACTTGGGCGTGCGTTTCAAGCTAATCACCGGCGACAACCAACTCGTCGCCCGTTGCCTGAGCCAGAACATCGGCATCAAAAATCCGAAGCTACTGACCGGTTCTGAGTTGCGGCAGCTGAGCGATGCGGCATTGGTGCAGCGGGTTGGCGAAATCGACATTTTCGCCGAGACCGAACCAAACCAAAAAGAACGCATTCTCATCGCCCTGCGCAAATCGGGCGAAGTCGTGGGATACCTCGGCGATGGCATCAACGACGCCTCTGCCCTGCATGCCGCGGATGTGGGCATCTCCGTTGATAGCGCAGTCGATGTCGCAAAAGAGGCAGCCGACATCATTCTCATGCGCCAGGACCTCGGGGTACTTGCACGCGGCGTCCGCAATGGCCGCATCACATTCGCCAACACCTTGAAGTACATCTACATCACCACCAGCGCCAACTTCGGCAACATGTTCAGCATGGCGGGCGCATCGTTTTTCATGCCATTCCTGCCCCTGCTACCCAAGCAGATTCTGCTCAACAATTTCCTCTCCGATCTCCCTGCCCTCACTATCGCCACCGATAGCGTCGACCCCGAACAAGTAAGCCTGCCACGCCGCCTCGATCATCACTTCATCCGCCGGTTCATGATCTCCTTCGGCTTGGTCAGCTCGGTCTTCGACTACCTCACCTTCGGCGCATTGCTCATCCTGTTTCGCGCCAACGAAGCACAATTCCAGACCGGATGG
>JAPOLH010000022.1 GCA_029977225.1 Verrucomicrobiaceae bacterium | reverse complement strand
AATTGCCTGAGGTTCGAGACCTCCCCCAGCGAACCGGTGTACACCGCAACAAACAATTGGGGAAATCGCCGTGAAAAATCTTCCATGGCCGCTTCGACCCTTCGCCGCTCACCACGCCCAAACAGCCCGGCCCCATCCGTCAGGGCCTTCAAACTCACCTCGCCCTGCCCAAACATGAAGTCCGCATCCGCGATCGAAAACCCACAGTGCGGACACAGTTCCGCCGCTCTATGAATGCTCTGGACACATCTCGGACACTTCATCATCGGCGAATGAAAACTGCTATTTAATGCCCAACGCTTCGTCAAAGCAAAACATCAGGAAAGGTTAAAGGATGGGGCTGGAGATTGTTTCTTAAAAGCTATCGGAGGAAGCATCGAAGCGGAGGAGGGGGTGAGGCAAAGGCGAAGCAACGCTCTCGTCCCTTCAGAGAAGGCTCGACTGGAAAAACATAGATGAGGCTGCTCATGCCTCCTACGAACATGGGGCTTCTTTGTTTCAGTTTTCAGCTTCTCATCTGTTCTTCGATCTCTTCGGCTTCGATGGGGATGTCGGCCATTAGGTCGGTGTTGGAATTTTTGCCGATGAGGAAATCATTTTCTAGGCGAATGCCGATGCCTTCTTCGCGGATGTAGATGCCGGGTTCGATGGTAAAGATCATGCCTTCGGCGAAGGTGGCGTTTGGCGGGCAGACATCGTGGACATCGAGTCCGAGGTGATGCGAGGTGCCGTGCATGAAGTATTTTTTCACGAGCGCCTTGTCGGGTCCTTGTGCGGCTGCGTCCTTGGCCGAGAAGAGTCCGAGGTTGACCAGTTCGCGTTCCATCAATGAGAGGATTTGTTTCTGGTATTCGGTTGGGTCGTTGCTGGGGCGCAGCAGATCGTTTGCACCTCGAAATACACGCAGCACCGCATCATAGACCTGGCGCTGGCGTTTGCTGAAGCGACCACTGACCGGAACCGTGCGCGTCATGTCGGCATTCCATCCGCCCCATTCGGCCGCGACATCAAGCAGCACGAGGTCGCCCTCGCGGCAAACTTGGTCGTTTTTCACATAATGGAGGACGCAGGAATTTTTGCCCGAGCCGATGATCGGTGCGTAGGCGAATCCGCGTGACCCGCTGCGCACGAATTCGTGCAGGAGCTCCGCCTCGATTTCCCATTCACCCACACCGGGCTTGATGAAGCTCAGCAATCGCTTGAACCCCGCACCAGTGATTTGGCAGGCGCGTTTGATCATTTGCACCTCCGCCTCATGCTTGATCATGCGCAAACGGTGCATGATCGGTGCGAGTCGCTCGTAGCGGTGCAGCGGGTAAATCGCTTGGCAGGATTTGATAAAGCGCGCGTTGCGGGTCTCGACCAAAGGCGTGGCGCGCGTGTGTTCGTTGGTTTCGAGCAAGACCCGATCCGCTTGTGGCATGAGGCGGTGAAAAATGGAGTCAAAGGCACTGGTCCATTCGACGCGTGCGATACCGGTCAGTTTTTTCGCATCATCTTTGCTGAGCTTTTCGCCTTCCCAGACCGCGATGTGTTCGTTGGTCTCGCGGATGAAAAGAATTTCGCGGTCCAGCGGGTTCACCGCATCGGGCATCAGCAAGAGGATCGTTTCTTCCTGACCCACGCCGGTGAGATAATAGAGGTCGCTGTTCTGGCGAAAAGCCATCGTGCCATCGGCGTCGGTCGGGTAGACATCGTTGGAGTGCAGAATCACGATGCTGCCAAGCTTGAGGCATGATCTCAGTCGCTCACGATTGCGGGTGAAAAATCCGGGGTCGACGGTTTTGTGGCGCATGACCTTATCTCACGCGAGATGCCGCGTGCGGGCAATGAGGATTTGAGGGGTAAAAGCTGAAAAACTGAAATGCTGAAAAGCTGAAAGGAAGAGGGAAGCGTTTGAATCGCGAAGGAACGCGAATGGCGGAGATGAAGAATCTGCTCTTTCTTATTTCAGCGTTTCAGCTTTTACCCACCATCACTTCTTCTTCTCGATGGCGACGAGGGTGATGTCGTCCATCTGGGGACCTTCGCCGGTGAAGTGGCGGAGTTCCTCTTGCATGCGGGTGAGGACGGCTTCGGCGCCGAGCGGGGCAGTGCTGCGGAAGCATTCGCACATGCGGTCCATGCCGAATTCCTCGTCATCGGCATTGACCGCTTCGCGGACGCCGTCGGTGTAGAAGAGCAGGCAGTCGCCTTGGTGCAGTTCGATTTCCTGATCCTTGGTGACGCGCTCGAAGACCTCGCCGGCATCGACGCCGAGGGCGAGGCCTGGCGAGCGCAGGAGTTCGACTTTGCCTGTTTCGTGGCGGTAGAGCAGGGCGGGGTCGTGGCCGGCGCGGGCGATGACGGCCTTGCCATTGCTTTCATCGAGGATGCAGTAGGCCATGCTGATGAACATGTCCTCGCGGATATCGGGGAAGAGTTGGCGGTTGACGATCGCGAGGGCGGCGGCTGGGGACGTTTTTTCGCGAGCGACCGAGCGCAGGGCGCTGCGGCACATGGCCATGAGAAGTCCGGCCGGGACGCCCTTGCCCGAGACATCGGCAATGGCGACTCCGAAGCGGTTGTCGCCGAGTTCGAGGTAATCGTAGTAGTCGCCGCTGATGATGCGTGCGGGGAGGTTGGTGCCGCTGATGCGGAAACCGGCGAGCACCGGGTTTTCTTGGGGCAGTAGCACGCGTTGGACTTCGCGGGCGTTTTGCAGCTCGTTTTCCATCGCACGTTTTTCGTGGGCTTCGCGATGAACGCGCGCATTGCCGATGGCGAATGACGATTGCTCGGCAGCCGAGCGGAAGACTGCAAAATCGTTGGAGGTGAAGGCGCCGTCCTCATGGCGGCGGGCGACGACCAGCACGCCAAGGTCACGGCCGGCGTGACGCAGCGGTGAGAGCAATGCGGAGACATTGTCCGTATAGCTGAGAAATGCGTCGTGAAATGACGGATGGCTTTTCACATCATCGACCTTGATCGCTTCGCCCGCGGCGAGGCAGTGGCCGAGGATGCCTTCGTCGGCTGCGACGCGCGATAGGCGCAGGTGGCTTTCGAGGGCGCGCGGGTCGCGTTCGGCTCGTTTGAGCACCTCGACCGGCACGCCGATGAGTGGCGGGCAGTCTTCCGAGATGTAGGACGGAATGAGAAACCCGTTGCCGGCACCCAGAAAATAGATCGCACCGCCACGGGCATTCACGACCTTGTCGATGCCATCGACGATGATCCTTGAAAGCACCGAGGGGGATGGCTCGTTTTCAATGGCGAGGCCGAGTTCGTGCAGGAAGGAAAACATCCGTTGTTCCTCGCCTTCGAGCTCGTTGAATTTTTTCCGGATCAGCCGGTTGCGTTGGCGTTGATTGCGCAGGGCGAAAACCAGAACCAGCGCGACAAGCATGAAAACCGCGAGCGCGACCAGTGGTGAGTACTGCAGCCCGGGGATGTTCATGGAGTCCGATTGGCCGATGGTTAGGATTGCGTCTGTCGGCCGGCTTCCAACGACTTGGTGTCACTGGCGGTTTCCTTTTCCAGCATTGATACCACAGCGGAAAAGGCCTGCTCATTTTTCTCGTTGAGAGCGGAAAGCTTGCGATGGGCTTCCAGCACATGGAGCCCACTCGTGCGCGGGTCGGCAGCGGCGGTGGTGCCGATCGGTTTGAGCTCGCTGCGGGTGGCATTGAGCTTGTTTTGCCAGATGGCGTCCGGTGGATTGATTTCCATCAGAAAATCCAGCCCAAGGTCCTCGAGCGAGCGGCGGTTGCGCTCGTCGGCGCTGGCAATTTGAAGCTTGCCGCTATCGACTGCCGAAAGCTTCGAGGCCATGCCGGCGAGAGTGCCCATGAAGGTCGAGTCCATGCCCGTGCAGGCCTCGAGGTCAACCACCAGGCGCTTTTCTCCGGCGCCAATGCGCTCGTCGGCAAAGGCCTTCATCATCGGACTGTTGCGAAAAGAGCCTTTCCCTTCGCAACGGATCCAACTGAAACCATCAAAGACTCCAACAATAATGGGATGATCGGTAGCCACAAGTCCGTTGGCGCATGATCCATGCGTCCGACGCATGAAGCTAAAATCGCTCGCGCCAAAGGTCAATCATGCATCTTGAAAATCGCGTGGGGCCCAAAAAACCGAACCATGAAAGGAGCGAAATTTCAGCAGTCAGTAGAGGTGTGGGGGCGAGAATGTCTGCGCTGCGGTTTGATCTCGAGCCTTCGCGGGTTATTCCCAGAGGTACGAGTGGTGGCTGGCGATTTCGCGACCGCCGCGTTTGAGGGTGGCCTTCCATGCGAGGACGCGCCCACCCTTGGTGAAGGCGGCGCCGGTGACGCGAAATTCCGCTTTGCCGCTGCTGTCGGTGGAGGCAAAGCGTTGCGATTGGCGTTTGACCAAGCTGGCGGTTGCGCCTTGCTGGTATTCAAAGATCAGCTCGACTTCGCCTTTGCCCGCACCTGCCGGATCGCTCCAGTGCATTGTGTAGTAGTGGCCGAGCCGTTCGTTGCGTTCGGCGGCGGTGATGGCCCCATGAAGTCGTCGCAGTTTCTCCATGCGCACCATCGGTTCCTCGGTCGCTGGCATTGAGAAATCGCGCATGAAGAACGAGTCCACCTCCAGTGAACTGCGGGTGCTGCAGCCGGTCAGGCACAAGATCACCAGAAGGCCAAGCATGCATCTCATGGCGACCATTCAAGCGGCGGGGAAAAGAAATTCAAGGCACATCCGTCGGTCGATGTCATTTGACCTAACCCCACCTCCTCGGCGAGGATGTCGACACCACTCATGAACGAAAGCCAACTTTCGGAAATCAAACTGGAATTCGACACGCCGCAATTCCTGCACGCGCTTTTTGCCAACGATCCGAAAAACCTCGGCTATCTCGAGTCGGTATTGGGTGTGAAGGCGGTGACGCGCGAGGGTTGGCTGGTGCTTGCGGGAGAGCCAAGCGTGTTGGAGTTGGCGCGCGCGGCCTTTGTGGATCTTGAGCAGGCTTTGCGAAAAGGCGGGCGGATCGATGCGCGTGATTTCCAACTCGCGGTCGATGTGGCGGCGCGTTCGGAAAAAATCGGGGTCAACCAACTGGCGGAGGTCAAGCTCGTCGGTTCGCGTGGCCGCAAGCCGGTGATGCCGAAGACCCCGTCGCAGTTGGAGTACATTCGCGCGATTGAGAGTCACGATGTGGTTTTTGGTTTAGGTCCAGCGGGCACAGGCAAAACTTACCTTGCGATGGCAATGGCGCTCACGCTGCTCAAGCGGCGGATCATGCAGCGGATCGTGTTGACGCGTCCTGCGGTTGAGGCTGGCGAGGCCTTGGGTTTCTTGCCGGGCGATTTGCGTGAAAAGGTCGCGCCTTACCTGCGGCCGCTATACGACGCGATTCACGACATGCTCGATCCGGATGAGGGTCAACGATATCTTGAGGAGGGCACCATTGAAATTGCGCCGCTGGCCTTCATGCGTGGGCGGACGCTTTCGCGTTCGTTTGTGATTCTCGATGAGGCGCAGAACACCACGCGTGAGCAGATGTTCATGGCGTTGACGCGTTTGGGTGAGGATTCGAAAATGGTCATCACCGGCGACAGCTCACAGGTGGATCTCAAGCCCGGTGTGCGCTCGGGGCTCGCTGAGGCCGAGCATGCGCTGCAGGGCGTTGAGGGGATTGCCTTTCAGCGATTTTCGCAGGCCGACATCATTCGTCACCCGGTGGTTGGTCGAATCGTCGAGGCCTACGAGCGCTATCGCGGATGAGGCGGGCTCGTTCAGAGCTTGTAACCCAACGCTGAATTATTGCGCCGGAGGAGTTTCGCCTTCTTTGGGGGCGAGTTCCGCGGCCCTTTTCTTCATTTCCTCCAATTCTTTCGAATTGGCCACTGGGGCAGGGTTTGTCGTGGCGGCGCTTGCGGATGTCGTTGCTGCCTCGGGGCTGGTAGGTGTTGTCAGGTTGGGTGGTGTTTGATCCGGCGGAGCGATTTTCGGTGCGGGCTCGGTGGCTGGCGCGTCGGGGTCGATGACTGTTGGGATGGCGCCTGCCGGTGGTTGCTCGCCTGGGGCAATTTGTGGAAGGGGTGTGTTCGATCCGGGCAGAGGGGGGTAAAGTTGGATTTCGTTCGGATTCGCGGGTGGGAGTGGCGCTGCGTTTTCTGCGCTGCCTTCGACCATGACGGATGGCACAAAACCGATTTCACCACTGTCGAGCTCGACCTTGAGATAGCTATCAACCATCGAGACCACCTTCATCGAGGTACCGCGTGGCAAAACTTTGTCCGCATCCGAATCGCCTTTTGGGCGTTTTGCAAAAAAAGCCGTGTTGTCGACGATGGCTCGCACGAACTCACCGGCGCGGAAGCCCGGTTCGGTCAGCAGCGAAGGGGTGCTAGAGCCAGGAGCGCGGAGCGGATCGACATCACCAAAACCCACCGGTCCGTTGGAGGTGCCACATGCCGCGAGCCCAAGGGCGGTGACGCCGGATGCCAATGCCATTTTCATCAATTGATTCATCAATGCGGTTTCTAACATGCCGCTAAAGTGGCGTCAATACCGCCAAAGGCGTAGCCGGCATCTCGTGGCCCGGGCTTTACGGGTGGCTAATTTCAAGCGATCTTGACCAGGTACAGAAGGCGAGCCAGGTTCGGCATCGCACAAATTTTATTACCCTTATGAACTTCAAGAGCCGCACCTTGCATGCCTTGCGCGAAGCCCGCGCGAAGAACGCCTCGAAGTTCGCCCTGGTCGGCCTCGATGGATTTGTCGATACGATTGTCAAACCGGTGGCGCAGCGGACCGGCCAAGGCGAGGCCTTCACGCCGATTGAAACGATCACTGAATTTGCGCAGCGAGTTGCCGCTGCGGCGGGCAAGAGCACCAACATCGAGTTTTATCCGCTGATGGAAAAACTTGGCGGTAATGGTCCGATCATGGCCAATGCTTTGATCGCGGCGGGCACGAAGTTGACCTATGTCGGAGCTTTAGGGAAACCCTCGCTGCATGCGGTTTTTCAAGACTTCGCCAGCAGGGCCGAAATTGTTTCGTTGTGCGAGCCTGCGACCACGACGGCGGCGGAGTTCAAGGACGGCAAGCTCATGCTTGGCCAGCTGAGCAGCCTCGATACGATCACGCTTGAGACCATTAATGCGGTGATGGGCGCGGAAAATTTTCGCAAGACCCTTGCGGCATCCGACCTCGTCGCATTGGTGAATTGGACGATGATCCCAAACATGACCGCGATTCTCGAATCACTCGTCAATGAAGTGCTGCCGGCCCTGCCCGCGCGTGAGGGTCGCGTGTTTTTCTTTGATCTTGCAGATCCCGAAAAGCGCTCGCGCGAGGACTTGCTCGAGGTGTTGAAAATCATCGGACGCTTCGGTGCGTTTGGCAGCGTGACGCTTGGCCTGAACCTCAAGGAAGCGCAGCGCGTGCATGCCGAGCTCGGCTTTGCCGCACGCGGCGAATCAGAGAACGACCTCAAGACCATCGCCGCCGACATCCGCGCGAATCTAGGTCTGACAACTGTCGTTGTGCATCCGCGTGAATCGGCGGCCTGCGCCACCGCGCAAGGCGCCTCATGGGTGCCTGGGCCCTACACGGACAAGCCATTGATCACCACCGGCGCAGGCGATCATTTCAACGCCGGTTTTGTGCAGGGTCAGTTGCTTGGACTTGATCCAGAAGCTTGCCTTGCCTTGGGCGTTTGCACCAGTGGTCATTATGTGCGCACGGCGAAAAGCCCAAGTCTCGATGATCTTG
Organism: Verrucomicrobiaceae bacterium; assembly: GCA_029977225.1. Lineage (GTDB taxonomy): Bacteria > Verrucomicrobiota > Verrucomicrobiia > Verrucomicrobiales > Akkermansiaceae > Luteolibacter. The sequence goes on along the minus strand of JAPOLH010000022.1, from coordinate 15,888 downwards.
AAAAGTTCCTCGCGTCTTGGGAGTGAGCCAACCTTTTCAGCGCAGCTGATCCAAAAACATTGCCGCGTTTTTGCGATGCTCCGCCTGTTTTGCGGTAAGCATTTTTTCCCATGATTTGGCCATCATCGAGAGGCGTGGGTTTTTGCCAAAAAATTCCGGATGATCGGCGATAAAGGTCCAGAACAGTCCGTCCCAGGTCGCGCACCATGGGCCTTTGGCATGGTCGGACATTTTTAACACATAGTTTGACCCTGAAAGATACGGCTTGGTCGTAAAACTACCGCCGTCGGCGAATTGCGACATGCCGTAAACATTGGGGACCATGACCCAATCGTAGGCGTCGACGAAGAGTTCCATGAACCAGCGGTAAACATCATCGGGCCTGATGCGGCAGAGCAGCATGAAATTGCCGAGGATCATGAGTCGCTCGATGTGGTGGCAGTAGCCATCGCGCAGGACTTGGCGGATCGCATGGTCAACGGGTGCGATGCCGGTGGTCGCGGTGTAGAATGCGGCGGGCATTGGGCGGTCGAAGCTCCAGAAATTTCCGCGACGAATCGTGCGGCCGTGGTGACGGTAGATGCCGCGCATGAATTCGCGCCAGCCGATGACTTGACGGATGAAACCTTCGAGCGAGTTGAGCGGGACTTGGTTTGACTGCGTGGCGATGGCGAGCGTGCGTTTGATGAAATTGGCGGGGTCAAGCAAGCCGATGTTGAGCATCGGTGTGATCGCCGCGTGATGAATGATCGCGTGGTGGGTCGATATCGCATCTTCGTAGGTGCCAAAGTCGATGAATCGTTCGGCAAGGAACTGATCGAGCCACGCGAGCGAATCGGCACGCGTGACCGGCCAGCGAAAATTTTCCGTGCTGCCTGGGTTTTTTGGAAAATGTTTTTCCACATGGGCGATCGCTTCGGCGACCCATCGGTTGTGCGCCACGCGCGGTTCGGCGGGCACTTGGTGTTTGCTCGGAAGCTTCGAGCGGTTTTCGGCATCGAAGGACCACTTGCCGCCGATTGGTGTGTCATCGTCCTCAAGCAGGATGCGCATGCGTTTGCGCTGGGCCTGATAGAAGCTGGCCATGAAGGGCTTGCGCTTGCCGGCAATGTGCGTGGCGAGAAAATCTGCGGGGCTGAGGAAGTTTGGCGAATCGTGCACTCGCAGTTCCGCGTCGCGTAGGCGAGCGAGGCGGCGCAGGCGCATCATCATCACGTCGTCTTCGGGATCGGCGATGTGAATGACGCGGATCCCCTGCGGCAGTGATTGATCCAGCAACTGCACGCTGTCGACGGCGGGGCCGCCGGGGTTTTCGATATGGGACACCTCATGTCCCATGCTCCACAGCTCCTCTGCGTAGGCCCGCATTGAGGCGCGGTGAAGGACGAGTTTTTGTTTGTGGACCGCGAGCGGCCAGCGGGTGTCGTTGCCGAAGATGAGCGAGTCTTCGATGAGGTAGCAGTGACGCTCTTTCGCCAGCGCCGGATGATTTGCAAACAGCTGCTGCGGATGGATCAGGGTGATTTCCATGATTTGGAAAAATCAGAATGTCCGCACGGAGGAGAGTCCGCCATCGGGGCGGAGGATTTGGCCGGTGATGAAAGCCGAGTCGTCGGAGAGCAGAAAAGCGGTAAGCTTCGCGACATCCTCGGGACGGCCAACCTGTTGCAGTGGATGTCGTTTGGTGGCGGCTTCGCGTTTGGGCTCGGAGTTGAGCAAGGTGTTGGCGAGCGGCGTGTCGGTGAGCGAGGGCGCGATCGCATTCACGCGGATCTTTGGCGCCAGTTCTGCGGCGAGCGAGCGGGTGAGGCCTTCGACTGCGCCTTTGGCGGCAGCGATCGATGCGTGGAAGGCCATGCCTTGCGCCACTGCGATGGTAGAGAAGAGTACAATCGATGCCGATGGTGCCGCCTTGAGCGCGGGCAGCGCGGCTTGGATCGCGGCGGCAGCACCCAGGCAGTTGGTTTGGAAGTCGTTGATGAAATCCTCGGCCGTGACGCGGTGAAAGGGTTTGAGGGTGATGCTGCCGGGAAAGTAGACCAGCCCATCGAGAACGGGTGGAAGGTCATTGAGAGCGGGCGCGGCGGCATTGAATGGCTGCACAGGAATGCCCATTTCCGCGAGTGGTCCGGCCTGACGCGCGGCAGCAAAGAGCGAGTGGCCTGAGGCGTGCAACAACTTGGCTGTAGCAAGGCCGATGCCTGAGTTGCCGCCAATCAGGAGAATATTTTTTGGCATGACTGAAACTGGATCATTCGCTTCAGGAGCGCAAGTAGCGAGAGAAGGCAGAAGAAGCGCTGAGGGCTGTTACAGCGAAACGCGGAGACGCGCGGGGTAATGCGCGGATTTTGTTCGCATGGATGACCCCCAGTGAAGATCACCTCAATTTTTCTCTGCGAAGCTCTCTGCGTTCTGAGCGCCTCTGCGTTTCGATTTTATGAATCAGCCATCACCAGCAGTTGCCGGGCCTTGCCGCAAGATCATCAAGCGTGGTGGAGCAGTATCGAGTTGGCGGCGAAGTGATCGGAGAGAATGTCTGAGACGATCACGATTGGGGTGCCGGTGCGCACGAGGTTTTCCTTGAGGAGGAATTCGGTGACGCGTTGGATCGTTTCTTCGATGTTCGAGGAGAAGGCAAGTTTGATCGGGCGCACGCCGCGGGTGAGGGCCATCTTGCGACAGACGGATTCCTTGGGCGTGACGGCGAAGAAGCCGGCGGTGCGTGGGCGGATCATCGCGACTTGGTTGGCGAGCACGCCGCGGCGGGTGAGGACCACGAGGCGGGCATCGGGCAACGAGTCGGCGAGTGTGACGGCGGCGCGGGCGGTTTTTTGGCGTTCGTCGCGAAGTAGCACGCCTTGGCCGAAGCCGTGACCGCCGGAGCGTTCGATGCGGGTGGAAATGCGCACGAGTGCCTCGACGCAGCGAAGTGGGTAGCGGCCGACAGATGTTTCGCCAGAGAGCATGAGCGCATCGGCCTCCTCGTAAGCGGCATTCATCACATCGGTGACTTCGGCGCGGGTGGGGGTGGGCTGTTGGATCATCGATTCCAACAAGTGGGTTGCAACGATCACGCGCGTGCCGAGGTCGTGGCAGCGCTTGATGATGCGGCGTTGGAGGATTGGGAGTTCTTCGAATTCCACTTCAGTGCCGAGGTCGCCGCGGGCGATCATGATCACATCCGCCTCGCGAATGATCGCATCGATGTTGCGCACGGCTTCCTGATCTTCGACTTTGGCGATGATTTGCGCGTCGCCTTCGAGCGACTTCATCGTTTCGCGAAGTTCGCGAACATGGGCTGCATCGCGGACGAATGAGCCGGCGATGTAATCCGCCTCGCATTCGACGGCGAGCGCGAGGTCGCGGTGGTCTTTTTCCGTGAGGGCTGGGAGATTGAGCCGCACGCCGGGGAGGTTGATGTGACGGCGCGAGCCCATCGTGCCGGGTGTCTTGACGCTGCAGAGAATGCGGTCGGCTTGAACTTCGTCGATGCGCATGAGCAGCGCACCGTTATCGACGACAAGCGTATTGCCGACCGACACATCATTCATCAGCCCTTCATAGTTTACCGTGGTGGATTTCTCCGTTGTGGCGTTGGCGCCTTCTTTGCGGAACTCCACTGCATCACCTTCGGCAAGGTCGAGGGGCACGGGCAGGTCACCGGTGCGGATCGACGGCCCGGTGAGGTCGAAGAGCACGGCGATGTTGGCATTGCGTTGTTGCGACTCACTGCGAACGCGGCGAACCATTTCGGTGGCCCATTCGTGTTTCGCATGGCTCATGTTGAGACGAAAGACATTGCAGCCGGCATCGATGAGGCCGCCGATCATCTCTTTCGATTCCGTGGCGGGACCGAGGGTACAGATCAATTTGGTTTTGCGGGACATCAGTTTTCGAGGTCTGTCTTGTGAGTGACGGGCGGGTAGGCAAATGCTTTGGAATCAACCTTGGTCGAGATTTTTTTCCGTTTTTGCATCGATGATGAAGAAGCGCTCCCGGTTGAGGCTTGGGTCTGAGCGGAAGATCAGGCGGCCTGAGTGCGAGCGTTCAAGTTCGACGAGGAGTTTTGAGTCTTCGCTTTTGAATCGATTGAGCACATCGGAGTTCACGACGATGATGATGTCGCCGACTGTTTCGCGGTGTTTTTGAATGGCCGTGTTGAGGCGGCGTTGGATTTCCACCGACATCGTCATGGGGGTTTTCACGCGGGCGCGGCCTTGGCAGTACGGGCAAGGTTCGTACATCGAATCGCGAAGAGATTCGTTGAGGCGCTGGCGTGTCATTTCCATGAGGCCGATGGGCGAGATCTGGAGGACTTGGGTCTTGGCCTTGTCTTTTTTGAGGCGGTCTTTGATTGCTTTGTAAACTGCCTGTTGGTCTCTGCGGTGACGCATGTCGATGAAGTCGATCACCACGAGCCCGCCGATGTTGCGGAGGCGGAGTTGGCGTGCGACTTCGCGCGCGGCCTCGATGTTTGTTTCGAGAATCATCTTGTCGACATCCTTGGCGCCGCGGTTGCGGCCGGTGTTCACATCGACGGAGATGAGCGCTTCGGTTTCATCGATCACCACATAGCCACCGCAGGGCAACCAGACTTGGCGTGAAAATGCCTCGTCGATTTGTTTTTGGATGTTGATGCGTTCGAAGATCGGCTGTGTCGATGTGGGCAGGTGATGGATGCGACGTTTCGCGCGGCGGGAAATTTTGCTCGCGATTTCGCGGATGGCTTCGGTCGTGTGGGCGTCGTCGCAGATCACTTGGTTGACCTCATCGGTGAGGAAGTCGCGTGCGGTGCGCTCGATGAGGCCAGGTTCTTGGAAGATGCAAGCGGGTGCGGGGTTGGCCTCGCGGCGGGCTTCGATTTCATCCCACTGTTCGAGGAGCATCGCGAGGTCGCGCACGAAGTGGCGGGCGCGGGTGCCTTGAGCGACAGTGCGCATGATGATGCCCATGCCTTCCGGCACCGAGAGTTTCTGGACGATCTTGCGCAGGCGCGCGCGTTCCTTTGGATCTTCAATTTTGCGCGAGATGCCGAATTGTTCCGTGTAGGGCATGAGGACGAGATAGCGTCCAGCGAGTGAGATGTTGGTGGTCACGCGCGGGCCTTTGGTGCCGATAGGGCCTTTGGAAACTTGGATCACGATTTCCGAACCGACCGGGTAGATGTCGGGTATGTCCTTGGAGGTGATTTTCTTGGCGTTTTTCTTTTTGCCTTCGCGCTGGATTTCCTCGAGTCCGGCATCAAGTGCGGCGGGAATGGCATCCCAGAAGTGGAGGAAGGCGTTCTTGTCGAGGCCGATATCGACGAACATCGCTTTGAGGCCGGGCTCGATGTTTTTGACGCGGCCTTTGAAGATACCGCCGACGATGTTTTGGTCGCCTTCGCGTTCGACCGAATATTCCTCGAGGATGCCGTCTTCGAGCAGTGCGACGCGGCGTTCGAGTTTTTCGACGTTGATGATGAGGCTGTTGCCGTGCATGGGGTCGGGCTTGCCGATGCCGAGTAGTCTTTTGATGTGTTGGATCATAATGATGATGGTTGAGTGTTTGCCGCGCGTTGCGGATTAGGGTTCGGTAACCGGTACGGCTCTGGGGATGACAGTTCCCTCGGAGTCGACTTCCGGTGTGAGAGTGGGGGTGGGTGGGTTGGTATTGTTGGTTGATTGGTTGGTGGCGGTGCCTGCTTCGTCCCCGGTTTCGCCGTCGTCAAAACCAGAGTCGTTGTTTTTGAGATTTTGAATTTTGGCGAGGGCGTTACGGGGCAGGTCGATGTTTTCGATGCGGTCGGTGTTGCCGGCGAATTCCGTTTGGGTTTGGATTGGGAGTCGTTGGCCTTTTTCGTCGGCGAAGAGGCCTTTGTAGATTAGGTTGACGAGTGGCCCGCACACGCCGCCGCCAGATCCTGCGTTTTGAACCAGCACACAGACCACGTAACGAGGTTGGTCGAAGGGTGCGAAGCTGGTGACCCAGGAGTTGTTGGATTTTTTTCCGTTTTCGACGGTTTGTGCGGTGCCGGTTTTGGCGGCGATTTCCTCTTCGCTGATGCGTGCTTTGCCGGCGGTGCCGCCGCTGCCGTTGACCGCGAGCCACATACCTTTGCGGATGAGTTGGAGGTCTTCGGGTTTGATGCCTTCCTTGATGAGATTGCGGACGGGCTTGGGTGCGTCGGCGATGAGGGATTTGCCTTCCTCCGAGACGGCAGACTTCACGATGCGGGGTTGGAGCCAAGTGCCGCCGTTGGCGATGCTTGCGGTCATGGCGCCGATTTGGAGAGGGGTGGCCATGGAGTCACCTTGGCCGATTGAGAGCATCGCGGTGAGTGCGGCGCTCATGGTGGCGCCGGGGTGTGAGTTGAGCCATGCGTCGCTGCCGGGGAGAATGCCGGGCTTTTCGTTGGGCAGTTCCACGCCGGTGGGTTTACCGAAGCCGACCATGGCGCAGCCGCGGGCCATGTCGCGCCAGCCGATCGAGTTGGCGAGTTTGTTAAAGTATGGGTTGCAAGATTTTTGGATAGCGCCTGGCAGCGTGAGTTGGCCGTGGCTTCCTTTGCTTTTGTTCCAGATCCAGCAGCCGATTTGGTGTTTGCCGTAGGAGACATAGCCATCGCATGAAAATGATCGGGAGGCTTGACCTTGGAGGGCTCCAGCGATGGCGGTGGCGAGCTTCATGGTGGATCCCGGGGCGTATTCCGAGATGGCGCGGTTGGTGAGAGGAGATAGAAGTCGGTTGTCGTTGTAGCTTTTCCAGCGCTCCTGGGAGATGCTGGGAATGAAAGCGTTGGGATCGTAATCTGGGACCGAGGCCATGGCCAGAATTTCTCCGGTGTTGGGATCCATGATCACGCCGGCGGCGCGGCCTGCATGGCGCAGCGCATTTTCGAGCAGCAATTGTTTGCGGGCATCGATGGTGAGTCGGATGGTGGCGCCTGTGCCGGGTTTGGTGTAGTCCGACATCCGGATAGTGCGGCCCTTTTCGTTTTTGACGATGGTTTTCACGCCTTCGGGCCCGCGGAGGATCGGGTCCATTGATGCCTCGATGCCGGCGATACCTTTTTCGCTTCCGATGTAATGGGTGTATTTACGGTCGTCGGTTTTTTCGATGTCGCCTTTTTCCCACTGTTTCAAGTAGCCGAGAATATGGCTGGCGAGGCTGCCCAGGGGATATTCGCGTTTTGGGCGTACAGCGAGATAGACTCCGGGCAGATCAAGGTTGTGTTCGGCGAATTTCGAAAAATCCTCGAAGCTGAGGTCGGTGCGGTAGCGGAAGGGGACGAGGCCGCCGTGGGTGATGAAATGCGTGCGGAGGGCGGAGGCGTTGTAATTGCGTGCGAGGTTGAGTTTGCGGAGTTGGGCGATGGTCGTCTCGTTGACGATGGCGACGATGTCCTTGTTCTTGGCTCTGGTTTTTTCCGCGGAGGATTTGTTTTTTGTGCGCTGCTCGGCGAGGTAGGCTTGCTGGATCTCAGCAAGGTTGAATGAGACTTCGTATTGGCGTTGGTTGCGGGCGAGCGTGATGCCGTGTCGATCGGTGATGGCGCCGCGGATGCCGGGCTCGCGGATGGTGACGCTTTGGTTGCCGGGCACGCGGTTGAGAAATTCGTAGCGGCGCTTGATTTGAAACTCATGAAGCCGGTTCACGAGTAGACCGAACCCGCCCAGCACGAGTGCTGTGAGTAGGTAGATTCGGAATTTTGAAACGGTTTCCATGAGCGGGTCGGATCAGCGTTGATGTCTGCGCCTGAGCATGACATCGGGCTGTGGGTCTTGGTCGCATGCATTGGCCGCGAGCGAGAGCAACTTGAGCAGTGGTGGCGCTAGTGGCAGGGTGAAGAGCGATGTGAGGAGGATCTGGAGAAAGGTGGGTCGGTCGATTTGAAGTTCGCCGCGAATGAAGCTGATGAGCCCGCACTCGAGCGTGAGGTAGAGCATGAGGGTGATGCCGATGAGAGCGGTGGTGAGCAGCCACATGCCGTGGCGAAAGAGTGGTTGGATGAGTTGCATGAGGTAGCCGGCAGCGGCGAAAAGCAGGATCGAGTAACCGAAGCGGAGGGATTCGGTGGGCTGGGTGTAAACGCTTGGGTCGCCGGGGTGTGGAGAGAGGGTGCATTGCGCGTCCCAGAGGAAACCACCGATGAAGGCGAGCAGAAGCATGAGCGGTTGGCCGGAGGCGATCGCGCAGCAAAGAAAGGCGAGGTGCACGACGAGGATCCTCGAGTGGTATAGCCCGGTGAATGCAGGCATGAACTGCTGTGCGGCGAATGCCGCGAGCAGAAGCAAGATGGTGGCGATTGAAAAGCGGATCACGGTTCAGGAATCGGCGGGCAGTACTACAAATACCGCGCCAAGATCCGCGAAGTTCACCGAGGGTCGGACGAGAGCTTCGGAATCCAGCGCGCCTTTTTCGACGGAGTCGATGGTTCCAAGAAGGATATCGGCCGCAAAGACTCCTCCGCGGCCGGATGTGAAAACGCGCTGTCCTTGTTGGACGGCGGCGTTGGGTGAGAGGAAACGAAGCCGAAGCAATGCCTCGCCATCGGGGGTGCCGCGATGACCGCAGAGGATGCCAACTTCGGGCGAGCCATCGACACGCGCGGCGACTTGGCATTTTTCATCTGTGAGCAGCAAGACGGACGAGTGTTTGCTGTGGTTGTCGCTGCGCTCGACGACGCCGACGAGCCCGTCTTTTGCCAGAACCATGAGTTGGGGTTTTACGCCCTCCTTGGCTCCCGCATCGATCTCAACCGTTTGCCACCAAGTGGTTGGGTTGCGGCGAGTGACATTTGCGGCGACGACTTTGAAGCCGGTGGATTGTTTGAAATCGAGTGCTTTGCGAAGCTCGCTGTTTTCTGCCTCGAGTCCATGGAAGCGCGATTCGATGAGCTTGAGGCGGTCGAGTTCGCTGCGGGTTTGGCGAAGTTCTTGCTCGAGGGTTTTGGCGCTTTTGGTATCGCTGAGAAATTCGCGGGCGCGGGTTTCGAGTAACGAGCCGGTGCGCAGGAATGGCGAGATGGCTGAGTAGTAAGAGGCTTGAATGCCGCGAACCACGCGATCGCTGCGCGTCAGCACCCAGAGGGTGCCGCCGAGAAAGAGCAGCAATGCGATGAGGTTGAGCGGCTTCATGGCCGGGTGGGATCCGAGGTGCCGCTCAGCGCTCGGAGTTGGTGACCCTCTTGAGGAGGGCAAGTTCCTGAAGGGCTTTGCCGGTGCCCTCGGCCACGGCGCTGAGGGGGTCCTCGGCGATGTGGACGGGGAGGCCTGTTTCCTCGCGCAGGAGTCGGTCGAGTCCCTTGAGCAGGGCGCCACCGCCAGCGAGCACGATGCCGCGGTCGACGAGGTCGGCGGCGAGTTCCGGCGGGCAGCGTTCGAGAGTGGTGCGGACCGCATCGACGATGGCGCTGAGCGGATCGGCCATGGCCTCGCGGATTTCCTGTGAGGTGATGGTGATGGTTTTGGGCAGACCGGCAACGAGGTCGCGGCCTTTCACATCCATGGTGAGTTCTTTGGGAAGCGGTGCAGCCGAGCCAAGGCGGATTTTGATTTCCTCGGAGGTGCGCTCGCCGATCATCAAGTTGTAGGCGCGCTTCATGTATTGGATGATCGCTTCGTCGAGCTCATCGCCAGCAGTGCGCACGCTGCGGGCGTAGACGATGCCGGAGAGTGAAATCAGCGCGACTTCGGTCGTGCCGCCGCCGATGTCGACGATCATGTTGCCGGAGGCTTCTTGAACGGGGAGTCCGACGCCGATCGCGGCGGCCATCGGTTCCTCGATGAGGTAGACTTCGCGAGCGCCGGCGTGTTCGGCAGATTCGCGCACGGCGCGGCGTTCGACTTCGGTGATGCCCGAAGGAATGGCGATGAGCACGCGTGGATTCGAGCGGCGGCCTTTGTTCACCTTGCGAATGAAGTGGCGCAGCATTGCCTCGGTGACTTCGAAGTCGGCGATGACGCCATCCTTGAGCGGGCGGATTGCGACAATGTTGCCGGGCGTGCGGCCGAGCATGCGTTTGGCATCGTCGCCTACGGCGAGGACTTCGTTGGTGCCAGACTTCACGGCGACGACGGAAGGCTCGCGCAGGACGATGCCGTGGTCCTTCACGTTGATGAGCGTGTTGGCGGTGCCGAGGTCGATGCCGATGTCACTGGAGAACAGGCTGGAAAAAAGTTTTTTGAACATGGATGTCGGATGAAAGGGGGGTGGGACGCCCGAGGGGTGAGGGCTGAAAATCAGGCGGGTAGTGGAAGCTGTAAATGAAGCGTGCCAAGCTCAACTTTTCGCTGGAAGCGGTCAAGCCGGAATCCGGGCTGGGCGGCTAAAAACACGGTATTTTGCGGGGTTTTGCAGCATCAGCCTTTGATTTCGAGGAGCATTTGCGGGTTGTTGGGGAACTTCTTGAGGAAGAACAACAGGCGTTCCATCGCCTCGACCGGGCGGTGGCCGGAGAGGCCGCGGCGGATGAGGTGGATTTTGTGGAGCATGTGTTCGGGGATGAGGAGCTCTTCGCGGCGGGTGCCGGATTTGAAGATATCGACCGCCGGGTAGATGTAGTTTTCGGCGATTTTGCGATCAAGCACGAGCTCCATGTTGCCGGTGCCTTTGAACTCCATGAAGATCGCCTCGTCGGCGCGCGAGTTGGTTTGGATGAGGGCGGTGGCAAGGATCGTGAGTGAGCCTCCGCCGCGGGTGTTGCGGGCGGCGGCGAAGAGTCGGCGTGGGACTTCGAGCGCGCCGATGGTGATACCGCCGGAGCCGGTGCCGCGGCCGCGATTGTTCATCGTGTTGTTGTAGGCTCGGGCGAGGCGGGTGATCGAATCCATCAGCAGGAACACATCCTTACCGGCCTCGACGAGGCGTTTGGCGCGTTCGATTGCGAGCTCGGCGATGCGGCAGTGGTTGCGCGGTTGTTCATCGTTGGAGCTTGCGTAAATTTCCGCACCGGGCAGTGCGCGGCGGAATTCGGTGACTTCTTCCGGGCGTTCATCGACGAGCAGGACCATCAGGTGGATCGACTCGTCGTATTTCTCGCGCACCGCTTCGGCCATGTGAAGCAGGAGGGTGGTTTTACCCGAGCGTGGTGGCGAAACGATGAGTCCGCGCTGGCCGCGACCGACGGGTGCCATGATGTCGACGACGCGGGTGGTGAATCGTTCGGGTGTGGTTTCGAAGCTGATGCGTTTGGCCGGGTTGACCGCCTTGAGTTCGTCGAAGTGCGGAAACTTCGCGGCTTCTTCGGGTGGTGTGCCATTGACGGCGGTGATCTCGACCAGTTGGGGGCCGCGGGGACCTTCCTGGCTGTTGCCGTGGATCCATTGGCCGACGCGCAAGTTGTGTTTACGGATGCTTTCGGGTGAAACGAAAACATCGTCGCGTGCTTGCTCGAAATTTTTGTGGGGCACGCGCAGGAAGCCGAAGCCTTTCGGGGCGAGTTCGAGCATGCCATCGACGGCGATTTTGGGTCCGGTGAGAGCAATGGGGCGGCGTTCTTCGAATTCGCCATGGCGTGGTTCATGGTGTTCTCCGCGCGGGGCATCGCCTTTTTGGAATCCGTTGCCGCGGCGTTTGCGTTTGTCGCGGCGGCGTTTGCTGCGGCTGTCGCGTTGTTGTCCATCACCGCCTGGGTGTGGGGCTTGGCGCTCGTGATGCGGGCGTTGTTCGTGAGGTGCTTGCGGCGCTGGGGTCGCCTGCTCGGGTTGATCGGAGCTTTGGCGTGCGGTGACGCGTCCACCGCCGGGCACGCGTCCGATTTTGCGTGGTTCATCCAATCCGGTTTGCGGCGCGGGCGGCGCAGGATTTGCGGCGGGTGCTGCGGCGGAATTCGTTTCAACAGCTTCGACTTTTTTGCGGGTCGCGCGTTTCTTCAGCGTGGGCGCATCGGTGGTGACCGGATCCATATCCGCGGCGACGGCCTTTGTTTTGGCTGCCTTGGTGGCGGTTGTTTTGACTGCGGCTTTTTTCGCGACCGCGGTTTTTTTGACCGCGCGTTTGCGTGCGGGTGCGGTGGCATCCACCGAAATCGGCGGCTGGGTTTCGTCAGATTGCTTTTTGCTCATCCGTGTTGAAATGGGGAAAGGGGTGGGGTGGGTTTAAGAAGCGAGTTGATCGAGGATTTCGTCGGCGACTTCGAAGTTGGTGAAGACATTCAGCGTGTCGGGGTAGTCGTCGAGTTGGTCGTGGAGTTTGATGATGCGGCGTGCGGTGTCGGCGTCGTGGACCACGCTTTGGTTTTGGGGGATGGAAATGAGTTTCTCCGAAGTGGGCTTGAGGTTGGCGGCGCGCAGGGCATTGGCGACCGTGCCGAGTTCGTTGGGCGCGGTGAGGATGAGGTGGTCATCGCCATCGTTTTGCACATCGTCAGCACCGGCTTCGATGGCGAGCTCCATGAGGTCGGCTTCATCGATCGCTTCGAACGGAATGCGGATTTCGCCTTTGCGATCGAACTGGAAAGCGACGCTGCCCGGAGTCGCGACGCTGCCGCCGTTCTTCGAAAAAATCGAGCGGATGTCAGCGGCCGAGCGGTTGAGATTGTCGGTGGCCATTTCGATGATGAAGGCGATGCCGGAGGGGCCGTAGCATTCGTAGGTGACTTCCTGGATGCCCTCGCCGCCGAGTTCGCCGCTGCCTTTTTTGATGGCGCGTTCGATGTTGTCCTTGGGCATGGAGACGGCTTTCGCATTTTCGATGGCGGTGCGGAGTCGGGCGTTGGCGGCTGGGTCGCTGCCACCGGCGCGGGCGGCGAGTGCGATTTCATGCGCGCACTTGCTGAAGACCCTGCCTTTGATGGCGTCGACTCTGGCCTTGATGTGTTTGACCTTGGACCACTTGTTGTGACCGGCCATGGGATGGTGAAATGGGGGATGAGGTGGGGGTTGTGCCAATGGCGGGCGGCGAATCGCCCATGCTGGCATGGAGGCTTGCAGGTTTGGGGTCCTGCGCATCAATCGACTCGGGCACCACGGGTGCGGATTGAGTCCGAGAAATGGAGATGGAAAACAGGCTGACTGGTGCCGCTGAGGTTTCAGCGAAGCGCACCGCTCCGTCGGTCCAACGCGCGGAAGTTCGCGGATTCCGCACGGCTTGGCAATGGCAAAATTGCGGGAAATTCAGGGAAGAGCGGGTGAGCTCGAGTCACAGGGTCGAGCTGACCGTTTGGAAAAAGACCCAAGACTTCAAGATGCAAGAAGCAAGAGAAGAGGGGGCAAGATGCCCCAGGTTGCTCGCGATCAGAAGGGGATGTCGTCCTCTTCTTGGAAGTCGTCGGCGGGGGCGGCGGAGGCGCCGCTGGCCGAGTGGGAGCGATCGGGGGCGCTGCGGGGTGCTGAGCTGCCAGCGCCGCCTTTGTTTCCGCCGGAGAGGAATTGGAAGGACTCGCCGATCACCTTGAGTTTGCTGCGTTTTTGACCGGTGGTCTTGTCGTCCCAGGTGTCGAGGTTGAGTCGGCCCTCGATGTAGATCGGGCTGCCTTTGGTGAGGTATTGCTGAACGGTTTCCGCTTGGCGGCCCCAGAGGGTGACATCGACAAAGGTGGTTTCCTCTTGCTTGCCTTTTTGGTCATCCGTCCAGGTGCGGTTGATCGCGAGGCCGAGCTCGGCGACCGCGGTGCCGCGTGGGGTGTGGCGGAGTTCGGGATCACGGGTGAGATTCCCGATGAGCATGACTTTGTTGAGGTTTGCCATAATGAGGTAAGAGTTGGCGATGGCGTGGGAGAGGGCAAGCAAAATTGTTCAAGAGAACAATTTTGTGGACGGATCAGGCGATCCGTTGGAAATGCTGCAGGTGCACGCTGGTGTTGAGGCGCAGGCGGCTTTGGATTTTGCTGATGGTCTCGGGGGTGCCGGCGAAGGTGTAGTTCACATAGTGGCCGGACTCGAGGTGGCGGGATTCGTAAGCGAACTGGCGGCGGCCGAGTTGGCTGATTTTGTCGAGTTTGACGCCCTCGGCTTCGATTTCTTTGGAGATTGAGGCGACGAGGTCGTCGACGCTGCCTTCGAGGGACTTGGTGTTAAGGACGATCAGGCCCTGGTACTTGCGGCTCATGGGGTGGTGGGGTTGGCTTGGACTGGTTGAAGCGGTTCGCCGCGGTGGCGAGACCTTGGGAGCGCGCAAGCTGCACGGCTTTGACGGCCATTGCAAGCGTGTTTTGCAGTTCGGTCTGCTCGTCAGGGGTAAATTTTCCGAGCACATGGCCGACCATGTTGTCGGGTTGGCTGGCGCCGATGCCGACCTTGAGTCGGGGAAACTCCTGGGTGCCGAGGTGTTCGATGATCGATTTGATCCCGTTGTGGCCGCCGGCCGAGCCTTTTTCGCGGAAGCGGAGGGCACCGAGCGGGAGGGCGGCATCGTCGTAGACCACCAGCATTTCGGTGGGCGTCCATTTGTGAAAGGCGAGGATCGCTTGGACTGCGCGGCCGCTGAGGTTCATGAAGGTTTGCGGCTTGGCGAGCAGCGGGCCGGCATCGGGCAGGCGGGCGGGGGTGGATTGGAAGCGCGGCGCGGATTGGAAGGGCGCCTGCGACTCGGCGGCGAGGCGGTCGAGGATCATGAACCCGACATTGTGGCGGGTGTCTTCGTATTGGCGTCCGGGGTTGCCGAGGCCAACGATGAGGCGGAGGTTCATGAGTGGTAGGGAAGTCAGTCCTCGGGGAGGGTGAGGAGATTTTCATCCTCCTCGCGATATTGTTCGAGGAGAAATCCGTCGTTGGCGTGCCAGCGCAGCCAGACCGGGTCGTTCCAGCTTGGCGGGGTTTCGTCGAGCAGGAAGGTGCGGTGTTGTTGTTCGGCGCAGAGGCGGTATTCGCCGGAGCGGACCCAGTAGCGGGTGTGGGATCCGTAGTAGATCACATCTTCGATGGTGCCTTGGAGGATGTTGCTCCAGGTGTCGGGGTTGGGTCGGTTGCGCGAGAGGATGATTTTTTCTGGGCGAAGGGAAAGGTGGATGCGATCGCCGGGGCGGACCGGTTTGTCGTTGTCGATCATGATCGAGCCGAGGCCTGGTATGTCGGCTTTTGAAAATCGATCGCTGAGCGAGTCGGTGACGCGGCCTTCGAAGAAATTCGTATCGCCGATAAATGCCGCGACAAACGAAGTACGAGGAGTCTCGTAGATCTCGGCGGGTTTGCCGGTTTGCTCGATGCGGCCGCGGTTCATCACGGCGATTGTGTCGGAGATCGACATTGCCTCGCCTTGGTCGTGGGTGACATAGAGGAAGGTGATGCCGACTTCGTCGTGGATCGCGTCGAGCTCAACGAGTAGGCGTTGACGGAGTTTCAGGTCGAGTGCGGCGAGCGGTTCGTCGAGTAGTAGGACGCGGGGTTGATTGGCGAGGGCGCGGGCGATGCCGACGCGTTGTTTTTGTCCGCCCGAGAGCAGCTGCGGTTTTTTGTCGGCGTGATCCGCGAGGTCGACGAGTTCGAGCATGCGGTCGACCTGGCGTGCGATGTCGGCTTTTGAATGCTTGGCGATCTTGAGGCCGAAGGCGATGTTTTCGCGGACGCTGAGGTGGGGGAAGAGCGCGTAGTTTTGGAAGACCGTGTTGAGCGAGCGTTTTTCTGGCGGGAGGTCGGTGATGTCGTGGCCGTCGAGCAGGATGCGGCCTTGATCGGGCGCTTCGAAACCTGCGGCCATGCGCAGCAGGGTGGTTTTGCCGCAACCGGAGGGACCGAGCAGGGAGAAGGTTTTGCCGTGCTCGATTTCGAGCGTCACATCATCGACCGCGGTGAACGAGCCGAAGCGTTTGGTGACATTTTCGAAGCGAAGCGTTCCGGGCATGGCGTCAATCGCCAGAGGCTGACGTTTTCCGTAGAAAGATCAAGCCAGTCGGCGCGTGATGGCCGACTGGCTTGGAAGAAAAGTGGCGGGCAAGATGGCGCGCCAGTGAAGTCAGTGTTGTGGGTG
>JAPOLH010000021.1 GCA_029977225.1 Verrucomicrobiaceae bacterium | reverse complement strand
CCAGTTTTTGCCATTGGCCCCCGTAGCCGCACGGTGTTCGACAAAGGCGCGGAATGGAGCCACTCCAGTGCCAGGACCGACCATGATCACCGGCGCGGCATCATCAGCAGGCAAACGGAAATTTTTGTTCGGCTGCACGAAAATCGGCACCTCCGATCCGGGCTTCGCGAGATCGGCCAGATAGGTCGAGCATACGCCCTTGCGCGCGCGGCCATGCGATTGATAACGCACAGCTGCCACCGTGAGATGCACCTCGCCGGGATGCGCGAGCGGACTGGAGGCAATCGAATAAAGACGCGGCGGCAACTTGCGGAACAAGCCCGCAAGAGCATTTGCCGAAAGGCCCGATGGCGCAAAGTCGCTGATCGCATCAACAATCTCGCGACCATAATTGTACGCCTTGAGCTTTTCTTTGGCATCATCCGCGAGCAACGCCTTCAAGGCATCGGATCCAGTCGCCTCTGCCAACTTGGTGAGCACGCTGCGCGAAAGGGCGGTGATGTCAAAATCCTCACGCAAGGCATCGGCCAACAACTTGCGTCCGGAGACTTTGGTTTCAATTTCCTCATCCCCTTTCAACTTGGCCGCTGCAAGCACCGCCGCCACGACATCGGGCGCATTCACCGGCACCACCGCCAAGGCGTCGCCGGGCTCATACGACAGACCCGATCCATCGAGCGAAAATTCCAAATGAATCGTCTCCTTGCTTGAGCCCTCACCATTGAGCATCACACGCTCATTCAGCGGCGATGGGAATGGATTCTTCTTTCCGTACTCAACTCCACCCACAGCGAAATCCGCAACCGACGCAGTAGCAATCGCCCCGCCCGCCGGCGCAAGCGCGGTCAAGGCAAGACCCAGCCATTCGCTGAAGGCATCCTCGTAATCCACATCGCAATCACGACGATCTGCCACACGCTTGCCGCCCAAGACCTCAAGCCGCGCATCGATGTCCTTGCCGGTCTGGCAAAATTTCTCGTACGAGGTGTCGCCCAAGGCGCACACCGAATAGCGCAGACCACCCAGAGCAATCTCCTCATTCATCAAAGCCTTGTAAAAACCAACCGCCGTTTCCGGTGGTTCGCCGTCGCCCCAGGTCGAGACGATGACCAACAAATTCCCCACCGTTGCCAGACTCGCCGGCTCGATCTCAGACATGTTTTTCATCACCGCCTGGAAGCCACGCTTCTTGGCATCCTTCACCGCACGCGCTGCAAGGGCCTCAGAATTGCCCGACTCGGTCCCGTACAAAACCGTCAGCTTCCCAGCAGAAACGACCGCCGGTGCCGCCGCGCCAGCTGGACCCATGCCCGCCAAAAATCCGCTCAGCCATGCGCGCTGCGCGGCATCGGTCGCGGAAAGCAATAATTCCAAAGACTGACGCTGTTCTTTGGAGAAGGGTGCGTGATCGGGAAATTTAAACATTAGTTTGTTACCTATCTTTATGAGGTTTCGCCAAAATCCTCCCCCGTTTCGGGCCCGCAAGCAACCATTTTGTGAATAAAATGGCAAAAAGTGACACCCCTTGGGGGGCCTAAAATAAAAGCCGAAATCAGGCCCAAATCCAGTTCATCACGACATCGATGTCGGGGTGAATGCTGTGATGCACCGGGCATCCGCGGGCCGCACTCTCAAGCAATTTGCGATCGGGATGATCAGCCGGAAGCGGCATCTGAAGGTCGAGCTCGATGCGACTGATTCGACGCGGTTGATCGTCGGACATGAATTTGCGCGCATTGACACTCATGCCCGTGACATCGATTTCCTTGCGCTTGGCCACGATGCCAATGACCGTGGCCATGCACGCTGCCAAGGCAGTGGCCACAAGATCGGTAGGAGAAAACGCCTCGCCGCGGCCATTGTTGTCGAGCGGCGCGTCGGTTGCGATGACGCTGCCCGAGGGCTGATGAACAGCCGAGCAGTGCAGGTCGCCTTCGTAGGTAAGTCGGATTTCCACCATGATCTTGTTTGCTCGCACGGGTTGTCACACGAGCTGCAGAATCCATCGCCCATCAATGGCCAATTAGCAAGCCCTGCCGTGGCTTATGGATCCGCGCCTTACAGCCTTGCCGATCGCCGCGATACGGGGAAAACTTCCCGCACGATGAACGACGATGTGGTTTCACTCCTGCAGGCATTGATCCGCATTCCTTCGGTGAACCCGGACAATTCTCCCGGCACCAGCGAAACCGGCGAGGCGGCCATTGCCGATTTTCTGCGCGATTGGCTCGAAGCGATCGGGGCGACGGTCCGCATCGAAGAAATCCAAGCCGGTCGCCCAAATCTCATCGCCCACTTCGCTCCGATTGATGGCCGGCCGCGAATTTTGTTTGGCCCGCATCTCGACACGGTCGGTGTCGCCAACATGACGATCGATCCCTTCGGTGGTGAAATCCGCGAAGGAAAAATTTGGGGCCGCGGTGCCTCTGACACGAAAGGCCCGATGGCTGCCATGCTCACCGCGCTCCAACGCAATCGCGATCAGCTCGCCTCGCTCCCCATCGCGATCGATTTCGTCGCATTCATGGGCGAAGAGTCGGGCCAATGGGGATCGAAACATTTCGCGAAACATCAAGGGGCGGATTACAACTTCGCGCTGGTCGGCGAACCAACCTCGATGGAAATCGTGCACCTCACGAAAGGTTCGCTCTGGGCCACTCTCCGCGCCACCGGCCGCGCCGCCCACAGCTCCCAACCTGAACGCGGCGACAACGCAATCGTCAAACTCGCCAGCGCGATGCTCGAAGTTCAACGCGACCTCAGCACCTCGCTCGCCAGCTTCACTCACCCGCAACTCGGGCACTCGACCCTCAACATCGGCCTCATCCGTGGCGGCTCGCGACCAAACATCGTGCCCGACCTCGCCGAGGCGGAGCTCGACATCCGTATCACCCCCTCACTTGCCCGCTCCGGCGGCGGACTACAACTCCTGCGAGAGTGCATCGCACGCCACCAACTCCCGATCGAGCTGGTCAACCCGCACGAAAATCCACCCATGGAAACGAGCCCCGATCACCCAATGATCCAACGCCTGCTCAACACTCCACCGGGCAGCAAACTGGCATGTGCCCCATGGTTTTCCGATGCCGCCCACCTCTCGCACGGCGGTATCCCAAGCATCTGCATCGGACCCGGCTCGATCGATCAAGCTCACACGGCCGACGAATACATAAAAATTGACGCCCTGAAAGAGGGCACCGATTTTTTCACAAGCTTCGTGGCGGGGCTAGCGCATTGAACCCCGCGTTGGATCAGATCAGCCCGCTTGGGCTTCACCATTCGGACCCTGCTGCACATGCACCACACGCAACGGCAGACGCACAAGGATCTCGCCATCGCATCCAATGTCGATCGAGTAAATGCCATCTTCAGGGAAACGAAGACCCTGCAAGTTCATCACCACATTGCGCGTGAGGAATGGGGCGTTCTTTGGAAGTTGCACATCAAACTCGGGCTTGATCGGCATATTGTCCGGATCAAGCGAAACACCATCCTCATTGATGATGTTGATGGAAAGCTGGTGGCGGCCCGTGTCCTCCTGCGTGAAGCAGAAACGCAAAGCCAAAGCGCATGCCGGATGCACCACCGGCAATGAACGGGCGGCAAGGGTGTCGAAGGTTCCGGAAATGACCAGCTTGCCGTTGTAATCGGATGCAAAGTCGCAAAGTGTGGCAATTTGAATGTCCATGATGAGGTTTGGAATGGATGCCGACAGATTTCCTGCGGCAAGCGCAGGGTCTTTTGATTCGATCCCCTCACGTCGTAAAGTGGAAAACTTTTAGCCTCGGCAATCGCCATATCCTCGTCGCGCCCCCCAGTGGTCCGAATACACGCCTCATAAACCACCCATTTCCACAACCCATTAACTTACAGCAATCTAGCGGATTTTTTCGCAGTTCTTCACCACTTATTCACAATCGAAGCCGACCTGAATTTGGCAAGCTTCCCTTCATCCGCACCCATTTCGATCAACCGCCTGCATATTCGCCACCAAGCATCTTAGGCGATGTGAACAAATCGTTCAAACATGCGAACAAATGTGAAATTAAATCACAACAATCTGAAGATTAATAAATTACGAAACCATCGTCAGCTTTAATCGACTGATTCCAACAAGTTATCTAAGCAAACAAATGAGCTGATTTATTGACGCCAGTTGAATCAACACCCCGAGCAATCCATGACACCACAGATAAAGCCATCCCGACTTATCCCGACTTATTCACAATGCGAAAATTAACCGGAACATCGCAAGAAAACCAAATCCAAGGCACCTCTTAAAAAGGTTTCCTACCTTCGGACAATACCACTACTCCCCCACTCAATCCGCATCGATCCAGCGATCGAGGGCTGATTCCAATTCGCGATCAAGTTTCACCCGATAGGCCTCGCCCGCTTCCACCGTGGCGCGTTTTCCGGCGCTGTTCTGGATATGAAACCTCACCGGTGTGCTGCCTGGATGCGCACCGATGATGCGCGAAATTTCCTCGATGTCCCAATCGCCATGGCGGCTAGTCCACAAGACAAGATCAAGCACCCCCTTGCCATTGGCGCTCACCCGCTTGGGCTTGAGTTCAGAGACATCCGATCCAGTCAGACGAAAACCGCCCGTCCGTTCGTCGCTCTGCACCGCGCAGCGCATTTTCACAATCTTGCCTACTTCGAGCAAACCCTCGTCGCGCGCGGGCACAAAACTCTCGCCCCACAACACGATCTCGGAGCTACCGGTGAAGTCCTCCAATACCAGCACACCAAACGGCTTGCCGGTCTTGGTCACCTTGGCCTCAAGCGAGCGGATCATTCCGGCAAACGGAAAGCGGTCGCGCGGATTCGACAAATCAAGATCTTCGATCAACCCCAGGCGCTTGAAGCGATCGGAATCAATCACACCGCGGAATTTATCGAGCGGATGACCCGTCACATAAAAACCGAGCAATTCCTTTTCGTGAGCCAGTCGTTCATCCTTGCTCCACTCAGCAACACTTGGCGTACCCGCAGAATTCTTTGAGCTGGGCGCCGGTGCGGAAAATCCCATGTCACCAAACAGTGAAACTTGACCCGACGCGCGGTCGCGTTGCAACGAGGAGGCCGTAGCCACGACCTGCTCCAGGCGGGCAAACATCCCCGCCCGCGTTTCACCGGTCCAATCCAGCGCGCCAGCCTTGACGAGGTTTTCGAGGATCCGCTTGTTGACGACCTTCGAGTCAAGCCGCGCAGCGAGATCATCGAGCGAGGCAAATTTCCCCTTCGCCTCGCGCTCCGCGATCGCGGTGGCCATTGCCGCCTCGCCGCAGTTCTTGATTGCCGCCAGCCCGTAACGGATTCCCTGACCACCTCCGGGTGTCGCCGCAGGGCGGAAACGCAACCCCGACGCATTGAGGTCGGGCGGCAGAATCTCGATACCCATGCGATGGCACTCGGAAACAAACACACCGATTTTGTCGGTGTTGTGAATTTCGTTCGAGAGCAACGCAGCCATGAACTCGACCGGATGGTTCGCCTTGAGCCACGCGGTCCAGTAGGAAATGTGACCGTAGCAAGCCGAGTGGGATTTATTGAAACCATAGCCGGCAAACATTTCGATCTTCTCGAAAATCTTGCCCGCCAAGGCCTCGCCAATGCCGTTGGTCTTGCCGCAACCTTCGACAAATTTCCCCCGCTCCTTGGCCATCTTCTCGGGGTCCTTCTTGCCCATCGCACGACGCAGAAGGTCGGCACCGCCCAGCGTGTATCCTGCCAGTAACTTGGCCGCATTTTGCACCTGCTCCTGATAGATCATCACCCCGTAGGTGTTGCCGCAGACCTGCTCGAGCAGCGGATGCTCGTACATGGCTTTCTTGCGGCCCTTCTTGACCTCGATCATCTGGTCGATGAACTGCATCGCACCCGGACGATAAAGCGCCAGCAAGTCGATGATGTCGTCGATCTTCTCGATCTGGTACTTGCGGCAGGTCTCGACCATCCCGCCCGACTCGAGCTGAAACACGCCCATCGTCTCGCCGCGGTTGAGAAGGTCGAATGTCGGCTGATCATCCAATGGCACATCCTCGATGCGGAAATTCGGCTTCACCGAGCGGATGTGTTCGACCGCTTCCTGGATAACCGTGAGGTTGCGAAGACCAAGGAAATCCATTTTCAGGAGGCCCACTTCGGTGATCGCGCCCATGTCGTACTGCGTCACCACCTCTCCCTCGTTGCCGCGCGTGAGCGGCACATGGTCATCGAGCGATCGGTCGCCGATCACGATACCCGCCGCGTGAATGCCAACATTGCGGTTGAGCCCTTCGAGCGCCAACGCGTAGGTCCACGCGTCTTGGTAGGTCGACGACGCCTCGATCGTCTCGCGCAGTTCGGTGTTGCGCTCCCACTCGCGCGCCAAAATCGAATCGCCGAACTTGTCCTTCTCGTCCTTGTCGAGAGGTTTGGCATCGATCATTTTTGAAAGCCGATCTCCCTCGGAATAAGCCAAGCCCATCACGCGCGCGACATCGCGGATGACACTCTTGGCGCCCATCGTGCCGTAGGTGATGATGTGCGAAACACAGCGCTCGCCGTACTTTTTGCGCACATAATCAATCACCTCGGGCCTGCGCGATTGGCAGAAATCGATATCAACGTCCGGCGGACTCACCCGCTCGGGATTAAGGAAGCGCTCGAACAACAAACCAAACTTGAGCGGGCAAATGTCGGTGATCCCCAACGCATACGCCACCAAAGATCCCGCTGCCGATCCACGCCCCGGCCCCACCGGAATGTTTTGCTCGCGCGCCCAGCGGATGAAGTCCGCCGTGATGAGGAAGTACGATGCGAAACCTAGCTGATTGATCACCCCCGCCTCGTACTTGAGTCGCCCCGCGATCTCTGGGTCGGCTGCCTTTTCCGCTCCATAGCGAGAAACCAATCCCTCGGTGCAAAGCCGCATCAAATACTCCTCGCGCGGGCTACCATCAGGCGTGCCGAACTGCGGGTATTTTTCCGATGAGGTTGAGTCGAGCTTCATCTCGACATTGCAACGCTCCGCAATTTCCAAAGTCGCATCGCAGGCTTCAGGCAGCTCGGCAAAAATCTCACGCATTTCCTCCGGCGACTTGAAGTAAACCTCCGGCGAATACCGCATGCGGCTTTCATCGATCAGTTGATGCCCGGTACCGATGCAGATCATCACATCGTGCGCATCGTGATCCTTGCGATCGAGGAAGTGTACATCATTGGCCGCCACCGGCTTGAGGCCAAATTCCTTGGCGAGCTTGAGCAAAATCGGATTCACCCGACGCTGCGCCTCCATCCCGTGATCATGAATCTCCACATAGGTGTTGGCCGCGCCGAAAATCTCCACCAACTCGGCCAACGTCTCACGCGCCTTGGCCTCATCGCCGGCATGCAGCCACTCGTTCACCGGACCCGAAATACAGCCGGTCAGGCAAATCACCCCTTTCGAAAATTCCCGCAACGCAGCGCGATCGACCCGCGGTTTGCCATGGTAGAGCCCCTCAAGATGACCCTTCGATACCAACTTCGACAAATTTTCCCATCCCTCATTGTTCTCTGCCAGTAAGGTCAAATGCGTCGCACGCTTGCGACCCACTAGCTCCTTCTTTTCCTGCATCGAAAACGGCGCGAGATAAATCTCACAGCCGAAAATCGGCTTCACCCCCGCCTTCTTGCACTTCTGGTAAAACTCTACCGCTCCAAACAAATTCCCATGGTCGGTCACCGCCACCGCCGGCATCCCCATCGACGCCGCACGCTTCGCCAAATCCCCCATGCGAATCATTCCATCCAACAACGAAAACTCACTGTGGACATGAAGGTGGACAAAAGAATCGGACATCGGATGGCCACCAAGCTATCCACCACCCCGACAAGCGCAAGCGGTGGATGCTAAGCCGCATGGATTTTCAACTACCATCAGCCACCGCGCGGCGGCCAAACTGCATCCATCGGTACCCAAGCACCCACGCAAGCCCCGCGACGGGATAGGCAAAAACAAGCCCCACCACGAGCGCGATGATGCCAGCCAGCATGATCCCCATCGCCGCAAATCCCAACACCATGAGCTTGGCCTTGTGGCCCTCGGTAATTTTTCCGCTGTATTTGAAAGCCTCGATCACACCGCAATTGCGATCGACCAAGGCAATCATGGCCTGACCATATTTCAGTCCGAGCCAAATACCCGGCACGATGAAAAAGATCAAACCCACCAAAATCATTAAACCAAGCAGGATTGATACACCAATTCCCCTAAGCAGCTTATCACCTTGGCCAAAAATCTGAGTGATTTCGGCGGGCCTTCCCGAAACGAGGTTGAGAGCAAATCGCGCTGCACCGAGTGATATGAAAATGGAGACGACTTGCATCGCCAGCTGATTGAAGACACTTCCATGACTGCTTGATGAACCCGTCGGAGCACTCCAGCCCATGGCGGCATCGATCACTCCTAGCACCAATGCTGCCATAAAAAACACAGCCAATACGGTGATCATCGCCAAGACCAACTGACCGAAGTTCTTCTTCGTCAATTCAAACGCCCGCTTCACACAAGCGCCCACCTCAATCGGCTCGATACTGCCCGACTCAAGTTCGAAGTCCGGCCCGACAATAGGCAATGGTGGCGGGGGCTGATCAAACAAACCCGCAACGCTGCCTGCCGAAATCCAGTCCTTCATGCCATTTGACCAGACAAGATCCTTCTCGGCATCGAGCGCTCCCCTAGCAGCCATGCCACGAAGTGTTTCAAAATCTACCGGACCAGACTGCGTCCCTTTGTGTGTGTAAAACCAATCGGCCATACCTCATCGAATTGAAAAAATACCCCCAAGACAAGAAATCTCATGCGAAGTCCATAGCAGAGTTTTCCAAACACAGACTCTTACCTCAACGACCCAATTTCTCTATGATCCCATATCCATCCCCCAATTTCCCCCTTGCCTCCGACATTTTTGCGTCGATATAATTTCGATCACCATGAAAGCAAAACTCGCATTCACATTGGCTACCACCCTCCTCTTCAGCTCCTGCGCCCAGGACAGCATCACTGGCGACACTTATTCACGCGGTGAAGCCGGCCGAGCCCAAGCGGTCCAAACCGGTCGCATCACCTCGATTCGTCCGGTCAAAATTGAAGGCGGCAGCCAAGGCGGCGCCCTCGCTGGTGCCATCGCCGGCGGCTTCCTCGGCAGCAACATCGGCGGAGGCCGCGCCTCGAACACCGCTGGCGCGATCGGCGGCGCCATGGTCGGCAGCGCCATCGCCTCCCAGGCCCAACAGGCCATGACCTCACGCCGCGGCATCGAAATCTCCGTCCGCCTCGACCAAGGCGACTCGGTCGCAATCGTTCAAGAAGTCAACCCACGCGAGCAATTCTCCGTCGGCGACCGCGTCCGCATCATCAGCTCCGGCGGACGCTCACGCGTTTCCTACTGATACCGGATCGCGACTCTCAAAACTCCCTCAAGCCCCCACCGCTCAGGCGCTGGGGGCTTTTTCGTCGCTGCTTCTTTCCACTTGGCCCGAAGGCAGTTTGCGCTTACTTGGAGCGGACTTGAGCGCGCCATTTTCCCTCCTTGCGACCGATTCCGCCAGCTCCGCCCGTCACGGAACACTGAGCCTGCCGCATGGCGTCGTCGAAACTCCGATCTTCATGCCAGTCGGCACCCAAGGATCGGTTAAAACCCTCCACCCGCTCGAACTCGAGCAACTCGGCGCACAAATCATCCTCGGCAATACCTATCACCTCTGGTTGCGCCCCGGCCACGAGCTAATCCGCGACATGGGCGGACTTCACGGTTTCACCACCTGGCAAAAACCCTTCCTCACCGACTCGGGCGGCTTCCAAGTTTGGTCGCTCGCGAAGCTCCGCAAAATCACCGAAGAAGGAGTGCGATTCCAAAACCACCTCGATGGTTCAAAGATGATGCTTACTCCTGAGCTGAGCATGGAAATCCAAGCCTCGCTCGGATCCGACATCGCGATGCTCTTCGACGAATGCCCGCCCTACCCCTGCGACGAAGCCTACGCCGCCCGCTCACTCGCCCTCACCACCCGCTGGGCACAACGCTGCAAGGATTGGATCACCACCCACCAACCGTTGTCGGGCAATGGCCGCCAACTCCACTTCGGCATCGTCCAGGGATCAGTCTATGCCGACCTGCGCGAGCAATCCGCCCGCGAACTCGTCGCGATGGGCTTCGATGGCTACGCGGTCGGCGGTGTATCGGTCGGCGAGCCCGAACACGAAATGTTTCGCGCGATCGAAAATGCCGTACCCTATCTGCCCGACGACAAACCCCGCTACGCGATGGGCCTCGGCACGCCCCCGCAGATTTTGGAAATGATCGCCCGCGGCGTCGACATGTTCGACTGCGTCATGCCCACCCGCATGGCCCGCCATGGCGTGGCCTTCACTCTCGACGGCCCCCTCCACATCAAAAACCTCATCCACGCCAAGGACCCACGCCCGCTCTGCGAATCCGCCCACCCGCATGTCGCAGGATTTTCCCGATCCTACATTCGCCACCTGTTTCGCGCTGGGGAAATGCTCGCTTTGCGGTTGCTTTCCTTCCACAATCTGCATTTCTACATGGGTCTCGTCGCCGGCGCGAGGGACGCCATCTCTAACGGAAAATTCAACGACTACAAAGACTCCTTCATCAAACGATACCACAACCCCACCGCATCATGACCACACACACATTCCTCGCCAACCTCCTCGCTCAAGCCGCACCCGCACCCCAAGGCGGCATCCTCGGCAACCCCCTGATCATGATGGGCCTCATGGTCGTCATGTTCTACTTCCTGCTCATCCGCCCGCAACAACGCCAGCGCAAGGAACAAGCCGCTCGTATCGCCGCTCTCCAATCGGGCGACAAAGTGATCACCACCGCCGGCATCCACGGCATCGTCCACAACGTGCGCGAACACACCGTGGTCGTGAAAGTGGCCGAAGGCACCATGATCGAATTTCGCAGCCCATTGGCAACGTCACCAAAAAAGATTCTGCAGCATAAGACCGCCCCCACGCGTCCAACGCCTTACGCATTTCACCCACCGCTTTTCGCCATGCTCGCCGCCACCTCATTCTACGAAGATCCGCTCACCATTTTCGTGACCGGCATGATCCTTGTGATCCTCTTCTTCTGGTACTTCGCCACTGACATCGAGCGGCGCAAACGCAATGTCGGCACGGTCCTGCTCATCGGTACGACGGCCCTCTGTGTGCTGGCAGCAACTCCGGTGAAAGAGCGACTCAGGGGCGGTATCGACATCGTCGGCGGATCCTCGTTCACACTCCGCGTGCAACCGCGCGAGTCGGATAGCGGCGAGAAAATGGAGGTCACTCCGCAACAAGTCGAACAAGCGATTTTGGTGATCGAAAAACGCCTCAATAGCATGGGCACCTCCGAGCCGCTCATCGCCCGCCAGGGAGCAGACGGCATCCTCGTGCAAATGCCGGGAGTCGAACCCGAAGACTCGGCCAAAATCCGTACCACCCTCGAAAAAGTCGCCAAACTTGAGCTCCGCGAGGTGAGCCGTCGCAACGATGAACCCGGTGCCGATGGCAAGCCGCTCGCCCAACGCGTGCAGGACGGCAGCGAGATTGTGCCAGGTTACCGCGCCTATACACTCAAGGGCAAAGACGAGGACGGAAACGAGTACACCCGCCCGATCCTCCTCAATCGTCGCATGGCTCTTGGCGGATCCGACATCGCTGATGCCGTGCCATCCCCGCAACAGGCCGACGCGGTCGCCATCACACTCAACGCCGAGGGCACGGACAAAATGATCGCCCTCACCAAAAACATGCGCCCCGGAGCCGACCGCATCGCCATCGTGCTCGACGGCGAAGTGATCAGCGCACCAGTCGTCAATCAAACCCCGCTCGGCAAACAATTTATCGTCGAAGGCCTGCGCGAGCCAGGCGAAGTGCAAAACCTCGCCAACGCGCTCATGAATCCGCTCGAAAACCCGCTGGTGGTCGAAATGGAAGACACGGTCTCGCCCACCCTCGGCGCGGCCGTTGTCAAGCAAGGCATCTGGGCCGGCATCGTCGGCCTCACCATCACCGCCCTCTTTGTCCTCCTCTACTACCGCTTCGCCGGCATCATCGCGCTCTTCGGCTTGGCTGTGAACGGTGTCATTCTCTTCGGAGTGATGGCCATGTTCGGCTTCACTTTCTCACTGCCCGGCATCGCGGGCATGATCCTCACCATCGGCATGGCGGTCGACGCCAACGTGCTCATCTACGAACGCCTACGCGAGGAAATGGAAGCAGGCAAATCGCTTAAAACCGCGATTTCTGCCTCCTACGACAAAGCCTTCACCGCGATCTTTGACTCGAACTTCACCTCGCTGATCACCGCTGTCCTGCTCTTCATCTTCGGCAGCAGCGCGATCAAAGGCTTCGCCATCACCCTTACGATCGGGATCGTGGCCTCGATGTTCTCGGCAATCCTCGTCACCCGCGTGCTCTTCCGCTGGAGCACCGACCTCAACGCGCTTAAGAAAATCACATTCCTCAACCTCATCAAGGCTACGAAATTCGATTTCATCGGCAAATCCCGCGCCTGCGCACTTCTGTCGCTGGTGCTAGTAGTGCTCTCGCTAGCCGCATTCGGCATGCGCAAAGAACGCGCCTTCGGTGTCGACTTTACCGGCGGCACGCTCATCAAATTCCAGCTTGGCACGGATGTAAAAATCCCAACCGCCGATGTCGACAAGGCCCTCTCCGGCCTCCAACTCACCAAAGCTGCCTACCCGCAAGAGCAAGGCAACCCCGCCACCGGCACCCTTCTCACCGTACGCTGCGACACCAAGGATGCCGACACGATCATCGCCAAACTTCGCGAAAGCATCCCCGCCCTCGGCGAGAAAAAATCCGGTTCGACCGCGGATCACGACTATATCATCGATAGCAGCAAGGTCGAAGTTTCCGCGCTCATCGGCGGCACCTTCCTCAAAGACTCGCTGATCGCCCTCGTTCTCGGCCTGATCGGCATCTTGCTCTACATCACATTCCGCTTCGAATTCTCCTTCGCGCTCGGCGGCTTCGTAGCAATTTTGCACGATGTGATCATCTCCGTCGGCCTCGTCGTACTGCTCGGCGGTGAACTCTCGCTGATCCATGTCGGTGCAATCCTCACCATCGCCGGCTACTCAATCAACGACACCATCGTCGTCTTCGACCGCATTCGTGAAAGCCTCTTGATCCGCGGCGGATCGATCAAATCGATCATGAACGAGGCGATCAACGCCACCCTCTCAAGAACACTGCTCACCTCGGCGACCACCATCATCACCGTGGCGATCCTCTCGCTCTACGGCGGGTCTTCGCTCCGTGATTTCTCGGTCATGATTCTCATCGGCCTTGTGGTCGGCACCTACTCTTCGGTCTTTGTCGCATCGCCGATCGTGCTGTGGTGGAGCCGCCGCAAAGGTGGTGACCTCCGCAGCGATGTACTTGCCACCGAGCAAGCCGCCGAAGCTGCTGCCGCTGCACCGTGAGGCTCAGCGCCAAAAAACAACAAGGTTGCAGATTGAGCCCCGGGTTCTAGGATCAAGCACCGCCAAAGCGCCATGCACATCAGCGACATCCTAAGCAACTCCAAGCCCTCGCTTTCGTTCGAGTTTTTCCCTCCGCGCAGCGAGACGGCTTGGGAGGAGCTCTACGAAACGATCCGCAACCTGGAATCGCTTCATCCGTCCTTTGTCTCGGTCACCTACGGCGCCGGAGGTACCACCCGCGAGCTCACCCACGATCTCGTTCTGCGAATCAAACAGACGACCTCAATCCCACCTGTCCCCCACCTCACCTGCGTCGGCCACACAAGGGAGGAAATTACTTCGATCCTCGAGCGCTATGCCGCCGCTGGCGTATCGAATGTCCTCGCACTGCGCGGCGACCCGCCCAAGGATCAACCGGATTACGATTGGTCGACTGGCGATTTCCGCCACGCCGCCGATCTGGTCGCCTTCATCCGCGAGTTCAACCGCTCTGGAGCGCACCCTGATCCGCGCGGCTTCGGCATTGGTGTGGCAGGCTTTCCCGAAGGCCACCCCGCCACGCCAAACCGCATGCTCGAGCTCGAGCACCTAAAAGCCAAAGTCGACGCCGGCGCCGATTACATCTGCACCCAGCTGTTCTTCGACAACCACGATTTCCTCGACTTCCGCGACCGCTGCCAACTTGCCGGAATCGATATCCCCATCATCGCAGGCATCATGCCAGTGACCTCACTGCAAGGCATGAAGCGCATGGCGGAACTCGCTGCTGGTGCACGCTATCCAGCAAAACTTATCCGCACCCTCAACCGCGCCAGTTCAAGCCCCGAGAGCGTCGAGCGGGCAGGCATCCACTATGCCGCCGAACAGTGTGCCAGCCTTCTTAATGAGGGTATCGACGGCATCCACTTCTACACGCTCAACAAAAGCCACGCGACTCGCGAAATTTTCAAAAGCCTCGGCCTTCCCACCGCTGGCTGAAGCCACCGGAATCTACCGGGCTGATCCAACTGCGATCGCTTGATTCAAATTTAGCGACAATCACATGTTGCGCCACTCGTAGACATCCTCTGCCTGCTTGAGTGTTACATCATAGAGATTTCCTAACACAGGAACCATGATCGGAACCCGATCGATCGCTGTATCCACAGGATATTCTCGTTGCAAACGGGCGGCCCGCTCAAACGCATCCTTGGGCAGCGTAATCCTAAACATTCCCTCGTAACGAAGCATGCGGGACATACGCTCCGAGGCCTGATTACGAAGTTGCCGCAATTCATTGTTCGAGCTCAAACGGTCAAATAGTGAGGCTCCTTCTCCGCGATCACCGCCCTCACCCCATCGTTTGGATGATTCTTCTGCCGCTCTTTTAAGGGTAATGTCCGCTTCGGCTTTTTGGGCGATGGATTTGGATAAAAAGGCATCATCCTCACTATCATTGATGACCGATCCGGAAGCAGAATCACCTTTTGCCACCATTTCATCGATCTCTTTCTGCGTAGGCAAGCGCACCTTCATGCTACCCTCCATTGTAAAAATCTCCTCACACTTCAGGTTCACATCAGACAATTCCAGCCCACCATTGATGATCCGCAATTGAAAGCCACCTTCGCGGAAGTCGACCCGGTGATAGTTTCTGGAATAATCCACCACGGAAAGCGCTTTGAGCAGGTGCACACGATCGCGAAGCGTGATGGTGTCCTTGCCATCCATCAGCACTTGACCTTCAAAACCGATCCCCTCGGGACTATTGGTGGATCCGAAAACCTTGAAATCACCAGATAGCGTTCCCTCGAGGTAACTCCTTGTCGCAGGAGGAATGATCCGATCAATGGCAATACTGCGAACCTTGATCGTCCCCTCAACTTTAGGGCGCTCTCCTGTCACCACCCGCATGCCGGTCATGTCAATGGTTCCAGCCCCTTGTTTCAGCAGGGCCTTTTCAAAGAAAATCTCTTCAGGCGAACAAACAACAACCATCTCAACGATCTCCACTCGATTGAGCCAGTTTTGACTCAGGTATCCACCTTTGAGGATGAGCCTCCACACATTATTGACGCGTTGCATCTTGATGCTGGTGGAGTCGATCGACCCCTGGGTGCGCTCGGAATAACCCCATCGCAGGTTGGCTTCCGCAATGTCAAAGGAACGAATCTCAACCTTCTTGGGATCGGCAAAAAAAGCCTTTGAAATCTTAGCGGCACTTTCCGCGTCGTCAGCGCCCGCCCTGAGGTCGATATCCAACTTGGAAACAGCAACGATGCCCGGACGCCAAACCCCCACCAATCCGTCGAGCAAACCCATTTTGCAGCGGATATTTCGGGCTTCGAATGTTGAATAAAAAGTGTTGCTGCCGCCCTCTGCCGCAAAACGGCTCAACTCCATCTGCCCCTGCAAACGTTGAAAACCGCGCATCTCCACCTCGGAAGCCGCAAGTCCGGTCTTGAGCGCGTTCCTGAACTCACTCATGAACGTTGCGGACTCAGTTCTTTTCTCCAGATAGATCCAAAGACCTGCCGCGCAAATCAGCAGGAAAAACAAAAACCGGAACATCAAGTTCACTAAATGGTACATCAGACGCCCCTTCATACCCTTGCCCGACATCGAGTAGCGCACCTGGAACCAAAACCCCTGGCTCGATACCCACTGGCTCAAGCGCTCGTCGAATGTGTCTAATTTTTCGGTGATCATGCGTCGGCTAGTTCGCCTCGCCGACATTAGAGCGTCTTCGTCTGTCCTGCGCTAGGGAAAATTGCCTCGCATCGCCCCCTGGAACCCATTATCAACCTGCCGCGTGGAAACCACTGACTACAAAGTCCGCCTGGAAATCTTCGAGGGCCCCCTCGATCTGCTCCTTTACTTGATCAAAAAGGACGAGCTCGACATTCAGTCGATCTCCATCGAGCGCATCACGCGTCAATACCTCGACTACATCAACACCTTCAAGCTGCTCAACATCGACCTCGCCTCCGAATTCATCGTCATGGCGGCCAACCTGATGTACCTCAAGAGCCGCACCTTGCTGCCGCGTGTCGATCAACCTCCCGAAGAGGATGCCGAAGAAGATGACCCGCGCTGGGAACTGATTCGCCAACTCATCGAGTACAAAAAATTCAAAGATGCTGCCGGTTTCCTATCGCTGCGCGAAATCGAACAGGAAGGACGATTTGCCCACCAACCCGATCCCGGCGAAAAGGCTCCGGAGGAGCCTGCCACGCTCGCCGAGGTCTCTATCTTCGACCTGATCCGGGCGTTTCAAAATGTCCTCAAACGCTTTGAAGAATCCCATGACTTTGGGGACATCATCGACGATCGATTCACCGTCTCCGATAAGATCGATTTGCTGATGACCAGCTTCGCCCCCGGTCAAACCCGTCGTTTTGAGGAACTTTTTCAATCCGCCACGACCAAGGCTGAGGTAATCGTCACTTTCCTCGCCCTACTCGAATTGATGAAACTCAACCAATTTGTCGTACGCCAAAGCGAATTGCTTGGAGACATTGTCATCGAACGACGAGAAAATCCCTCGGTCGGCACAAACGAAGAGGTCGAGGAAATCGCGGAGGTCTAAAAAGCCCAAAAACCGACGATCAACCCACGCGGAAAACGATCCGCGCTTTGGTGAGGTCATATGGCGACATCTCCATCTTGACTTTGTCGCCCACTACCAGGCGTATGAAACGCTTGCGCATTTTTCCGGAGATGTGTGCTAGCACCTCGTGACCGCTCTCCAGCTTCACGCGAAACATCGTGCCCGCAAGCACGGAGGAAATCTCACCGTCAACTTCCACCGCCTTTTCTTCGTCATCGTACTTGTCAACGCGCTTGCTGGGACCGTAACGATTGCGGCCACCACCGGATGGGCGGCGTCCTTTGTTGTTTGAGCGTGGAGGCATGTTGATGATGGGATTCGGCAATTGATTTACAACCGCCAACGAGGTTGGCTTAACGCCAAGAACCCCGAGCATCAACCCAAAAATAAAAAGCATTGGCGAGCCTTGGTCTTTTCCCACAAGCACGCTTGCAAAAGGGCCGATGAGACCCCAGCTTAACACGCGCTTGGACTGTGATTTCAAGCCATCGATTCTCCGTAGACCACCATGCCTGAGATCCGAGAAAACGAACTCACCGCAACCGCCAAACCTCTGTGGCTCAGGGCGCTCACGGCAGCGCAGGCCTCCAACTACGACTACGCCATCACTCTGTTGCAGAGCGTCCTGGCCGATAATCCGGGATTTCTCGATGCGCGCAAGTTGCTTCGCAATTGCGAGCTGCAACTCACCGGAGGCGTGAAGAAAAAATCCGGTATTTTCGGGATCCAGACCGGCGGCATGGGGCTGATGAAAATCCAGAACCAAGCCAAAAAAGACCCACTTGGCGCTCTCCCTTTGATTGAAAAGGAGTTGGAAAAGGATCCATACAACGAGAACGCCAACGATCTGCTTTTCGAAACCTGCCTCAAACTCAAATTTTTCGATACCGCCGCCTTCGCACTTGAAACCGTTCGCAACGGCACTCCCGAGAACGCCAAGCTCCTCAAAAAACTCGCTTCTTTTTACAGCTCGCGCGACATGCACGAGCTCGCCGGCGAGGTATACAACGACATCATCAAGCACCATCCCACCGACGGCGAGGCCATCAAGGGCGCCAAGGACGCCACCGCACGTGCATCGATGCAAAAACAACGCTGGGACGAAAATGCCAGTATGCGCGATTTGATGCGCGATTCGGCCCAATTCGAGGAATTGGAGAAGGCCTCGCGCACCGGCCTCACCCGTGAACAACTTGAGGCTCGTCGCGACAAAACCATCGAAAAATACAACGCCAATCCAAATCACCTCACGACCGTCAAGGAACTCGCCAACATCTACGAGCAGCTTGAGGACTGGCAAAATGCCCATTCATTTTATCAGTGGGCATTTTCCCTTAGTGCCGGTGATGTAGCCCTGGAGGCAAAGGCTTCGGCCATGAAGGATAAAGCCATCGAGGCCGATTTGCGTGCACTCGAAAAAGCCGTGGCCGCCGATCCGTCAAACGCGGAACTTCACGCCGCCATGCACGCCCGCCAGGCCGAACGACTCGCCGAACAAGTGCGCGAAGCTCAACGCCGAGTCGATCAGAACCCAACCGACCCGCAACTCCGCTACGAACTCGGCAACGCACTTTACAAATCCGGCAACCTCAGCGCAGCCATTCCCCACCTCCAGCAGGCAACGCGCAATCCTCACATCCGTACCAAAGTTCTGCTCCTACTTGGCCGAACATTCAAGGCCAAGGCCATGTTCGACCTCTCCATCAAACAACTCTCCGATGCCCTCGCCGACCTTCATGCAATGGACGGCATCAAGAAGGAAGTCCTCTACGAAAAAGGCCTTATCCATGAAGAAATGGGCGACATTCCGTCGGCGCTCGATTGCTTTAAGCAAATCTACGAAGTCGACTACGGCTATCGCGATGTCGCCAAACGCGTGGAGTCATCCTACGCCTGAGCCACGCTACGCTCAACGAGGCATCAGGGTCATGCGAAACCGATTGTATCGGTCGTTCGGGCGGAACAACCAACCTGGCTTTTGATCGATCAATTCGTAACCGGTGAGCATGAACTCAGGCAAAAACTGATTGCTGTTAGGGTCATAGACTTCCTTGCCAGTGAAATTACCCCTGATCCGGTACTCGAAGTTGTTATCATAAGCGTAGCGTTTGCCCGGCGGGCCATCCTCTGAATAACGGTCCGGCACCCGCATTTTATCCTCCCTCATCATCACCAACCTCGCACGATTCCAATCTTGCCTTGGCTTGCGCAGATAACCCCAGAAGCGTGTCTTTTCGACGAAATATCTCCTGCCATAATAAAATTCCCCTGTCGGCTCCGCCGCAATTTTCGCATTTCGCTCTTCTTGCGTCGGCCCCCCCATATTGCCGGACCGGCCCGATGAAATTCCACAACGGGCCTGGGTCAACACCAACACCACAATACCCGCCAATCTCATCCAGGATTTTGCCATGCCCAAGAAGGTGAAAAAAGTTCCAGCCAAAGGCAAGTGCCGAGAAGTTCGAGCCATCCTGCCGCTCAACGCAGAGACCCACCATCATACGCCTTGTCCGACAACACCCAGTCTTCGGCCAAAACACGCTTGATCTCATACTGACGCCGTTCAGCCCCCTCGGGTCGCGAAATTTCAAGCGTCGCGGGAAATGACGACCTGTTGCTTTTACCTTTCATGCGGAGCCTTTGCATGATGCTCGACATCGCGGCAGCCTGCGGCGAACCAACCTTACAATACCCCGTAAGGATTTGGTCAGACTGCGGACGCGCCATCGAGTAACATACCCACTTGTTCTCATCTACGAACGGGCCATTGTAATAATTGTCGGAGGAGAACCATATCCTCACCGTCCCCTCGGCCGCCTCACCCGAGACAAACAAATCCCACTCGGGCATGCATTTGCCGGCAAAAGAGTCAAAATCAACCTGCCAGACACCGCGTTCATTAGGGGTCAAAAACACATGCCGGGAATCAATATCATCGCCATTTTTCCATTTGAGCAAAACTCCTTCGATCAACATGTCGTTGACGTCAATACTGCCAATCCAAGAAGCGCCACTAGGCTTGCCGCGCTTCGCATGCTGTTCCGTCAGGTACTTGAGGGCCGTGGCCACATCCGTCGATCCAAGCCGGAAGTTTTTCTTCACGCTTGCCTCGTCGCTCGCTGCGACCGAACTGTAAACGATTGCCAACGCCTCATCCTCTGTCGGCGATTTGAACTTCGATTTAATGCGCTCAACAATCCACGCATGCTCCGGTTTTTCAGCCAAGGCTATCGCATTGATTTTTTGCCTCTTGCTCAACCACATCGAGCTAATGACCAGCACCGCCAAAAGCGCGAGTACGAAAATCAACATGGTGACACCAATCAAGGCATTCATTTTGCGTCTGTGTTCACGCCTGCTTGCCCTGCGCTCACGATGACCACGATGGCGACGACGTGATTTCGACACACTCGCGCTGCTGATTCTCTCAACGCGGCCAATTTGTGGTGGATCACCAATCGCTCGCTGCGACGCGCGCGGGCTGCTCGATAGCTTGACGATTTCAGAATCCATTGCTCAGTACGCTTGTAATCATGCCCCCCCTGCCCGGCAAGCCATGAGATACAAATTCCCACCGATTGCCACTTGGCAGAACGCTCCATCGCAGGGATTCTAGATGCGTGGCACGCATCCTCATCACCCTTGGCGACCCTGCCGGCATTGGGCCAGAAATCGTCGATATGGCTCTCGCCTCTGGCCAACTCCCGGAGGGGCACGATTTCGAAATCATCGGCAAACGCGGTACCGCCACCCCAGGGAGACCCGATGCGCAATCAGCCGTTGCTGCGCTGGAGGGCCTTGAATCCGCAGTGAGAGAACTCAAGAACGGCAGAGCCGCCGCGGTGGTCACGGGCCCCGTCTGCAAACATCAACTCAAAGCCGTTGGTTTCGAGTTCCCGGGTCAAACGGAATTCTTTGCTCACGCCTTTGGTATATCACGCTTCGGCATGCTGCTTACCGGCCATCATCTGACGGTAGGCTTGGCAACCATTCACGAACCGCTCGCGCGTGTGCCCGATCTTGTCACCATGGATTCGGTTTTCAATATTGGCTCGCTCACGGCTGAATTTCTCCAAAAACGTGGTATCAGCCGCCCACGAATCGCTGTCGCCGGACTCAACCCGCATGCCGGTGAAAACGGTGAGTTTGGTGATGAGGAAAAGCGAATCATCGCTCCGGCGATCGAAGCACTCAACGAATTACAAATCGCCATGTTTTGCGGCCCCGGCGTGCCCGATGCCATCTTTCGCAATGCTACAGGCGGAGCTTTCGATGCAGTTATTGCGATGTATCACGACCAAGGCCTGATCCCTCTCAAACTTCTCGACTTCGACAATGCCGTCAATGTCACGCTCGGCCTACCTGTCATACGCACCAGCCCAGACCACGGTACCGCCTTCGACATCGCTGGAAAAAACATCGCCGATCCATCATCAATGATCTCGGCCATCAAACTCGCCTGCGAACTTGCTGGTTGAATCAGATTTTCAGGGCAGCTTGCGACAGGGTGAAGACGCTTGTGTTGCTCATTTCCCCCCCATTCATCATTGGCTGCAGATTTGAGCAAAACGATCTAGAGGCCGAGAAAATTTCCGATCAGGCGCAGTCCTGCGTCCTGACTTTTCTCCGGGTGAAACTGGCAGGCGAGAACGGCGCCTGCCTCAATGGCCGACGCAAATTCATCCGCACCATATCCCGTGCGGGAAGCAATGATCGACTCATCCTCTGGCTCGGGGAAATACGAGTGCACGAAGTAAAAATACGGTGCCTCGCCGAGACCCTGCCAATTCTTGAGATCTGCTCGCGCCAGCATCGCGGAATTCCAACCCATGTGCGGGATCTTCAAACTTGGCGATTCGGTAAAGCGACGCACGCGTCCACGAAACAAACCAAGCCCTAGCACACCAGGACTCTCATCGCTGGCATCAAAGAGAATTTGGTACCCCAAACAAATGCCGAGATAGGGCCGCCCAGCGGACACCCACTCGCGTATGAGATTAGCAAGCCCACGCTGCTCGAGCTGAGCCATGCAATCGCCAAAAGACCCTACACCGGGAAGCACAAGATGCGTCGCGCCATCAAGATCAGCGGCGCTTGCAACAACTTCAGGCTCAACACCCAACGCCCGCAAAGCATTGGCAACACTGCGCAGATTGCCCGCGCCGTAATCAATCAAGGCGACCTTCACAGCGCATCCTTGGTGCTGGGGATTCCTTTGACCCTAGGGTCAATCTCACAGGCATCGCGCAACGCGCGGGCAAGCCCCTTGAACACCGCCTCAGCAATGTGATGACCATCTCTACCGTAGAGTAGTTCTACGTGGATGTTCGCCCTTAGATTGGAGGCAACTGCGCGACAAAATTCTTCCACCAAAGAAAATGGCATATTCGGAGCTGATGGCGTTCCGGCCGGAGCGCGGAATTCAAGATGCGGACGGTTGCTGAGATCCACCACCACCCTGGCCAATGTCTCATCCATCGGCAAATATGCGCACCCGTAACGACGAATGCCTACCTTGTCGCCAAGCGCCTCACGAAGGCAGTCACCAATCACAATGCCGGTGTCCTCCACCGTGTGATGGATATCGACATCAATGTCGCCTACGGTCTTGAGCTTGATGTCAAAAAGTCCGTGCTTCGAAAAAAGGGTAAGCATGTGATCAAAAAACGGCACTCCCGTGTCGATTGATGACTCACCCGAACCATCAATCAGGATCGAGAGATCAATCTGGGTCTCCGCTGTCTTGCGACTGCACTTGGCGCTGCGTGGGGTGGGCATGATGATAAAGGTTAGGGGTGAGGATTTGCTTCATTTGGCCGCCGGATTTGCTCCTGCGGTAGGTTTTACTTCCGCCGTAGGCTTGGTCTCGTTGGCAGACTTGGCTTCAGTGGCAGGTGTTGCTTCTTTCGTCGGTTTGTTGTCGGCCTCCGCTTGAATAAGGGCAATGTAGCGATCCGGCAACATGGCCAATTTCGCCATCTCGATCGAAGCGGCAACCGACGCGCTGTTTTTATCTGCTGCCCTCACCGATCGCAAGGCATCTCGAAAAATCCTGCCTCCATCGGCCGACTTCTGGCCAAACGTCGCAGCAAGCTTGTCCTCCTCCCGCTTGGCGCGCGCCAAATTCTCCTGAATCGAAACCTTCGAGTAAGCATCCACCGTCAGCCAATTGGCCTTGGCATCCTTTTCAGCCTTGTTGATCGCTGCCAGCTGGGAGGCTTCGTCACGAATCGCCTGCTCGGCATCACGACGTGATATTGTCGACATCCGATGCAAACCAATTTCTCGCTCTCTCAAACGAGCATCCAGTGTGGCCTGCATTTCCTCAAGCTCAGATACAAAAGCCCGCACCACTTGTTTCATCCTGGGCAGCAGACTCTTGCGCACCTCGCTGAGAGCAAAATCTTTTTCAAAGCCTTCAAAAGCCCTCAATGCCTGGACATACGCACCCACCTCAACAAGTCGACGAATCCGAATCTCCGCAACCCGAGCATCCATGTCAAAAGCATCCAAACGATAGTCCTCCGCACTCACCATTTTGCCATGAATCTTCATCGCTCCCGCCAACACCTCGTCGGCTTCCTGCTTCAAAGTTGCCAACACCCCCTTGGCCTGATCCGCGTGCGGAGAATCCGGGGTACTTTGGAGAAATTTTTCAACCTCGCGCATTCTGCGTTCGTAATCTTGTACAGTAAGCAAATCCGGCGTCGGCACATGCTTGGAGATTTTCTGGAAGGCATCAGGGACCACTGACACCCGCATGACATCGCGCACCCTGTCTTTGGGAATCAACCTCTCATCCCGGATGCTGGCCGAAACCTTAACCTCCACCAATCTCGGGGCGTTCGTCAACCAGCGCGGGCTGTT
>JAPOLH010000020.1 GCA_029977225.1 Verrucomicrobiaceae bacterium | reverse complement strand
GCTGATATATCGCGATGAGCCAGCCTGTTTGGCGGCGTGCTTGGCAGGGTTTTCATCAGCGATGACAACGCTTCCGGTGGCGATGAAACAAAGCAATGATCGCAGAAAATTTTTCATCAAGCCAAGATCGGCGGCCCATCGCCGATGGCAAGTTGAAACCCGCGCAGGTGCTGCCAGGGAATCCGCGGCAAGTCCGGACAAACTACCGTTGCTCCAATCAAGGCCTGGCGGGGTTCGCCTGCCGAACCTCCACGGCCCCTGACAGCGCCGAGAGCCAAACCCAGCAACGCGCCTTGGGCAAATCTTTTATCCGCATCACTCGCCCAGCAGCGTGCTGCGCGTGAAGAGCGGCAGCACATGAATGCCACGCGCCTCGATCGCTTGGCGACCACCTTCCTCGCGGTCGACCAGCACAAGGCAGAACGCCACCTTGCCTCCTTCACGTTCGATGGCATCGATCGCCTTGAGCGTCGAGCCTCCGGTGGTGATGACATCATCGACGACGATCACCGTGTTGCCGGATTGGAAATTTCCTTCGATTTGTTTTCCCGCGCCATGGCCCTTCGGCTCCTTGCGCACGGTGAAAACTTGCAGCGCCTCGTCCGGG
Source organism: Verrucomicrobiaceae bacterium (assembly GCA_029977225.1). Taxonomy (GTDB): domain Bacteria; phylum Verrucomicrobiota; class Verrucomicrobiia; order Verrucomicrobiales; family Akkermansiaceae; genus Luteolibacter. The sequence goes on along the minus strand of JAPOLH010000020.1, from coordinate 23,400 downwards.
TGCTTCGCGGCAGAGGTCATGCCAATCGCGAGCGAAATAGGATCCGCGCCGAGGGTCATGCCGCCGATAGCATCGATCTTGAGATGCTCGGAGTGAATTTTTGAACGCACCGCATGCCAGCCGAGGTCGCCGATGAGATTTGCGCCAAAAGGGTCGAGCGCGGTGACGCGGCAGTCGATGTAGAGATCGCTTTGTTTGCCGGAGGCGAGAGTGAAGCTTCCGGTGCGAACGGATTTTTTGAGGAGCAAGGCTTTCAGGGCGGCAGCAGTTTCAAGCATGTAGGGATCATGCGAGGCAAACGCAGGCGCGACAAGGCGAACTTAAGCTCATCAAAACGCCATCAACCCGCGGCTCTTTCCGCTTCACGCCCGCATATTTTGATCTAAGCTTGCAGCATGGATGCCGGCATTCGCGAACGACTCGACGAATTCATCCGCCGCAAGGGCCTGCGGCGGACGACCCAGCGCGATGCGGTGATCGGCTCGGCATTTTCCAAAGACGAGCATTTCACCGCCGAGGAGCTCTACGAGAGGGTCCGCAAGAAACATCCGGATGTCTCGCGCGCGACGGTTTATCGCACGCTCCTCCTGCTGGTCGAGGCCGACCTCTTGCGCGCGGTCGACCTCGGCGACAACCAAACGACCTACGATCCGAACTTTCACGACAAGCCGTCGCACAATCACCTGCTCTGCATCGATTGCGGACGCGTGGTGGAGTTCGAAGACTCGCACATTGATCTGCTCAACGACTGCGTCACCCGCCGGCTTGGTTTCAAACCGCTGCGCCAAACCCTCAAGATCGAGGGCTCTTGCGAACAACTCCGCCGCACCGGCCGTTGCCCGAATCTCATTGCCGCAAGACTCAGCGGCAAACGCCTGCGAAAAAAACGCTGAGTGGGTAGGGCGACGCGGCCGCTTCTTATCTAGCTTCTTCTATCTCCAAGTCTTCTCATGCTCCCGGCCACTGCGGATGCGTCGACTGACGAAATCTCGATGGCGGCACTTGGTGCACGGATTTGAAGACGCGCGAAAAATGAAAGGCATCGCGAAAGCCCATCATCGCCGCCACGGTCTTGACTTTCACATTGCCATCGAGAAGCAGGCGTGAGGCGTGATCCATTCGCAGGCGCGTCAAAAATTGATAGGGGCTCTCATCGTGATAGCGCGAAAACAAACGGCAAAGATACGGGGCATCAATGCCACATTTGCCGGCGACGGCCTCAAGCGAGTCGAGCTCGAGAAAGTTCGCTTCAATGAATTCGCGGGCGCGGACAAATTTCGTAAACGCCGGAGAAGCGGTGTTCACCGGATCGGCCGCATCGTCGCGAAACATCAGCAGCAGCTGACGCGTGATCAATGAACACAGCGGCGAGGCCATTGCCGATTTTCGCACGCCTCGATCGATCAGTTGGTCGAAACTGCGGCGGATCGGCTCACTTTTCAAACAACGCACCACCATGCCCGGCTCGATGCCACACTCATCGAGAACCCCCCCAACCCCGCTGCCGGTGAATCCGACGAAGTACTTGCGCAAGGGGCTGGTCGCCGAACTTTCGATCCGCTGAGAAATTCCCGGCCCGTAAAAGTAGAAGCTACCCGGGCTCAACTCGTAGTCGCCGCCGTCAAGATACAGTCTGCCTTGGCCGCGGTGCACGAACTCCAGGCAATGCCATGGGAAGCTGCGGCGATCGATGCGATAATCCCGCCGACAACGCTCGAAACCACCAAACACGACCCCGAATTCTTCACGCGGCTCCTCCTCGAAAAAAAACAGGCGCGAGGACTCGACCTGCCTCGAAAGATATGAACTCGGCTTGCGACGTGTGCGCATCAATGAAAATTGAAGAGAGGGCCCCGCCGAATCAATCCAAAAATATGCATGATTATAGAAATCATCATGCCCATAACCTCCGCAGGATTTCGCAGGATTTCATGGAATTTTGCTGACAAATTCGGTCGGCGCCGGATGATCCGACCACTTCGTTTCCAACCAATCATTCACATGAAGAAATCATCTTATCCAAAAATCGGCATTCGCCCCGCTATCGATGGACGCCTTGGTGGCGTGCGCGAATCGCTTGAAGAGCGCACCATGCAACAGGCCCGTGCGGTGGCAGCCCTGTTTGCAGCCGAGCTGCGTTATCCCGACGGTTCGCCGGTCGAGTGCGTGATTGCCGATAGCTGCATCGGCGGCGTGCGCGAAGCGGCCGATTGTGCCGACAAGTTCAAGCTCTCGAATGTTGGCGTCTCGCTGACCGTCACGCCCTGCTGGTGCTACGGATCGGAAACGATGGACATGGACCCTCACACTCCGAAAGCCGTGTGGGGCTTCAATGGCACCGAGCGTCCCGGCGCGGTGTATCTCGCCGCCGTGTTGGCGGGCCACACCCAGAAGGGCATTCCCGCTTTCGGCATCTACGGCCGCGATGTGCAGGCTGCGGATGACACGCAGATCCCTGCCGATGTGCGCGAGAAGCTGCTCACCTTCGCCCGTTGCGGGCTGGCCGTCGCGTTGATGCGCGGCAAGAGCTACCTTTCGATTGGTGGCACCTCGATGGGCATCGCCGGATCGATCGTCGACCTCCCGCTGTGGGAAAAATGGCTCGGCATGCGTGTTGAAGCGATCGACATGACCGAAGTCGCCGGCCGCATGAGCAAGGGCCAATACGATCCCGTCGAATATGAAAAGGCGCTCTCGTGGGTGAAGGCAAATTGCCCTGAAGGCAAGGACTACAACTCGGCGGAAAAAACCCGCGACCGCAAGCAGCTCGATGCCGAATGGCAAGACAGCGTCAAAATGGCCCTCATCATGCGCGATCTCATGGTTGGAAATCCGAAGCTCGCTGAAATGGGTCTCGGCGAACAAGCGCAAGGCCACAACGCCATCGCCGCCGGCTTCCAAGGCCAGCGCCAGTGGACCGACCATTTCCCCAATGGCGACTTCCCCGAGGCAATTCTTAACTCGACCTTCGACTGGAACGGCAAGCGCGCGCCATACATCGTCGCCACCGAAAATGACGCGCTCAACGGCGCAGGCATGCTCTTTGGCAACCTGCTCACCCACAGCGCGCAGATCTTCGCCGACCTCCGCACCTACTGGAGCCTCGAAGCAATCGAAAAAGCCAGCGGCGAAAAACTCAGCCACCCGCTCGTCGCCGACGGCATCCTCCACCTGATCAATTCCGGCCCGGCCGCGCTCGACGGTACCGGTGAGCAGACCGATCCCAATGGCAAGCCGACGATGAAACCATTCTGGGACATCTCCGACGCCGAAGTCGAAAAATGCCTCAAGGCTACCACCTGGCACCCGTCGATCACCGAGTACTTCCCCGGCGGCGGATGGAGCACGCGCTACCGCACCCGCGGTGGCATGCCCGCCACGATGATCCGCCTCAACCTCGCCGGCGGCCTCGGCCCCGCGCTGCAGATTGCCGAAGGCTACACCATCGACCTGCCGGAAAATGTGCACGACGCGCTCGACCAACGCACCAACCCGACCTGGCCGACGACCTGGTTTTCGCCAATCCTCACCGGCAACGGCGCCTTCCGCAGCACCTACGAGGTGATGAACCACTGGGGCGCCAACCACTGCGTGATGACCTGCGGCCATGTCGGCCACCTATACATTACGCTTGCCTCGATGCTGCGTATTCCGGTTTACATGCACAATGTCAGTGAGGACCGCGTCTTCCGCCCCAGCGCTTGGAATGCCTTTGGCACCGCCGATCTGGAGGGAGCCGACTTCCGCGCCTGCACGAATTACGGCCCGCTTTACGGCAAGGCCTGATATTCCTTCGAACTAAGCCTAAGAAATCCCACCCACAACCAAACAAATACCCATGAAAAGCGGTCTCTTTCGTACCAGCAATGGCCAAAACCATTTCATCACCTTTGCACTCATCAGCTCACTCTTTTTCCTGTGGGCGCTTTGCAATGGGATGATCGACGTGATGGACAAGCACTTCCAGGAGCTGCTCCATCTCAACAAGCGTCAGTCCGCATGGGTGCAATTCGCGCATTACCTCGGATATTTCCTGATGGCACTGCCGGCCGGATGGCTTGCCCGCCGATTGGGTTACAAGGGTGGGATCATTTCAGGACTGCTGCTGGTGGCGCTCGGCTGCCTCTGGTTCATTCCTGCCACCGGCATCAAGGAGTTCTGGGCCTTCCTCGCAGGCGTTTGCGTGATCTCGATGGGCCTGACCTTTTTGGAAACGGTCGCTAATCCTTACACCACCGTGCTTGGTGCGCCGCAATACGCCGCTGTGCGCATCAACATCGCGCAAGTCTGCAATGGTGTTGGCTGGATTCTGGGACCCATCATCGGCGGAATGTTCTTTTATTCGAAGGACGGTGCCGAAGCCGCGCAGGAAACCTTGTGGATTCCTTACGCCTGGATCGCCGGTGCCGTGCTCGTGCTCTCGCTGGTTTTTGCGAAAGCAAGCATCCCCAATATCGAATCCGAAGACATCTATCACCTCGACGACAAAACTTCGAATGTTTCGAAATCGATCTGGTCGCACGGGCACTTTTCCGGCGCGGTGATCGCACAATTTCTCTATGTCGCATGCCAAGCCGGCATTTTCGGCTTCTTCATTTTCTACATCGTCGAGGATGTGCAGGCGATCCCGGAAAGCATGAAGTCCAGCTGGCTGCTTGGCGGTGAAAGCGGCTCGGTGATCCGTGATGGCCAACGCTTCATCAGCGAACAAGGTGCCACCAAGCTCCTCGCCTACATCGGCTTTGCGCTGTTCCTGTTCGGCCGCTTCACCGGCGCTGGCATTCTGCGCAAAATCTCCGCCCACAAGGTTCTCGGCACCTACGCTTTAGCCAACTCGATCCTGATGGTGCTCATCGTCCTAAAGCTCGGCTGGATCTCGCTCGCAGCGCTCTTCCTTAGCTTCTTTTTCATGTCGATCATGTTCCCAACGATCTTCGCTCTCGGCATTCACGGCCTCGGCCAAAAAGCCAAGGTGGCCTCATCGTTCATCGTCATGGCCATCATGGGTGGCGCTCTCATGCCGAAGCTGATGGGCCACATCGGCGACCTTCATGGCATGTCTGTCGGCTTCTCGGTGCCCGCTGTTTGCTTCCTCATCGTGGCAATCTACGGGTTTTCCTGGCAGCGCCTCAGCGGCTCGGACATCGCGCCCACCGCCGATCTCAACCGGGGTCATTGATCCCGGGCGGCGCTCGCCGCTTTCCATGCTTGATTTCACGCCGCACCCGGCGCGATGCTCCGGGCGATGCGAGTGATGGCCTTGACGGGGGGAATCGCCTCCGGGAAATCGACCGTGTGCCGGCTGCTGCGTGAGTACCTGCCATCGCTGGTAATCTTTGATTGCGACGCGGCCGTGCGCCGCATGCTCGAGTCGGTGCCCGAAGTGGCGGCGCTGATCGCCGATGCCTTTGGCGCTGACGCGCTTGACGAATCCGGCCGGATCGACCGCCATTTCTTGCGGGGGCGGGTCTTTGCCGACGAGCGGGCGCGGGCGCAGCTTGAGGCCATCCTTCATCCGCGGGTGCGGCAGGAATGTCTTGATTCCCTCGAAAAAGCGGCTATGAGTGGTGCGGCGTGCTTTCTCGCGGATGTGCCCTTGTTCTTTGAAAAGGGCTTCGACTTCGGCCAAAACCAAGTGCTGGTGGTCGCATGCTCGCGCTCCACGCAAATCCAACGCCTTAGGACCCGCGGTGGTTTCGATGACGCGCTCATCGACGCCATCCTCGCCGCCCAGCTTCCAGTTCAGGAAAAAATGTCCCGCGCGGATGTCGTTTTCTGGAACGAAGGCCCGCCCGCCGTGCTGCGTTCCCAAATCCATCGTTTCTGCCAATCCATTCTCATGAATCCCTCCCACGATCCCGAAGCCGCCAGCGAGGCCGCCCCGCAAAGTGCCGTGCTCGATGCCCCGGCTTCGATCGACATCAACCAATTCCGCCACAAGTCGTTGTCCGAGCTCCAGTCGATGGCCAAGGCGGTGCCTGCGCGCATCCAAGGCGGCATTCCAAAAAGCCAGCTGATCTATGAGCTGTTGAGTTTCTACGGCCGCGAAGGCGCGGGCCTCGTCTGCGAAGGCGTGCTGGAGCAAACCAAGGACAACTTCGCCATGCTGCGCGATCCAAGCCGCAGCTTCCGCCCCGGGCCGGATGACATCCACCTCGGCAATCACCTCGTGCGCGACCACGGCCTGCGGGTCGGCCAAATGGTAAAGGTCCGCGTGCGTCCGCCGCGCGAACGCGACAAGTACCTCTCGGCTTACGAAGTGATCGAAGTCGAAGGCATCCCGATCGCCGACTATCAAGTGCCAAAAGATTTCGATCGTCTCACACCACTGTTTCCGGATCAACGCATCCACCTCGAAGGCGCAGGAAATGACTTCCTCGGCGTGCGCGTGATCGATCTGATAGCTCCGCTTGGCAAAGGTCAGCGCGGTCTCATCGTCGCACCGCCGCGCGGTGGCAAAACCATTTTGCTCAAGCAAATCGCCCGCGCGATTCGCCACAACCACCCGGAAGCGGAACTCATCATTCTACTGCTCGACGAACGGCCCGAGGAAGTCACCGACTTCGAGGAAACCGTCGGCGCGCCGGTGTATGCCTCAACCTTTGATGAATCCCCCCGCCGCCACGCGCAGGTCGCCGACCTCGTGCTCGAGCGCGCGAAACGCCGCGTCGAACTCGGCAAAGATGTGATCCTCTTGCTCGACAGCCTCACTCGCCTCGCGCGCGGTCACAACTCGGCCATGCAAGGTGGCCCGATCGGATCGGGCGGCGTGAGCCCGGTGGCATTGCAAAAATCCCGCAAGTTTTTCGGCACCGCACGCAACGTCGAAGAAGGCGGATCTCTCACGATCCTAGCCACCGCACTCGTCGAAACCGAGAGCCGCCTTGATGATGTGGTCTTCGAAGAATTCAAAGGCACCGGCAACATGGAGGTGCGCCTCGATCGCGAACTCGCCGAACGCCGAGTATTTCCCGCCATCCACATCCCGCAATCTGGCACCCGCAACGACGATCGCCTCTATCATCCCGACGAGTTTCTCAAGGTCGTCGACATCCGCCGCCAACTCGCCCAACAACCGATTGGCGACGCCATCGAAAGCCTGCTCACCAACCTCCGCGCCACCAAAACGAACGCCGAGCTGCTGCTGCGCGGGTTGAGATAATGGGGCGAAATCACAACGCCTGATTGGGCCAAGAACCCCATGGTTTACTTCATCAAGACCTTGCTGGTCCTTTTCCTCCTGGCTTGGTTGGGCTTCGGCGCGTGGCTCGTTTTCAAATACACGGCTCTCTTCGGCCCGCATCCGGATGATCCGGCAGAATCCCCAGGCGCCCGCTCCTTCGGCGTCGCACACGTGATCGCCGTCTGGACTGGCTTCTTTGTCTTGGCCTTCTACTTTTTGTTTTTCAAGTGAGTCGACACAGGAGCACGGTCAGGCCATCAGCTTGAAATGGGCTGGCTGCAAGCACATCACGCATTGTGATGTTTGAAACCACCCTGAAAAAGAGTGGTACACCCGAAGGGACTCGAACCCCTAACCTTCTGATTCGTAGTCAGACGCTCTATCCAATTGAGCTACGGGTGCATGCGCTTGGCGCGGGGCAGGGAGTAAACCCGCCGGAGCGGATGAAGTCAAGATTTTTGGTAAGCTCCTTGCAAAAAACCAAAGGTTATCAGTGACAAGGGCCGTACACCAAAAACCCCTCGTCATCAAGGGAGCTGCCGATCGGTAAGGGCAACCCAGCAGCATCGGCGGGCGGACCATAGACGAGCAGCGAACCATCCGCCGAAGGCAAAACCCTCCACCCGGGGAGCAACTTGCCCCAAGAATTTTCACGGTAGCCATATTGAGGGTCGACGCCAATGCCCGGTGGCGGATCAGGCATCGACATCGCTACCACCGCGCCATCGACCGCAAGACAGGGATAATGCGCGCAGGCCGTGCGCTCAAAAGGAACTAAGGCCTGCGTGCCGAAATCGTAAAATGCAAATGCTTGCGATGATGTTGGCGCGCTGAGGATTTTTTCGCGCAAGAAATCACTGCCAACCCATGGTGTGCCGTCGCTTGGATCGAAATGATCGCGGATGCAAATTTTCGCACGAAACAATTTGGTGAAGCCGCGAGTGAGGCCCGGGATTTCATCCACAAGCGGGTCTCCTTTGAGCATGTGGAATGGCTGACGACGTTGCAGGGCATTGATCATGCCGATCTGGTGGCCGTTGATCGATATGCGGCGCTGCGGAAATTTTTGACGAGCAAAGCGTTGTGCGATCGCCTCGGCCGATGCCGCCATGATGCCATCGCGGACACTGCGTGCGTCGACGCCCTTTGCCGCAAGTGTTTCGCCGAATGCGATGCGGATGCCAACGGCGTTACGACGCGGGAGTTTTTTGAAATAGCGATTGCGTTCGTAAGAGAAAATCGAGCCCCATGATCCGTCACTCCATACTGGAATCAGCGGATGACCAGCCTTGCTGGCGATCAATTCGAAACCGCGCTGCAGCGTGCAAAGCGTGCCGGTGCGGGTAAGCTGACCTTCGGGAAAGAGGCAGATCACTTCGCCTTTTTTCAAAGCCTTGATCACTTCGCGTATCGCTTCGAGCGGTTGTTCGCGGCGGATGTTGACCGTGCCAAAAATGCCGGTGAACCAACGGATCACGGGACTGGCAATGAAGGCCTCGTCCATCACAAAGCGAACTGGGCGCGGGCATGCGGCAGAGAGAAAAAACGCGTCGGCATAGGTCACATGATTGGGCAGCAGCAAGACGCCACCGCTTGCGGGGACGCGTTCTGCATGCACGGCGCGGACGCGATAGACGAAGCGAATGCCGATAAGAAAAACCACACGAATCGTGGCAACCATCAGCGTGAAGGCCACATGCCGCCACGGAGAGGGTTTCGCGCCAGTCGCTTCGTCTTTCATCCGCATTAGCTTAATGGTTCAAGCGGGACGCGACAAGGGCAGGGATCAGCCCAGCGTGATGCCAACTGGGCAGTGGTCGGAGCCATGCACATGCGGCAGGATGTCGGCGCTGGTGACATTGTTGATGAATGGGTCAGAGACGCCGAAATAATCGATGCGCCAACCGACGTTGCGTTCGCGCGCGCCGGCGCGGTACGACCACCATGAATAGGCCGCGGTTTTTTCCGGGTGATGATGGCGAAAGGTGTCGCGAAATCCCGCATCGAGCAGCTTGCCGAAGCTTTGGCGTTCCTCATCAGAAAAGCCCGGGCTGCGGCGGTTGTCATTCGGGCGAGCGAGGTCGATTTCATGATGCGCGACATTCAGGTCGCCGCAAAAAATCACCGGCTTGCGGCTTGCCTCGCGCACCAGGTGCTCGCGAAATGCCTCGTCCCAATCGAGGCGGTAGTCGAGGCGGCGCAGCTCATCCTGCGCGTTGGGCGTGTAAACATTCACGAGGATGAAGTCAGCATACTCGAGCGTCAGCACGCGGCCTTCGCGATCGTGACGATCGACGCCGAGGCCGATTTTCACATCGAGCGGTTTTTCGCGCGTGAACACCGCGACGCCGGAATAGCCGGGTTTTTCCGCGGAATTCCAAAAATCATGATAACCCGCAAGCTCCAGCGGGAGTTGCACTTGCTCAGGCCGCGCCTTGGTTTCCTGCAGGCAAAGAATGTCGGGATTTTCCGCGGCGACAAAATCACCAAAGCCCTTGCCGATCACCGCGCGGATGCCGTTCACATTCCATGACAACAGTCTCATGCCCGCGACGATTCCGGAGATGGCGCGCTTTGACAAGCGGACATTGCTTCACTCGTCGATTGGTGTGATTGCCGATTTTTTACGCTCTCTCGCTTCGCGGAAAAATCCCTGCAAAAGGTCGAGGCACTCGCCACCCATGATGCCGGGCACCACTTCGCAGCGATGGTTGAGCGGCGGGTTGGAATCCAACAGATTGATCCAGCCGCCGGCCGCACCAGCCTTCGGATCGGGGCAGCCGAAAACCACGCGCTCGGGTCGGCAATGGACAATCGCGCCGGCACACATCGGGCACGGCTCCTTGGTCACATAAAGCGCGCATTTTTCCAACCGCCAATCGCCGAGGCTCTGCTGCGCAGCGGTGAGCGCAAGCATCTCGGCGTGAGCGGTAGCGTCCTTGAGCGTCTCGACCTGATTCCACGCACGGGCAATGATGCGCCCCTCGTGGGTGACCACCGCACCGACGGGCACCTCGCCGGCCGCGCGGGCCTTATGCGCCTCGCGCAACGCCTGACCCATGAAATAGGCGTCGCTATGGAGATCAATGATCTGTGCTTCGTCAACCATGCGCGGAGGCTAGCATAAGTTCACCAACCATGCACGCGGATTGCGTAGCGGCATCTTGCCGAGATCGCCGAGAAAGATCGGGAAATTCCTGCAATGGCCAAAATTTTTTGCTGAATGAAATTTCTAGCACGCGCCGGAATACATCCCCGTCGTGGAATCAATATGAAGCGCCAACATTTCACATCCGCCCGCAAGCAATCGCCTTGCCGCATGATTTTTTTCGCCACCCTCGGCTTTGCGTTAATGCCGTGCGCGGCTCAGGAGGAACCGACGATGCCCGAACGCATGCGGGAACAATCGCGGCAAATGCAGGAAAAGATGTCGCAACATTTTCACCGAGCATGGAGTGGAATGAGAGATGCGATGCCGGGCAGCAAGAGTTCGACACTCGCTGATGCATCGATGGATCTGCGCGAACAAAACGACAGCTATGTCATGCGCCTGCATTTGCCCGAGCGTGATGCCAAATCGGTGGAGGCGAGCATCATCGATGGAAAGGTCCTGCGAGTTACTGCGCCCGCGAGCGGTGCCATGGGAGCCTACGAGCAAAGCGTCACACTCGAAGGGCTGGTTGCCGATGCGAAGCCGGAGATCGAAAAACAGCCGGACGAGGGCCTTGTCATTATCCGCATTTCGAAAACTCCGTCGGAGAAAAAATCCACACCGGAGTCGACTGCACCATCCACAAAGGAACTACCCGCATCAACCGACCCGTGGGATGTGCGAATGCTCGAACACATGCGCCGCATGGGACGTGAAATGGACGACATGCTTCATAAATACGCGGATGAAACTCCACATCATCCTGGCGACCGGCATTGGTTTGATAGCCGATCTTTTGACTCGGCATACGATTTGCAAGATGAGGGCGAGCGATATGTCGTACGCCTCTACATGCCCGAACGGAGCATGGCGGATGCCAAGGTCACGGTGCATGAGCAAAAGCTGCTGATTGATGCGATGGCAGAAAAATGCTGCCTTAAGAAAGATGGCAAAATGATGATGCGCCACATGAGCCAATACTCTCAATCGATCAGCCTACCTGGCCCGGTGGATGCCGATCGCTTGGAGATCGAACGCAAAAAAGGCATGTTGTTGATTCGCATTCCAAAAAGCAAAGTGCCCACCCCACCTGCGGAAAAAGCCGCTGAATAATAAGTTTTTGTGCGTGCCATACGGGCCTATCAATGGTTCCTATTGGCTGCGTGCTGAAAACTGATTTCCATCAACGCATCATCGCCCCCTCGCTGTTGGCCGCGGATTTTTCGCGGGTCGGCGAGGAGGTTGATCGTGCGGCCGCCGCAGGTGCCGATTGGTTGCACCTCGATGTGATGGATGGCCACTTCGTCGATAACATTTCCTTTGGTCCGGCAATTGTGCAGACCGTCAATGAATCGAACGAAATCTTTCTCGACACGCATCTGATGATCTCACGCCCGGATCATTACCTGCAAAGGTTCATTGATGCCGGGGCAGATCTCATCACCGTGCATGTCGAAGCGGATCACGATGTAGGCAAAACCTTGCAGAGAATTCGCGACGCAGGCCTGCAAGCAGGGCTCGCGCTCAACCCTGCCACATCAATAGAGAGAGTGGTGCCATTTTTCGATCAAATCGATCTGCTGCTTTGCATGACTGTGGTGCCCGGCTTTGGAGGTCAGGCTTTCATGAGTGAGGTATTGGAAAAAATTTCCATGGCTGCCGAGCTTCGCGCATCGGGAGGTCACGCCTTTCACATCGAGGTCGATGGGGGCATTGATGCAGTAACCGCGGCGGCTTGCGCCGTGGCGGGTGCGAATGTGATGGTTGCCGGGTCCTCAACCTTCCGCGCGCCCGACATGGCGGCGGCGATCCGCGCGATTCGCGAGGCTTGATGCGGACTTGCCGCATGTGTTTTGCTGCGCTTCACTCGCGGCATGTCACGTCCCGACGGCCGCCTGCCCGATCAACTTCGTCCGATTTCATTCATCCCGAATGTTGCCCCTCATGCCACCGGCTCGGTGTTGGTTTCATTTGGCGACACGCGCGTCATTTGCACGGCGACCATCGAAGACGATGTACCGCGCTGGATGCGCGCGCAGAAAGTCGAAGGCGGGTGGTTGACCGCCGAATACTCAATGCTTCCTTACTCGACGCTTGAGCGCAAACCCCGCGACATTTCGCGTGGAAAAATCGATGGGCGTTCATCGGAAATCCAGCGCCTCATTGGCCGTTCGCTGCGTGCGGTGGTCGACTTGAAAAAGGTCGGCCAGCGAACCATTTGGATCGATTGCGATGTCTTGCAGGCCGATGGTGGCACACGCACGGCGGCAATCACCGGTGGCTGTGTCGCGATGGCAATCGCGTTCAACAAGCTAATGAATGAGGGCAAGCTCAAGGACTTCCCGATCCGCAAGCTCGTCGCGGCTGTTTCGGCCGGCATTCATGAAGGTGCGCCGGTGCTTGATCTCAACTATGTCGAGGACAAGGGCGCGACGGTCGACTTCAATGTCGTGATGACGGAGACGTTGGAATTCGTCGAGGTTCAGGGCAGTGGCGAAGAGGCGGTTTTTACCGGCGATCAAATGAGCGCGATGCTCGATCTTTGCCGCAAGGGGGTGAATGAGATCGTTTCTCTACAAAAGGCGGCGATCCTCACGGCTGACAAAGCCGCACCGGCAGATCTGTCCTCACTCATGGCGGCTTTCAAGCGTTGAGTCGGGGAGAGCTTAAAGTGCAATTTATTCACGCGGATTGGATCGATGTGTTTTCTTGCGCGGGCTGAAAGATGGGATACGGTGAGAATCAAACAATCTGCTGAAATCCCATGAAATATCGAGCCATCACCCGTTCATCGTTCCGCCGCCTGTCCCTGATTCTGGCGGCTTTTGTCGCATTTGTATCCCACACAATGGCCCAAGGTGGCGACGCCGAGCAAGTTCAACTGATTGTCAAAATCAAACCCAGCATGCGCGAGGCTGATTTCAAGGGCCGGCTGAATGCGCGAGGTGCTACCCAACGTGGGGAAATTCGTGGGATCAACGCCCGTGTCGTGTGCACTCCTAAAGCCTCCGCGGAGCTGCTGAGGAAAGAACTCGAGAGCGACGAGCGCACCTCGGCACACATCGAATACATCGAGCCCGACTTCATCGCGCAGGCCTTGGGCACCAGCAATGACCCTTATTTCCTTCAAGGCTCGCAATGGCATCTTTCCAAAATCCAAGCACCGACGGCATGGGACACTACCATTGGTTCGTCGAGTCAGATCGTGGCAGTGATTGACTCGGGTGTTCGAGCTTCGCATCCCGATCTCGTGGGCAAGGTGTTGGTCGGTTATGATTTTGTTGCAAATGACAATGACGCTAACGACGAAAATGGCCACGGCACCGGTGTGGCTGGCACTCTTTCGCCGGGATCGAACAATCAGATTGGCGTTTGTGGTGTCGCATGGTTGAACCCAATTCTTCCTGTGCGTGTTCTCGATGCGAATGGCTCGGGCACTTATTCCGCGATCGCCAATGGCATCATTTACGCTGCCGATCGTGGCGCGAAAGTGATCAATCTCAGCCTCGGTGGCACCGCTTCATCGCGCGCGCTTCAGGATGCAGTCAATTACGCATGGAACAAGCAATGCGTGCTGGTGGCGGCCGCTGGCAACAACGGCAGCAACGTCGCATTCTATCCCGCTGCTTGCACCAATGTCGTTGCGGTCTCTGCGACTGATGCCTCCGACTCTCGTCCGACTTGGTCAAATTTCGGCAGTTATGTCGATGTTTCGGCCCCGGGCGTCGACATTCTTTCGGTCTATGGCAGCGATCAATATGCGGCTTGGAACGGAACTTCGTTTTCCAGCCCAGTGGCATCCGGCGTGGTTGCTCTCATGGCCGCCGCCAACTCAACGCTCAGTAATGTGCAGTTGGTGGATTTGTTGATCAAAAATTCCGATGACATCGGGGCCCTCGGCAAAGATGTCTATTATGGCAACGGACGCGTGAATGCCAATCGCGCCGTGACGGCTGCTAAAAACTTTGTGACGGTGACACCTAGCAAAAAAAGACGTTGATCTAAAGAAGCGAACCAATCACGAGAAAAGACCGAGATGAAGTTCCTGGTCTTTTTTTGTGTCATCAAACCCGCATCATCTCTTCATCGTTTGGGCAATGGAACAAATGTAGTCCTATTCCAAAAAAGATGTTAGCGAGCTGTGAATAAGTGTGGGGTTCTTGCGAAAATCACATTCGCCAGTCTCTTCAAATTCAAATTTCGCTGTCTCTTTGGATCTGAATCCACATCTTGTTATTCGCGTGGAACACCAGTTGTCATGCGGGGGAACAGCCCTTTTCCGCACTTGTTCACACGATTAAGAAGATGATCTTATAAGGTCAAAAAATAGATTCTTCTAAGAAGCAAAGAATAACCCCATGAGTTTTGATGCTCATGGGGTTGATTTTAGAAACAACGAGCGATGATCGAAATCAAAGGAGCATCATGGCGGGCTGCTCGATGAGCTTCTTCACCTCGGAGAGGAACTGTGCGGCCACGGCGCCATCGACCACGCGGTGGTCGGCAGAGAGGCCTAGGTTCATGCGCAGGCCGGGTATGATCTGACCATTTTTGACGACGGGTTTTTCGATCGCAGCGCCGACGGAGAGAATTGCGGCTTGCGGTGGATTGACGATGGCGTCGAATGACTCGATGCCCCAGGCGCCGAGGTTGGAAACGGTGATCGTGCCGCCGTCGAACTCATCGGGTTTGAGTTTCTTGTCTTTGGCGCGGACAGCGAAGTCTTTGACGGCCTTGGAGATCGCCAGGAGAGATTGGGTTTCGGCTTGTTTGATCACCGGCGTCACGAGGCCGTCTTCGACTGCGATCGCCACCGAAAGGCCGATGTGCTTGAACTTCACGATGTGGTCGCCGGCAAATGAGGCATTGATTGCAGGAACGCTCTGGGCGGCATTGATGACGGCTTTGAGGATGAAGTCGTTGACCGAGTATTTGTTGCCGTGGGTTTTTTCTGCTTGTTCGTTGACCTGTTGGCGCAGAGCCATGAGCGGCGCGGCATCAGCTTCAACATGGAGGTAGAAATGCGGGATCGTTACCTTTGAGGTAAGCAAGCGCGATGCGATGACTTTGCGCATCGAACTCAATTCGATGCGTTCGTCTCCATCCTTAGCGACTGGGAGAATTGCTTGGGCTGGAGCAGCGGCGGGTGTGCTGCTTGGAGCTGTGGCTTTGGATTTAATCGCGGCGGCAAGGGCGGATGCTGCGGCAGCGTCGGCGGACTTTTTCGGTGAAGTGCTGGCGGCCTCTACATCATTTTTGACGATGCGGCCAGCTGGGCCCGACCCGCTGAGGTTTTGAAGGTCGACGCCTTTTTCGGCGGCGATTTTGCGAGCGAGTGGAGAGGCTTTGATGCGATCCCCGTTGCTGGAAGCCGGAGCGACGGGAGCGGCAGCTTTGGCGAGGGCAGGTGCGCTGCTTGGTGCTGGTGCTGGACTTGCAGCGGCAGGCGTGGCGGAACTTGGAGCAGCGGCTGAGTCGCCATCAAGCACGGCG
This sequence comes from Verrucomicrobiaceae bacterium, assembly GCA_029977225.1. Taxonomy (GTDB): domain Bacteria; phylum Verrucomicrobiota; class Verrucomicrobiia; order Verrucomicrobiales; family Akkermansiaceae; genus Luteolibacter. The sequence goes on along the minus strand of JAPOLH010000020.1, from coordinate 7,573 downwards.
AGGACTCCACCAATCACGGCCTTTTCCCCTGCAGGGACAAGGATTTCAGTGATCGTGCCATCGTCGAATGCCTCCATTTCCATTGTCGCCTTGTCGGTCTCGATTTCGGCAAGCAAATCACCAACTTCGACGCTGTCGCCGACTTGCTTGTGCCATTTGATCACGGTGCCTTCGGTCATGGTGTCCGAGAGCTTGGGCATTTCAATATTGATGGCCATGGGGGATAGTTTGGAAGTGGCGGGAAGAATGGGAGAAATGGTTTGGATTTCCAGTCTTTTTACAAAGCATCTGGCTCCACAAAAAAGCGCGGCGTGGGATCAACCAGACCGCGCTTGAAAGTTCTGTTAGGACACTGACGATTAAGGAGCGATTGGCTTCATTGTTGGAATGAGACCAATGTGGGGGCTACCAACTGGGCCTTGTGCGCTTGCAAGTTGGCGGGTCGACTCGGAGGTGGTGCCACAGCAATCTTTTTTCGGGCAAAATATGCGCACGCAGGATCCGCAGGAAACGCGGGTTTTCTTGGTGACCGTTTTGTAACGCGGAACTTTTTCCTCGATGGTTTCTACCATGCCACCCTTGCCGCTCTTTGAGTCGCCGCGGGTGACAACTTGCCTGGTAACGATGTCATAGCCACAGGCTTTCACTTTGCGAGTCTCGGTGCGGTAGCCGGCAGTTTGGCCGTGATTGCCAAACAACGAGCAGCAAGAGGTGAAGCCGAGAGAAATTGCGGCTATGGACAAAAGTGCGAGGATTTTTTTCATGAGAGCAAAAAATTCGGGAGGTGATGTTAGAAAAGGCAGCAGCACGAGGCACATGCCAGAGCGACGATTGTGGCGGCAAGTGGCAGAATCAAGCGACGAATCATGGGTATAGCTTAGAATTCTGTGCGTCGTAGGCAATGAGAAAAAGCCCTGTGGGTACGAGCCTACGGGGCTTATTTGGCGGAGTTCGTGACGTTGCGCAACCAGTCGGCGAAGCTTTCCTCATCGTGATCGCCGGCGGCTAGGGCGAGATAATTCGGATATTTGATTTCCTCGCCCACAGTGAATTTGACGCCGTTCAAGTTAAGGAACAATTCGCAGGCAATTGCTGCGGTGCGTTTGTTGCCGTCAAAGAATGGATGATTTTTGGCGATGCCGTGGGCATAGGCGGTAGCAAGCGCGCACAAGTCCGGCTTCGGATTTCCATAGTGCCACAATTGCTGCGGGCGCGACAGAGCTGAAAGCAAAAGGCCCTCGTCGCGGATGCCATCAAGTCCGCCGTGTTCGGCAAGTTGCCTTTGATGAAAAAGCCGTACGACTTTTTCTTCGATCCATTCTGGCCCCGGATTCATTGGGCAAGTTTGCGAAGCATGTTGCGATTATCCTTCATGATGCGCTCCGAAATTTCCAATTGGCGCGCGACCTTTTCCTCATAGGTGGAGAGCTGCACGCCATCCGGGGTTTCGGTGACGGTGAGGATATCACCTTTGGAGACGCGGAGGCGCTCGAGGATTTCCTTCGAAAGGATGATGCCCGCGGAATTGCCGATGGTGGTGACTTTGACTGTGGTGATCATGGGTATATTATAACCCATGTAATAACCAAGACAAGTCGGCTTTTTGCTGCCTTTGAGCGCGTTTTTCAGCCCATGGCTAGCACTTTTTCCACGATGCGGCGTGGGTTGGGCAGCTGTTCGTTCTCGATGTGCGGCGAGTAGATCGCTGGGGCGTCGATCGAGCAAACGCGCTGGATCGGTGCGTCGAGGTAATCGAAGGCGTGCTCCTGGATGAGCATAGCGACCATCGCCGAGACGCCGCCGAAGGGTTTCGATTCGTCGACGAGCAGCACGCGATTGGTCTTCATGACCGTCTTGATAATCGCATCCTGATCGAGTGGGCGGATCGAGCGGAGGTCGAGAACTTCGGCGTTGATGCCGTGCTCGGCTTTGAGGGTTTCGGCAGCGGCGAGTGATTGAATGACCGAGCGGCCGTGGGCGATGATCGAGAGGTCGCTGCCTTCGCGTTTGATTTCGGCAACGCCGAGGGGCACGACGAAATCACCATCGGCCGGATCGGGCACTTCGCCGGAGGTGCCGTAGAGCAAGGTGTTTTCCATCACATAGACCGGGTCGTTGTCGCGAATCGCGGCCTTGATGAGGCCTTTGGCATCTGCAGGCGTGGCAGGGGCGCAGACCTTGAGCCCTGGAAACGCGGCGAAGAGGCCTTCGGGGATGTGTGAGTGAGTGGCGCCGACATTGGTGCCGCCGTTGGCCGGGCCGCGTACGACGATTGGGCAGTGGCATAGACCGCCCGACATATAGCGCACGCAGGCGGCGTTGTTGACGAGTTGGTCGAAGGCGACCGAGTGGAAGGACCAGAACATCAGCTCCATCACCGGGCGCACACCAAGCATCGAGGCGCCAATGCCCATGCCGATGAAACCAGCTTCCGAAATCGGCGTGTCGACCACGCGCTTGTCGCCCCATTTTTGCCAGAGGCCTTCGGTGACTTTGTAGGCGCCGTTGTATTGGGCGACCTCTTCGCCCATGAGGACGACATTCGGATCGCGGGCGAGCTCCTCGTCGAGGCCTTCGCGGAGGGCTTCACGGTAAGTGATGATGCGGGACATGATGTGCGGAAATGGGTGGTAATGAAAGGTGATGACGAAGGATCAGTCGTTGAAGAAATGGCGGCCAATTTTTGAGGCCGGTGTCTGGTTGTCGCTTTCCCAGTACACATCAGTGCTGATATCGGCGATGGTCGGTGCTGGTGCCTCTTCGGCAAACTTCACGGCGGCGGCAGCTTCGTCGGCGGCGGTCTTGTTGATCTCAGCGGCTTGATCTTCGGTGATGATGCCTTCGGCAATGAGCTTGCGGCGGAAGACCGAGATCGGATCGTGGTGTTGCTTGTAGTTTTCGATTTCCTCAGGCGTGCGGTATTTCTTGTGGTTCGCATCCGCAATACTATGTCCATAGTAGCGGTAGGTGCTGATCTCAAGGATGCTCGGCTTGTGTTGCTTGCGGGCGCGCTCCATGGCGATGTGAGTTTTGGCTCGCACCTCATAGAGGTCGGAGCCGTCGATCACATCCCAATCCATGTCGTAAGCTTCGGCGCGTTGCGCGAGGCAACCGCGGAAGGCCGAGGAGCGGGCTTGTGAGGTACCCATCGAGTAACCGTTGTTTTCGATCACATAAACGACCGGGATATCAAACAGCGCAGCGAGGTTGAGCGATTCGTGGAAGGCGCCTTGGTTGACCGCGCCATCGCCGAGGTAGCAGAGGCAGCAGCCTTCGCGGCCGAGGTACTTGAGGCCGTAGGCAAGACCAAGCCCGAGAGGGGTCTGACCAGCCACAATGCCGTGGCCGCCCCAGAAATTTTTGTCAGGCGCAAAGAAGTGCATCGAGCCGCCTTTGCCCTTCGAGCATCCGCTTTGCTTGCCGTACATTTCCGCCATGCACTCGTTCATGCCCATGCCGACCGCCAGAGCGTGACCGTGGTCGCGGTAGGCAGTGATGAAATGATCGTCCGCACCACCGAGCGAAATCGTGCCGACGGCGACCGCTTCCTGGCCGATGTAGAGATGGAGGAATCCGCCGATTTTGCCGGCTTGGTAATACTTCAGCGCCGCTTGCTCGAAGCGCCGGATGCGGATCATTTGCGTGAGCAGGCCGATCTTTTGCTCGGGGCTCAGTGATTGGTTGATTGGGGAATTGGCGAAATCGAGCGCGGGAGATGCGGTGGCTGTCATGTTCGTCGAGGGGGCGGATCTGGGAGAAATTTTTCAGTGGGACTTCGCGGCCTGTGGGGTGGCGAGTGATGGGTAAATTTGCGGGACACGCATCATGGCGAGGAGGTGGGCTCCGGTAAAGATCAGGTTGGCGACGCCGAGGTTGCGAAGGAACACCCATGAGGGCAAGACATCGCCGGGCGCGCCAGTCCAGAGTGATTGCCAGAGGCCGACAAGCGATTTCGCGTAGCGGGGATCAGCGAGCCATGCGGCGGAGTTGGTGATCAAATGAAATACAAGAGTCGCCGCGACCGAACCCAGCAGCATGCTGGCCCAGCCATTTTTCGAAAGCCACTTACCGAGTAAAAATGTCAGGGTCAGCGCAGCGAGGGTGGTGACGAAAAGTGAGGGGCCGTCCGGATGTCCTCTGCCAAGGGGAAAGGTCAGCATCCAAATCGCGAGTGGCAGCGCAAAGCCGCGCCAGGAAGGAGCGATGAGAGAGCCACAAAAGAACAGCGCGGCGAGTGGTTGGAAATTTGGGAGCGCCATCGGGTAAGCCGCGCCGATCAAGCGAAACGCGATGAGCAGTAGCACAGAGAGGCAGAGGGGCAGATAGCGAAGCATGGCGCGCGGAGGATTGAGGATTTTCGCTTGCGCGGCTAGATGAAAATGCCATTTGCGTCAAGGTTTTTTGGCTATCATGCGTGGAGGGTTTTAACTCCATGAGCAGGTAAATATCCGTATGTTCCACATGGAACATGCGTGGCGCGTTTTTCCGGGCTTGAGGGGCTGGCGGGTGGACCTTATGGTTCCCGCCCTTCGATGTTTCGTTATCCGAAAACTTATGATGTCCTGGTGATTGGAGCGGGTCATGCCGGCGTGGAAGCCGCTTTGGCGGCGTCGCGGCTGGGCTGCGAGGTGGCGGTGTTGACCCAGAACCTCGATACGATCGGGCAGATGTCCTGCAATCCTGCGATTGGCGGACTCGGCAAAGGTCACATGGTCCGTGAAATTGATGCCTTGGGCGGGATCATGGGGATCAACACCGATGCCACGGCGATCCAGTGGCGGATGCTCAACGCCTCAAAAGGCCCATCGGTCCGCGCCCCCCGCGCGCAATGCGACAAGAAGGCCTATCAGTTTCGGATCAAGCGCGAGCTCGAAGGCATGGCGGGCCTGGAAATTCATCAGGGAAATGTCGCCGACATTCTCGTGAAGGGGGATCGGGTCGTCGGCATCACGACTTCACTGGGATTGGAAATTTCCGCCAAGTCGGTCATTCTGAGTGCCGGGACTTTCATGGGCGGCCTGATGCATGTGGGCTTGCGAAATGAAAAGGGTGGGCGCATGGGCGATGCCACCTCGCAGGTCTCCGAATCCCTCAAGCGATTGGGCTTTGCGGTTGAGCGTTTTAAGACCGGGACCCCGTGCCGCCTCAATGGCCGATCTATCGATTTTTCTCGCTGTGAGCGTCAGGATGGCGACGAGCCACCGCCGAAATTCAGCTTCATGGCCGACACCATCACGCGTGGGCCTGATGACCTTTTCACGCTCAACCCCTGGGGCGACCCCTCGTTCCACGTGGAACAACTGCCTTGTTGGATCACCTATACCAACGCCCGAACGCACGATGCGATTCGTGCAAATTTGCATCAGTCGCCGATGTACTGCGGCGTGATTGAGGGGGTGGGCCCGCGTTATTGCCCGTCGATCGAGGACAAGGTCGTCCGCTTCGCGGAAAAGGAGCGGCATCAGGTCTTCCTCGAACCGGAAGGCCGGCACACTCTCGAGTATTATGTGAATGGCGTTTCCACCTCACTGCCTTACGAGGTGCAGCTGGAATTTCTCCGATCGATCGCCGGGCTCGAGCGCTGCGAAATTTTGCGACCTGGCTACGCAGTCGAGTACGATTATTGCCCGCCGACCCAGCTGCGACCAACTCTCGAAACCAAGCAAATCGAAGGGCTGTATTTTGCAGGTCAGATCAATGGCACCTCCGGCTACGAAGAGGCCGCCGGGCAGGGGCTGATCGCTGGAGCGAACGCCGCATTGAAGGTCAAAGGCGATCCGGAATTTATCCTCGGCCGCGACGAGGCTTATCTTGGGGTGATGGTTGACGACCTCGTGACCCGTGGCTGCACCGAGCCGTATCGGATGTTCACCAGTCGTGCCGAGTACCGCTTGATGTTGCGCCAGGACAATGCCGATCTGCGGCTCACGCCCAAGGCCGCTGCGGTCGGATTGGTGGAAGGGGAAAGGCTGAGGCGGGTTGAGTGGAAACAAAACGAACTCGAGCGTGCCGGCAAATGGGTGCGCGAAACGACGCACGATGGCGTGAAGTTGGATCAATGGCTGCGTCGTAGCGAAAACTCCTGGGAGATGCTGCCGTTGGAATTGCACGAGCAATTTCACTTGGACCTCTGGTCGCTCATCGAAACGGATTTCAAGTACGAAGGTCACCTTGGCCGCCAGCGCACGCAGATCGAGCGGATGTCGCGCCAGGAGGGCAAACGGCTGCCGGATTGGGTGGACTACACGAGCATCCGCGGACTCAAAAAAGAGGCCCAGCTGCGCTTTTCCGAAGTGCGGCCGGCGACGCTTGGGCAGGCTGGGCGCATACCAGGGATCACCCCCGCCGACATCGCCATCCTTGCGGTGTGGCTCGAAAAGTGGGAGCGTGAAGCTTCCGTTTCCTGAATTCGCAGCGACTCCCCAAGGCTGAGTACTCAATCAAAATTAAATATCAACCAGTTGGTATCTTTTTGAAAGATGAGCTTTGGTTGACATGATTTGAGCCAGATCATCTTCTTCACCTCGATGTCACCGGATTCTCAGCAGGATTTTGCACTCGCGTTTCTGAGCATCCTTTTTGAAGGCGCGCCGTTCATTTTGCTCGGCACACTGATCAGTGGTTTCATTGATGTTTATCTGCCGCCCGGCACGATGGATCGCTTCCTTCCGCGCAACCGCAAGTGGGCGGTGGTGGTGGCAGGTTTGCTGGGCGCGGTCTTTCCGGTTTGCGAATGTGCGGTGGGGCCTGTGATCCGGCGCTTGGTCAGCAAAGGTTTGCCGGTTTCTTGTGCGCTCACTTACATGCTTGCGGCTCCGATTGTGAATCCGATCACGGCGTTAAGCACCTGGAAGGCCTTTCAAGGTCAGAGTGCGGGGGTGATGACCTGCTCGCGTTTGCTGCTCGGATTTCTCGTGGCGGTCGCGGTGGGCCTCATCGTGATGCGCTTGCCACTTTCTGCGGTGTTGAAAAAACCGCTCGTCGATTCGCTGGCGGAGAAAAGACGCAAAAAATGCCAAAGAGTCCGGCTGTTGTGGCGGGCATGCACATGACCACACGCATCACGCCTCATCGACTGCAAATGACAGCGACCGTTTGGTGGCGGCCTTTCGTTCGGCGATGAAGGACTTCGTCGATGTCAGCGTGTATTTTGCCATTGGCGTGACCATTACCGCGCTCTTCAACACCGGCATTGCGCCGGGCGCGCATTGGCTTGATGGCCTCGCCTCGAACACCACCGCCGCACCGGCCGCGTTGATGGCACTCGCCTTCATCCTGAGCCTCTGCAGCACCTCCGATGCCTTCATCGCGGCGACCTTGGACAAATTTTCTTGGGGCGCGAAACTCGCCTTCCTCACTTTCGGCCCAATGATGGATGTGAAACTGCTATTTCTCTATCAAACCGTCCTGCGCAAGCGCTTCATCGTGTTTCTCGCGATCGGACTCTTTGTGGCGATTGGTGCCATCACGATCTTTTGGCAACACCAGTTTTTCCAGGCCCGATGAATCCCAAACTGCGCTGCATTCTTTTCTCGTTCGCCGTCCTTTCGTGGCCGCGCCGATTGGCGTGATG
>JAPOLH010000001.1 GCA_029977225.1 Verrucomicrobiaceae bacterium | reverse complement strand
ATTCGGTTGGCGTATTCCTTTTTCTAAAAAAAGGAACCGTATTCCAAATTGACCTTGGCAAAGCTCCCCGTAGGAAACTTCACCGTTTCCGCGCGCCTTTCTACAAAAGCGCGCAGCGCACAATTCAATCTTTCTTCTCTTCCTGGTGAACATCGCCACGATCTTTTCCAAACCCGTTGCCGGATCATTCAAAGTCGCCGCCTGTCACCAAGCCACACTGTCAAAGAACATATTCGAGGGGACTAAAAAGCCGATCGGGTGTTTGTGCACCGCGATCGACGTTCTGTCTCTCGGCCGCCCTCCGTTGTGGCGGCCCGCGAAGCTATCTGCTCCACCCACCCCACGTCAATACCTTTCTGAAAAAAATTTTGAAAGATTCGCGCGGAGCAAAAATAAGGACTGAATTCTCCGTGATTTGGCGGAAATTGCGCGAAATGACAGGCGCTGCCATCAATTAGGCGGGCGTAATTTTCCACTTGGAGACATCAAAGGCCGCATTGAAACTACCTGAAATGGCGCAACTGGTAAGAGTCGAACCGATTGAATTACTGCCAACTCAGGCAGGATGCGCGGTATTTCTGAGCAATGGCAAAAAAGCCATTCTGATCCATATCGATCCTGCAGTAGGCGCAACAATCAACTTCGCCCTGGCGGGGCAACATGCCGCACGGCCGCTGACGCATGATCTGTATCATTCGACGCTTCAGGCATTCGGAGCAAAAGTCACTCGGGCGATTATCGTCGATTTGATCGACGAGGTTTACCACGCGCGCCTGATCATCGAAGCAGAAAATGAAATCATGGAGCGCAAGATCGTAGAGCTCGACGCGCGGCCATCTGACTGCATTGCGCTCAGCGTGCGTTGCGGCGCGCCACTTTATGTGGCGGATGCCTTGTGGCAGAGCTTGCCGGACATGATAGAGGTGCTTGCGGAAATGCGTCAGGCAGAGAATCGCGACGAAAACTGAGCGCAAGCTGCGTGTTCCATTCAATCGCCCTTGCGGCCACCCTGCGAGGTGATAGCTTCTCCAGACATGTCACAGAACACATTGGCCGCACTGCCCGAGTATCTGAGCGAGGAAATTCTTCTCAATCCGAACAAGCGCCGCTTTCCGGCATTCGATCTCAAGCGATTGCTGGGCACGGTCTTTGAACCGACTCAAGGGTGTCGCGTTTGCATTTTGATCGATTTCGACGAGCCCGCTGGACTGATTAAGGACTTTGCGTTTTTGCAGCAGGAAGGATTCCCGGTGCAGAAAAACGCGCACAAACATTTTTATCTTGGTCTGCGCGATGGCGCGATGGATGCGCTCGGCATGAGTGGCGGCGAAATGTTTGCCTATCGTTGCACCCGCGGTTCCAACCTCGACCTGCAAGATGACGTTTGGGACATCGCCGGCAAGAAACTCTCACTCGATCGCGACATTTACCCGCATTACGATCTCATCCTCTGCATCTCGACCTTTTCGGCGACCGCGCCTTTGACGGCGAAGTGCAAGCAATATGGCTTCCGCGGAGCGACGCTGCACGGGCTCAACGATGTGATTCTCAATTCCGGTCTTGCGGTCGATTACCATGAGGTCTCGGTCGATGCGGAAAAACTTCGTTTGGCGCTGACCCGTGCCGACGCAATTGAAATCGACTTCGCGCTCGAGGACGGACGCGTGCTCACCGCATGGCTCGGCCTCGATGGCCAGGAAGCACAAAAATCCCACGGGCTCTGCCTTGGAAAATCGCCAGACATCGCAAACCTGCCTGCCGGTGAAGTTTATTTCGTGCCGGCCGATGCGCGTGGTCAATTTCCGATGAAGTATGAGGATGGCACGCTCGGCGTGCTCGAGGTCGAAAACCGCTGCATCATTCGGTCGACGCTGATTTCGGGGGATCAAGCCACCATCGACGCGCATAATGCGCGGCTCAAGGATGACCCGATGACCGGCACGCTCGGAGAACTCGGTTTTGGCACGCAGGTTCTGCCGGTATCAGGCGCCGACATCCAGGATGAGAAGGTGCTCGGCACCTGTCACCTCGCCACCGGTCGCGATGATCATCTCGGCGGCGATATCCTGCCATCGATGTTCAAGAAGCACGAAAACTCGACACACGACGACATCCTCTTTGCGCCGCACAAAACGCCGAATTTCAACATCAGCCAGGTTCGCATGATCCGTGGTTCACAGCATGAAGTGCTGATCGAAAACTTCCGCCCGGCGCGCTACTTGATGGAGGCGCTAGCCGGTGGGCGCTAGAGAATCGATCACCAGAACCGAACCAGCCAAACGATCCGGCGGCACATGAAATATAGCGAGGCGATCGATTGGTTGTTTTCCACGCAGACCTTCGGCATCAAGCTCGGCTTGGACAATGCTAGGCATCTGCTCAAGGAGTTCCTCGCCTATCCGGCTCATGGCGTGAAGGTGATCCATGTCGCAGGCACCAATGGCAAGGGCAGTGTCTGCGCGATGGTCGACAGCATTGCTCGCTCCTGCGGTCGCCGCACCGGCTTGTTCACTTCGCCGCACCTCATTGATTTTCGCGAGCGCATCAAAGTGAGTGGCGTGGAAATCCCCGAGGAAAACTGCGCCGACATGCTCACCACGCTGCGCGAAATCTGCGAGAGGATGGACACGCATCCGACCTTTTTTGAAATCGCGCTCGCGGTGGCGATGCGCTGGTTTCGTGAGCGCGGCTGCGAAATCATCATTCTGGAAACCGGCATGGGCGGCAGGCTCGACGCCACGACTGCCGTGCCCGCCGATGTATGTGCAATCACGCCGATCGGCCTCGATCACATGGAATGGCTCGGCAACAATCTCGCCGAGATCGCGGCTGAGAAATCAGGCATTTTTGTCGAAGGCAAACCCGCGGTTTCATTGCCGCAAGAAGATCAGGCACGCATGGTGCTGGAGAAAGAGGCCAACGAAAGACGCGCCCCATTGGAGTTTGTCGCCGAACCACTCATTGGCTACGGCATCGCGCTGGCGGGAGAGCACCAGCAATGGAATGCGGCTCTTGCCGTCGCGATCTCGCACCGCGCGGGCCTGCCGCTCACCGCCGATGCGCTTCGTTATGGATTGGCCAACGTCTCATGGCCAGGGCGCTTCGAGCGAATCCTGCCGGATGTCATTCTCGACGGGGCGCACAACCCACATTCGGCTCAATCGCTTGCGAAAACATGGCGCGAAGAATTTCCCAGGAAAAAAGCTTCGCTCGTATTCAGCGCCGTCGCCGCAAAAGACATCGAAGGCATCCTCAAGCTTCTCAGTCCGCTTGCCTCGAAAATTTTTCTTTGCCCGGTCAACACGCCTCGCGCGACGCCGGCCGGCGAAATTGCCGCATGCCTGCCGGCAAACGCACCGGATCACGAATCATTCGCCAATTTTGAATCGGCATACCAAGCAGCCCGCAAGCATGGGACGCCGGTACTCGTCGCGGGGTCACTTTACCTCGTGGGCGAGGCGCGGGCATTTTTTACCAAGGCGATCTTTCAGCCGAGCAGCCAGTGAAGCATTTCTGCGATCGCTCATCACGTGCCCGCACAGATCTTCAGTTTCATTTCGGCCTGAGTTAATTTGTAAATCACCACTGGCATCACACGCAGACTGGGAACCATCCGTCACCGCATACGGCATTGCGTTTTTACAAGAGACAGCGACACTGATGCCGTAATGAAAAGGCTGCCAGCGTTACTGAAGATTACTCGCTGCATGGCTTCGATCGTGCTGCTGGGTGCCTGCGGGCCGCACGATCACATCATACTCAACCCGACCACTTCCGGCGCCAAAGGGGAAACTTTCGGATACCGGAAATGGATCTCCGAACAGCACGAGCCCGAGGTGGCAGTGATCGGCATCCATGGATTTTGTGGGGCCTCGATCGATTACAACAATCTTGGCCAGCACCTGCTGAAGCATCAACCGACCACCGCCCTCTATGCCTATGAAATTCGCGGCCAGGGCAGTGACCCGATTTACGCGCGCCGCGGAGACATCGGCGACCCGCGCGACTGGTATCGCGATCTTTTTGCCTTCACCAACCTCGTGCGCGAGCGCCACCCGGACGCTAAGGTCGTGTGGTTTGGCGAAAGCATGGGAGCGTTGATCGCCGCACACGCATGGCGCCAAGCTCCGCCCGATCAAGCCCCTTGCGACGGGCTGATCCTTTCATCCCCCATCGTCCGCTTTCGCGACGATATTCCGGCGTGGACCCCCGGCTTGGTGCAAATTGCCGCCACGACACTGCCGCTGGCGCGCATCTCGCTCGACATGCTCGCGGGTGGCCAAGACGTCCAGATGACGCAAAAGTCGCATCATGCTGAGCAAGCAGCGAAAAACCCCTATCACATCCAGCAGCACACTCTGCGCCTGATCGGTGCCCTGGCCTCACACATCAATGGCATGAACGACTGCGCCGCGACCTTTCACAAACCCGTGCTGGTACTGCACGGCGGCAAGGATTTCTTCAACAATGACTCCGATGTCCGCGGCTTTGTGGCCCGCATCCCCCGGGACGCCCCTGCAAGCTACCGAAGCTACCCGAGCGCCTACCACCTGCTGATGTACGACGAGAAAAAGGAGGCCATTTTCCGCGACATTGAGCGCTGGCTTAAGCGGCTCGGGCGCCAGCGGTCGAAAAAATCGTGATTTTCATGCACGATTCGTCTTGACGGGTCGGGCCCGATCGCCATTCTTCGCGCCCCGCAACTCAACAATTTTCATACCATGGCCCGCATTTGCATCATCCGAGGAACCAGCGTCCGCTCTGGCGGCAGAATTCACCGCTCCGGTTTGGCCAAGAAAAAAGGCGGTATCGGCCGCCACGTCACCAAGGTCGTAAAGCGCAAGATTTCGCCCAATTTGCAGACCAAGCGCATCTTCATTCCTGAGTTCGGCCGCTATGTGCGCCTCAAACTCAGCTGCCGCGCCCTCAAGACTATCAACAAGAACGGCGCCCTCCAGACGCTGCAAAAAGCTGGTCTGCTCTAAGCGCGCACTCTGTTACGTTTTTCATTATTGTGGTTTCATGATTAACGGCTCGGTAGAAATACCGGGCCGTTTTTCATTTCACCCCACCACGCAAGGGACCAAAACCCCGTCGCTCATGCCGTGGATCTTCTTCTTGTCGGCTGGCACGATCGTGGCAAGGCAGCCGCCAAGCTGAGTTGTTCCTTCATCGTCGGTAAAGTAATACGGGCAGATTCTTGCTCGGCCTTGCATCATTTCGATTGAGCCGTCGTCGCGGAAAACCGGATGCTCGATGCGCCTGGCCTCGCGGAATTGCTGCATGACCCATGGTTGCTCCGCTGCATGATCCAAGGCATATCGCAGCCGGGCCGACCATTCGGCAGCGGGCAAATCATGTCCGATAAAAACTCCGCGCGAACCCCAGGCAGTTTCGTGAAATCCGCTTACCTTGAGCACCAGTTGCCGATCGCGCTGGCTCAAACCCGCGACCTCCTCCCACGAATGAAGCTCCAAGCGCGGCAGTGCGGCATGCGGCGGCAAAGGTGACGGATCGACAAGCCAACCGAAGGGCACTAATTCGCGCAGGCGCTTGAGGTGATTGCCACGCAAGGATTTTTCCCAAACACCCTTCAACGCCGGCGACCACAACAGGGCCAACCAAAGCTTCTCTTCAAAGTGCGGCTTGAAGGGTGGCGTGATTCGGGCAGCACCATCCGCCACATCCTGCGCCAAGCGCCTCGCACTTGGCACCGATTGCCAGTCGAACAATTCAAAAAACCGATAAAGCGCTGAACCATCCGGTTCGTACGATTCGGCCGCAGCCACCTGCCACGCAGCACCGAGCGTCGACACCAACCATTCCATTTCTGGCCGATAATCAGCCGCCTCTTCGGAAATCAAAACGGTGCCGCCATCCGGCATCAATGATCGGAATCCATCGCACATGCCATTCGCGCCACCGATCACCTCGTAGCCGGCATCAGCATACACGCGAGCCATCCAAGCAGCCACGCCGATGCCACCCGGCACGCTGTCGAGCTCGGACATCGCAAAGCCATCATTAGTCACCATCAAATCCGGGCGGATCACCCGCGGCACATGGCCGGCCATGCTTTTGACGCGTTGCAAGGCGACGAGCCAATCCGGCTTGCCACGATCCAACCAATCCGCAATCCACACCGGCAAAGAACCCGCCGCGCTCCTTCGATAAATTTCATCGCAGGCATGTTGAAAGCGCGCAAGTGAATGACCCAAAGCCGCGAGACCATCTGCCTCCACCCGGCTCAACACCAATGGCTCAGGCGACCAGCGCCACGCGCCGCCACCAAACAAACCACCAGCAGGCAGTTGCCCGCGCAAATCCGAAAGACACATAGCCATCGCGCGCTCAATCTCCATTCATGCCGCCCGCTTGCCAAGTGGCATTCTCATGGCATGAATCACGCGTCCCACAACCGCGCCCGCAAAGCCTCGGCTGCCGCTCGGGCCTCGGCGTCCTTCTTGCTCTTGCCCTTGCCGGTCGCCAATACTTTGTCACACCAGGAAACCTCCGCCTGAAAGACGCGACGGTGGTCTGGGCCGCTTTCGCCGATGATTCGGTACACCGGCGCTTGCGGGTGAATGGCCTGCAAACGCTCCTGCAGCTCTCCCTTTGGGTTCATCTCCTCGGGGCTATCCACCATGCCGCCGAGCTCTTCCTCAAGCAGGCGCAAAACCAAGTCCCGCGCCTTCTCAACGCCAGAATCAAGAAACACCGCGCCAATGAGCGCCTCAAATGCATCGGCCAAAGTCGACAAACGACGCCTGCCACCGGTCGACTCTTCACCCTTACCGAGCAAGATGTAGTCACCCAAACGAATCGCCATCGCCAACTTTGCCAAAGCCCGCCTCGAGACCACACGCGAGCGCAGTTTGGTAAGGTGGCCCTCGGTCGACCCGACAAAGCGACGGAACAGTTCTTCGGTGACAATCAATTGCAGCACCGCATCGCCCAAAAACTCCAAACGCTGATTGTCGAAATTCCGCTGCTGCGACTCGTAAGCGAGACTGGGGTGAGTCAAGGCTTCTGCCAATAGCAGCGAGTTGCGAAACTTGTATTGAATACGGCTCTCGAGCGGCAACATGGATCAATCATTTGGATTCCTTCTCCCCCGCCCAAAGCCCGTGTTGAACTTTCGATGGGAAAGATGGGGTGATCGACGGGACTCGAACCCGCGACAACCGGAATCACAATCCGGGGCTCTACCAACTGAGCTACGACCACCATTGGTTGGCGGACGACGAGAGTAATCCCCCAGCCGGCTTTTGAAAAGTCAAAAATCAGTCGGCCAAGTTCGCATCGTGCAAAATCAGTGCGCTGCATGCACCACGCCAGAGCTTTCAGGGCTTGGCAGGCTTGGGGACGCGTGGCTTACTTTCCGGCCTAACGATCATGGTCGTCCGTTTTTCACGAATTTTTTGTGCAGTCTTGCTCCCTATCATGCTGAGCCAATGCGCCCCGCATGCCCCCAAAAACTGCGCCTCAATCCCACGGACCTCACGCGCGCCCTCTGCTTCGCTGATCGATGAGGCCCGCGCCAACTGGTCGATTCTCGGCAATGCTTCGCGCAAAAACGAATGGCCCGCCGCGCGCGATCGCTACAACGCCGCAGTCGGCAAGCTATTCGATCAGATCCGCTGCGGCCACGGCTCATGGAACGATCGCGCTGCAGCCATCGGCACCCGTCTTGCCGCAGCCGACCGCAACCATGTGGACCCCGAAACGCTCGACGCGCTTGTACCCGCCTCAAGCATCAAAGTCACCGAAGTCAAAAAACACAACGGCAACCATGGCCTCGGAGTTCCGGCAGTCGGGTGGAAATCCACTTCGCCGGTTGGCATGAAGCGCGACCGCTACCTGCTGCCCAACGGGCTTCCTTACAACATCACCGCCACCCTAGAATTCGATCGCAAGGGCGTCCCAACGTGGCAGTTCAACAAACGTTGGGCGGTCGAAGCTGTCCCCATCGGCAGTCATAAGCACACACTCGCCGCCGATTGGTCCGCGCCGAATGATTTCTACTGGAAAATGTGCGACCTCGACGACTTGGTCATCCAAAATGTGCTGCTGCCAGATCGCTTCACCGAGGAAACCGGGCTTTATTTCATCACTCCTTACGATCCCAACAAGATTCCTGTCGTGCTCGTACACGGACTCGTTTCAAGCCCCGACGCGTTCAAGAATGTCATCAACGAACTCTCGCCCGAGCCATGGTTCCGCGAAAACTATCAGATCTGGCTCTACAACTATCCGACAGGAAATCCGTGGATTTACAGCAGCATGAAATTCCGCGAGCTGATGCGCGAAGCCTGTGCCTACGCCCGCAGCAAAGGCGGCAGCGAAAAGCTCAACCGCATGGTCATCGTCGGCCACTCGATGGGCGGGCTCGTCACGCGCTCCAGTGTCACCGACCCCGGTCAGGAGCTTTACAAGGCATTGTTCAACAAGCCTGTCAACAAACTCAAAGCCTCCGATTCCACCATGCGCCTGATCCGCGATGGCACGCTCTACAAACCACTCAAAGAGCCGAAGCGCGTCGTCTTTCTCGCCGTGCCGCATCGTGGCAGCCCGATGGCGAACCTAGCTTTTTCCAACTGGATTTCAAAACTGATCAAGCTTCCCAAGACCCTAACCGTGGATCTGCTCGATGCCACCCTGCTTGCAGTAAGCGACATTGCCCAAGGCGAGGACGCGACGAAACACCTGCCGACCTCGATTGACAGCCTCTCCCCGCGGGCACCAGCCACCCTCGCGCTCAACAAATTGCCGTTGCCGAAAAACATCACATTCCATTCGGTCATCGGCGATCGCGGCAAGGGCAACACACCCAACAGCAGCGATGGAGTCGTGCCATACTGGTCATCGCATGTCGCTCCGGTTGCCTCCGAATTGATTGTGCCCTCCGACCACAGCGTGCCCGACAACCTGCAGGCGGCAGAGGAGCTCAAGCGCATTCTCAAACTGCATCTCAAAAATAAAAACTGAGGCACCTCGATCCTCGACAATTCAATCTCCGCACCACCGGCAATTTTCCCATCATGAGTCCCGAGCAACAACTCACCGCCCTCACCAAAGGCTGCGCCAAGGTCCTTTCGGAAAAAGAACTACTGGAAAAACTCCGCCTCGGTCGGCCGTTGCGTGTGAAGCTCGGCGTCGATCCCACCGCGCCCGACATTCACTTCGGCCACACGGTCGCGCTCGAAAAACTCCGCCAATTCCAGGAACTGGGCCACCAGGCGGTCCTGCTGATCGGCGACTTCACCGCCACCATCGGCGATCCCTCCGGTCGCTCGGCCACCCGTCCGCCGCTCACCCGCGACGAGGTCCTCGCCAATGCCGAGACCTACACCGACCAGGCCTTCAAGATCCTCGATAAGTCGAAAACCGAGATTGTTCACAACGGTGACTGGTTTCGCAAAATGACCTACGAGGAAATCCTCAAACTCAACGCCAAGGTCACGCTCCAGCAAATGCTCCAGCGCGAGGACTTCCGCAACCGCGTTGATGCCGGCCAGGAAGTGCGCCTTCACGAATTGCAGTACCCGGTGATGCAAGGCTGGGACTCGGTGGAAATCCGTGCCGATGTCGAGCTCGGCGGCACCGACCAACTTTTCAACATCCTCGTCGGTCGCGACCTTCAAAAGGAAGCCGGTCAAGCGCAGCAAGTGGTGATGGTGATGCCGCTGCTCGAAGGTCTCGACGGCGTGCGCAAGATGTCGAAGTCCTACGGCAACTACATCGGCGTCAGCGACCCGCCGCAGGAAATGTTTGGCAAGCTGATGAGCGTCTCCGACGAGCTCATGGACCGCTATTACACGCTGCTGCTCGGCGAGGCCCGCGATCCGTCAGGCCATCCGATGGATGCCAAGAAGTCACTCGCCGAAAAACTCACCGCCCGCTACCACGGCGAAACTGCTGCCATCGCCGCACGCGCCGACTGGGACACGCGATTTTCCAAAAAGGATCTTTCCGCCGCCGAACTGCCGGAAATTTCCTTGGCCGATCTCCCCGCCGAATCGACCGTGCTTACGCTCACGGCCCATGCGTTCAGGTCGGCCTTCGAGCTGGAAAAATCCAACGGCGAGCTACGCAAACAGTTCATCTCAAGCGGCTCGGTCCAGCTCAACGGCGAGAAACTCACCGATCCGGCCGCTACGGTTTCACCAAAGGCGGGCGACACGCTCAAGCTCTCAAAGAAGCACGCGGTGCGTTTTGTCTGACCCAGCACGCGTCAGCCAAGCTCAGCGCTTGGCCACGCTCGCGAGGCTCGGCTGCTGGCGCAAGATGTTGGCCAACATTTTACGGCAATGCTCGTAACCGGTGCGCTGGATCAAAATCTGCGCGCTGCGAGCAAAAGATCCCCACTGAACAATCTGCACCTCCACATTGCGGCGACCCCAAATGTTCATGGTTTCTTTGTTAGGCTTGTAAATATCGATCGTGCCGGTTCCGGTCAGCGCCGAGCCATAATCATCGATGACATAAAGATGAGGCAGGCCCTTGATGCGGAAGGTGGTGCCCACTGGATAAAAGGACCAGTCGGCGGCAGCGCTGCGCACCCGGTCGGTGTAGCGGAGGTTCGTGCCGGCAGCATTCTTGCTGCCATAGATGAGGTGATCGTCTTCACTGCAGGTATATGCCGTCGTGCGAGCGATGCGTTGACGCTCGCTGAACGCGTAAACCGGCATGCCATGCTTGTCGCGTGGTTTGCGTGCCGCTGCGGACATCAACTGCGAGGAAGGCCCCGCCACCTGGAAACTTTCACGCTTGGTCTCGCGGGCATAGGCAATCGCGCTGATCTTGGACTTGGGAATGATGGAGAGGTCGGAGTTTCCGCAGCTGGCCAATAGGCCAATCGCCAGGGCTAAGGTGCCGATGTTCGCAAATCGAAATGTCATGAGCTCAAATGGTTGTGAAGCTGTCTGGTTCGGCCGACCCGCGCTTCACACGCATCGCCCAATGCGCCCTAGGACTAGCCCCGCTACAGGAGCGGCGCAAACGGAAAATCCCCGAAATTTCGGCCAATTCCGAAAAATCAACTGGTTTTCAACGACTTATGAAAACGAAAAAATGCCATTGAGGGCAGTTTATGCATGCACAAAGTCCATTCCAAGGAGCTAAAAAATGCCTACTGGGACCCGATTTCCCCGCTCAACCGGACGCACAAGCATTGCCTCAAAGAAGCGGTCGAGGCCCGGCCTTTTAGACAAATCATCCAAAGCCTCAGCCGGCCGAGCCCAACGCCACACGAACCCTTGATCGGCCAAGCGCAAAGGCCTCACGCGTGACTCACCTTCAACGCCATGTGGAGCCGTTACGTTGGCCACCCCGGAGAAGAAGGCATCGTCTAACAGAAATTCTAAAGCACGCAGGAAGTCATCCATGTGCAACCACGCCTCACCTGCCGTGAGGCCACAAATGTTTTCAGCTTCGGCCTCTTGCACCAACACCCTGCCGAGACGCATCGCGACCTTGCGGGTCCGCGGTGGCACCATCGCCCCAAAAAATGCATCCTCCCAAGCCAAGGCCGTGCGACTCGCTGCGCTCGCCGCGGGTTCGCCCGACCACTCGTCATGAATGCGATCGGCAACCTCGCCGTACCAATCGACCGTTGAGGCATTGAGCCACACCCGCGGTGCTACGCGGCACCCAGCAACCGCACGCCCCAAGGCACGCGTCGATTCAAGTCGCGCGTCGGGATCTTCACAATCAGCCAGATTCACCACCGCCTCCGCACCCTCCAAGGCCATCGCCCATGCACCAACATTTTTGCCATCCCACTCTAAATACATACCGTCCCCATCATCGCGCGCAAGGCCTTCGCGCCGATGACCCACCGCCACCACCTCCCAACCAAGCCGCGAAAAATGCCGGCACGCATAGCGCCCCAGAACACCCTCCGCACCCATCACCACAATCACCGGATTCATAAAATTTGTCTGTTTGATTTCAGGATCTGAATTTCAAAAATTTCTGAAAAATCTACTTTCTGGCGCTATGCCAATTCATCCCAGCAATTTCGCCGCCATCTGGATCGCAAACCCATGCTTCATCATCGCCACCCGGTCGGCCATCTTCGAGGCAAACTCGACGAACTCCTCAAGCTGCCTCATCTGCTCGTGAAAAGCTCGCCCCTCCGGCGTCGTGATCCCGCGACTCTCCTCGGCGCACTTGCGTACCACTTCCAACGCGGGGTCGATCTCTCGTCGCTTGCGCTCCCGCGCGACTACCGTGAAAATCCGCCACACATCCTTCTCCGCCTCAAAATACTCACGCCGCTCGCCCTTCTTCACCACCACCCGCAACAAACCCCAAGCGACCAATTCCTTGAGGTTCGCATGTGCGTTGCCACGGCTGATCTCCAAAGCCTCCATCACCTCGTCGGTCGACATCGGTTCGGCTGCCGTCATCAACAAGGCATGAATTTGCGCCATCGTGCGGTTGATCCCCCACTGCGTGCCCATCGCTCCCCACTGGGCAATGAATTCCTCACGCGCTTGCTCGAGGCGGTCATCGGCTTTGACTTTCATTGTTTTCAATTATTTCTGAAAATTTAGGGCGGAGCAAGGGAAATGATTCGCCATGCCGGCAGACACCTCAAAGCGCTCGACTTTACCGCGGCCCCGAGGTCATTTTCCCGCCCGTGAAAGATCGATTCTCTGGCTCCCGCCGCGAGCACGGCAGACAAGCACGCGAAAACCGTCATGTCCGCGATGTGGAAAAACCCGAGAAGACCATGCCCGCTCTCGATGAGGACGAGCTGATGGCGCTGATCGCGGAGCACGATGTGCCATTCGTGCTGATCCTCGATTGCGTGCAAGACCCGCACAATCTGGGCGCAATCCTCCGCACGGCCGACGCCGCCGGAGTGCATGCGGTGGTCGCCCCCAAGGACAAAGCTGTTGGCATCACCGAAACCGTGCGCCGCATTTCGGTCGGCGCCGCCGATCATGTGCCATTTGCGCAAGTCACCAACCTTGCCCGCACGATGGAGAAACTCAAAGCCGCCGGACTCTGGCTCGTCGGCACATCCGATCATGCAAAATCAAAGTCGATCTACGATCTCGATCTCAAAGGTCCGCTCGCACTGGTGATGGGTGCAGAGGAAAAAGGCATGCGTCGACTTACTGAAGAAAATTGCGATTTCCTCGCATCGATCCCGATGGCCGGCAAAGTAGAGTGCCTCAATGTCTCGGTGGCCACTGGTGTCTGCCTGTTTGAGGCGGTGCGACAGCGCGCCAACGCACCATCATGAACGAGCCCGTTCGTATCCTGTCCGACCTTCACCTCGGTCATAAGGTTTCGCGAATCCGTCGGGTTTCCGCACTCCGACCGCTCATCGCCGGTGCCGGCACGGTGATTTTTAATGGCGACACTTGGCAGGAGCTCGCCGCGCCATTTCGCCACCACTCACGCGAAATGCTTGATGAACTCCAGTGGCTCTGCGCGGAAGAGGCGGTCGATGCGATTTTTCTGCCGGGCAATCATGACCCATCATGGCCGGGCAAGGGTTGGGTGGAATTGGCAAATGGCCGTATCGTGGTGAGCCACGGCGACAGCCTGCTCTTCGACGGCTCACCATGGAAACGCGAGATTCTCGGTAACCGTGAAAAAATTCTCGAGATATGGCGCGAATTTCCCAATGCCTCGCGCGATCCCACACAACGCCACGAGCTCGCACGCCGCATCGCACGCGTGCTCTGCTCGATCGAGCATTCAGCCGGGCGGCACTTGATTCAACGCGCATGGGATGCCGCCATTCCCCCAACCCGCGCCCTGCACATGCTCGCAAGCTGGCTGCATCAAGGTCGTCACGGTGCAGAATTTCTGAAAAATTATTTTCCCAAGGCCGAAGTTCTGGTGACGGGCCATTTCCATCAACGCGGCTGCTGGCAACATCGCGATAAACTCATCATCAATACCGGTACCTTCATGGCCCCTGGACGAGCCCAATGGGTCGAATGGCATAAGGGAATGCTAAGTCGCGGCAAGATCATCGAAGGTCCGCAAGCCTGCGCGCTCGGGCCAACGCAGGATCGCTGGCGCATCGAATAATTCATCACGACAAACTCACAAACGCACCGCTAGGCGAGTTTGGCGGTTCAGTGGAAATTCCTTAGTCACCACCCCGACCTGCGAGCGGCGGTCGATGCCAACAAGAACGCCGATAGCCGAAAGGCTGAAGACCAAGCTGGTGCCACCATAACTGACGAAAGGCAGCGGCAGACCGTCGTTTGGAAGAAGTGCGGTGGTCACGCCGATATTCACCATAGCCGGCACCACGATCACACAGGTCAGGCCAAGGGCAACGCAGCGGCTGAACATGTTGGACGCCTGAAGGGCAATGCCGCAGCCGGCTACGGCGATCAGGACATACAAAAACACGACCGCTAGCGTGGCAATGAGGCCAAGTTCTTCGCCAATAACCGGGAAAATGAAATCGATGTGCGCAAATGTGAGCGTGCCGAACTTTTCCACTCCATTGCCAAGGCCCACGCCCCAAGGACCACCATTGCCAAGGGCGAGAAGCGCGCGCCACTGCTGCATGCCACGATCCAGTTGATGGATTGGATTTTCCAAATTGAGCCATGCCTCGATGCGGCCCCAACGGTTTTCGTTGTTGCGCAAATAAAAGAAGGCGCCGGATATCGCTATGAGTGCAGTCGGCACAATGAACCGAAGGCGTGTGCCAACGCAGAACATGATAGCACCCACCGCCACGGAAAGCGAAAGCGCGGTACCCACATCCGTTTCAGCTGCAATGAGCAGAATCGGAATGCCCGCAATCACCCCCGGAATGATGAACCCGCGAAAGAACGTTTTAACTTCCGACTGCCAACGCGCGAACCAAGCGGCGAGGCAAACCACCACCACCATCCGCGCAAATTCGGAAGGCTGGAACGAAAAGCCGCCAACTCCGATCCAACGGTTGGATCCGTAAATCGAAATACCGATGCCAGGCGCGAAACAAAGCGCCAATAGAATGCAAATCACGACGAACATCAGGGGCGCCATCTTGCGAAAAATATCCAACGGGATTTTCGCCGCAACCAACGCAAACACCAAACCAACCCCAACCATCATGGCTTGGCGCGTCAGGAAATAATACGGGGCCTCCGATCCTTTCACCCAAGCGCTGGTACTCGCCAACATGATCAGCCCAAGGGCGACCAAGGCGGCGACCGCAGCGCAAAGAATAGTGGAGCAGTGGCGAACCATGAGAAAATCAGTGAGACAAAATTAAGGGATCACCAGGTTTGCACCCGCTTTGAGCTTCGTGGGATCGGTGATGGAATTAGCGCTCATCAACGCTTCTTGCGTGACCTTGTATTGCTTGGCGATTCTCACAATCGTGTCACCCCTCTTGACCAAGTGGGTTTTGCCTGAGGACTTGATCTTTTCATCGGTGGCAGCTGGGGCCAGATTGCTTTCGACAACTGTCTTTGCCTTGGGGGCAAGGCTCACATCGACCGGCACAGCCTCGACCATCCCGTCATCGGTGGCGGCATGCGAAGTTGGTGCGGCCGGGGCATCGGTAGGTGCGGCTAGGGACGGATCCACGGTCACTGCAGGCACGGCGATCGCCGCAGCATTGATCGCCGGCACTTGCAGAATCAGACCCTTGCGCATGGTGATGTTTTGGTTGAGCTGGCGCAGATCCCCCTCAGCAACTCCAAGAGATGCCGCAATCGTGGCGTATGTTTCGCCGTCTTTGGTGATGTGGGTTTTGTTGCTTTTTTCAACGAGGGCAACTTCCGGCTCCACAAGCGTACTAGGTACCGCAACCGCGGCGGGCTTTGCGACCGCAACGGGCGCGGCAACATCACGCGAAACAGAACGATTGCCTTCCTGAGGGCGATCTTCGAGGAAACGCTGGTGGATGAAGATCAACGCGATCGCAACGATGTGGATCATGAAGATGATCATCAGGTTGCGTGAAATTTTGGCGCCTCCATCATCCATGTCCATCCCGGCCATCGTTGCACTGGCGGAAACGCGCTGTCGTTTGCGGGTGACGGCGCTAAGGCGGTGGAAAATCCCTTTGGAGACCGGGCGGCGTCTGACGGGTAGTGTTTGGAATTTCATATGATTATCAGTTGAGTTGATGGACGAGATCTCTGAACGCGTCACCGCGTTGTTCATAGCCGGAAAATTGATCAAAAGACGAGGTGCCTGGCGAGAGCAGAATCGTGGAACCTTGGGGTGCGAGACTGCGTGCGACATTCACCGCATCGGCCAGTGTTGAAACTGCCTCGCTTTGAACCGCTAGCGCGAAAAGTTCGGCCAGTGGGCGAGCGATTTGACCGAAGGTCACGCTCGCAAGCGCCTTTTTGCCCAGCAATGGCAGCACTGGCGAGTAGTCGAGGCCCTTGTCCTTGCCACCGGCGATCAGAACCACGGGTCGAACCTGCGAGCGCAACGCGCTTTCGAGCGCATGTAGGTTGGTAGCTTTCGAATCGTTGAGGTATTCGACACCATCGAGCGTGCGAATGAATTCGCAGCGGTGCGGCGGCGGGTTGTAACCGTGCAGCGCCTCGCGCATCACATCGATCGGCACACCCAATGCATGGCAGGCGGCCATCGCGGCCATTGCATTTTCCGCATTGTGAAGACCGCGCAAGAAACTGTCGCGATTGAGATCGGCGCAAACTTCGCCTTGATGGAAAATCAGAACGCCGTCGGAAAACCAATCCGCCGCAGGGTCGCTTGTGGAAAAAGTGATCGGCTTGCTCGTCGGCGCGGGAAGTTCGTCACCAAAGGGAATCACCGCGACGTCGTCGGGCATGAGGTTTTGAAAAATGCGCAGCTTCGCCTCCCGATACGCCTGCACCGTCGGGTAGCGATCCATGTGGTCCGGCGCGAAGTTGAGCCACACCGCAACATCCGGTCGCAGCGTGCGAATGGTTTCGAGTTGGAATGAACTCAGCTCGAGCGCGACAGCGGCGGGCGGATGCGATTGCAAGACCACCTCGGCGAAGGGGGTGCCGAAATTTCCGCATGGCGTGCCGCCAAGACCGGCGTGTTCGAGAATGCGTCCCACAATGCCGGTGGTCGTGGTCTTGCCGTTCGTGCCGGTGATGCCGACAATTTTTCCATCGTAATATCGCGATGCCAGTTCCACTTCGCCGATGACCTCGCCCGCGTGCTTTGCAAACGCGGCGACATAAGGCCCGTAGGTGTCGATGCCGGGGCTCACGACCAACAAATCGCAATGCACGCCGCACCCGGTTTCCTCGTTCGCGTGGGGGTGAAGCTCAACCCCTTCGGGCATGCCTGCAAAAGCTTCCTCAGCGGCGGCATCCCAAATCGAAACCTCCGCACCTTCGCGCAACGCAAGCGAGGCGGCGGCCCGACCACTGCGACCCGCACCCAAAATGGCAACATGTTTTCCAGCAAGCGTCATGGAGATTAGACGATTTTCAAAATAGCGAGACCGAACAACGCGAGCATGATCGACAGAATCCAGAAGCGGATGATCACTTGGCTCTCATGCCAGCCGAGCAGTTCGAAGTGATGGTGGATGGGCGACATTTTGAAGATGCGCTTCTTGCGAAGTTTGAAGCTGCCGACCTGCAGGATCACCGACATCGCCTCCATCACGAATACGCCGCCGATGATGACCAGCAAAAGCTCCTGCTTCGTGCAGATCGCCGCCGTGCCAAGCGCGCCGCCGATCGCGAGTGATCCGGTGTCGCCCATGAAAACTTTCGCTGGATGGCAGTTGAACCAAAGGAAACCGAAACCCGCACCGGCCAATGCCATCAGGAATACTGAAAGCTCGCCGATGTATAGGTTATGCGGAATGACAAGATATTCGACCGCCATGAAATAGTGGCCAGCAAGATACGCGAGCAACGCGTAGGCCAGAGCGGTGCTGATCGTGCAACCGGTGGCAAGGCCGTCGAGGCCGTCGGTGAGGTTCACCGCATTTGAACACCCGATGATGATCCACACGAAAAAAGGAATGATGAACAAGCCAAGCTCGAGCAGCGGCGTTTTGAAAAGCGGGAAACAAATCGCATCGATGCCGATCGGCTTGCCGCTGCCAAGCATGAAGCCAGCCTCGTTGTGAGCGAGACGCGAGGCATCGACACCATGGCCCGAGATCTCAGGTTTGTAATAAATGAACAAGGCCGCCACCAATGCGATCACAAGTTGCCAAAACAATTTCGTGCGACTGCTCAGGCCGTCGGATTTTTTCTCGCGGACCTTTTTGTAATCATCGCAAAAACCAAGCAATCCACATGCCGCCATTGTGCACGCACACACCGCCACGAATGGGTTAAGCGGACGCGCGCAGATCAGTGTCGCAATGATCACCGAGCCAAGAATCAGTACTCCGCCCATCGTTGGCGTGCCAAGCTTGCCACCGTGGAGTTCTGCGAGCTTGTGGACTTCTTCCGCCGTGCGCAGCGGTTGACCCAACTTCATCGAAATGAGGCGGCGAATCACGCGCGGCCCGAAGATCAGCGAGAGCAGGAAGGCAAGAATACCAGCACCTGCCGCGCGGAAGGTGATGTATTGAAAGAGGTTGAGAAATGAAAACGCATGAGCCCAACCCTGCTGGCCAGCTGCTTTTTCAGCCTCGAAGGCCTGAAACCAAAAATCGTATATCGCGGGTAACATCAGTGGGGTGGGAATGCCGCGTTCATCACGCGTTCGATGGTGGCGGAGCGGCTGCCCTTGAAGAGCACCGCATCGCCGGGCTTGACCTCCGCCGCGATCCATTTCGCAGCATCAGCAAGTACGGGGAAATGTTTTGCGCCGCCCGCGCCTTCAGCGATGCCCTCGGCACCTTCGCCGGCGGCAATCACCACAAGGTCACGGCTTGCGGCGAGTTTGCCAATCTGGTGGTGCGCGGCAGGACCATGAATGCCGAGCTCGCCCATGCGACCAAGCACCACAATGCGTCGCGCACCATCGGGTACAGGTGCTTCGGCAAGGGTTTCAATCGCCGCGGTCATCGACTCGGGATTTGCATTGTAGGTGTCGTCAATGATCGTCACGCCACCAATCACACGCCGCGCGAGCCGCCCGCCAGAAATTTTCACTTCGTTCAAGCCAACCGAAATTTCACACGGCCGCATGCCGAGCTTCCATCCAGCAGCTGCGGCGAGCAAGGCGTTTATCACCATGTGGCGACCGGGCACCGGTAAACAAACTTCGGCGTGACCATCACCCTCGATCACGAGAGTGAAATGACTGCGGTCCGGCTCGAGGCGCAGGTTTTCAGCGCGGACAATGCCGCGGCCATCGCCGACCGATACCAACGCGGCCTTGGTTCTTTCGCGCAGGAAATCATGAAAATCGCAACTGGCGGGGATGAAGAGGAAGCCATCCTCGGGTAGCGAGCGGGCCAGTGTTCCTTTTTCCTCGGCGATCGCATCGCGCGATCCGAGATGCTCGATGTGCGCAGTGCCGATGTTGGTGATGATGCCATATTTTGGCTGCGCAATTTCGCACAAGGGCGCGAGCTCACCCGCATGGTTCATGCCAATTTCCCAAACGGCGGCCTGATCTTCCAATGTTGTGGCCAGCACGGTGAGTGGAAGTCCAATGTGATTGTTGAGGTTGCCCTTGGTGGATGAGACACGGAAACGCTGCGAGAGCACCGCAGTGGTGAAATCCTTGGTGCTGGTCTTGCCATTCGATCCGGTAATACAAACGACCGGAATGTCGAGCTGCCTACGCCACCAGTAAGCGAGGCGTTGCAATGCGGTGAGTGTGTCGGGCACCACGATCACCGCTGCACCTGCGGGGCAATCGCCACTCCATCGCTGCACAACGACGAGCGCCGCGCCGGCAGCTAAGGCATCGGCCGCAAAGGCGTCGCCATCGAAGTTCTCACCGCGCAGCGCGAAAAACGCACAGCCGGCAGGCAACTTGCGCGTGTCGGTCGAGACGCCCGCGCACACGACCGCGGCCGAATCTCCCGCGGCGACATCGGCGCCGAGGACTTCCGCGATCTCTTGGGCGCTGAGTGGCTTCATCGGTTGGCGGCAATCGCTTGGGCTCTTTCGCGCAAGGCTTTGGCGGCATGCTTGCGGTCGTCGAATTCAATGGCGTGATCCGAAAACTGCTGACTGGTTTCGTGGCCTTTACCGGCAATGAGAATGATGTCGCCGGAAAGCGAGTTTTGAACGGCGAAGGAAATCGCCTCGGAGCGATCCACGATGCTGAGATGATTTTTCCCGCCGATGCCTGCCTCGATCTCGCGCAGAATCGCAAGCGGATCTTCCGAACGCGGATTGTCCGAGGTCAACACACAGGCATCGCTGTGACGCGCAGCGGCGGCAGCCATGAGCGGGCGCTTGCCGCGATCTCGATCGCCGCCGCAACCGAAGACCGTGATCAAACGTCGCGGGTTGAGTTCCTTGAGTGTACGACAGGCGTTTTCCAAGGCATCGGGCGTGTGAGCATAATCGACAAACACCGTGGCACCGCCGGCGTTGCCCACATTTTCCATGCGGCCCGGCACTTGCGGTGCATGCGCCAATGCCGCCACCGCTTCGCGTGGGCGGATCCCACAAGCATGAGCCGCCGCGAGGGCTGCGAGCAGGTTGTATGCATTGAAGCGGCCAATCAATGGCGCGCGCACGAGATAGGATTTCCCCTTGGTCGACAGCTCAAACTCCATGCCGCGCGCCGATTGCATGAAGTTGTTGGCGCGAAAGTCGCAATGCACGCCGAAGCCAAATCGAATAAGCGGCATTTTGCCATCCAGCTCATCCGCAAGCTCGGCACCGAAGGAATCATCGGTGTTGATCACAGCGACCGTCTTTTTGCCGCGCGGGTCGGCCGCAAGCGCATGAAACCAATCGGCCTTGGCACGGAAGTACGCATCCATCGTGCCATGATAATCGAGATGATCCTGACTCAGGTTGGTGAAAACGCAGGCATCAAATCCAATCGATGCCACTCGCTTTTGGTGGATGCCGTGCGACGAAACTTCCATCGCCACCCCTCGGCAGCCGTGATCGCGCATGCGTGCAATCAATTGCAAAAGCGCCACCGGATCGGGCGTGGTGTGCGTGGCGGACGAAACCGTTTCACCATCATCGACCAACACGGTACCGAGCAAGCCCGCGCGATGCCACTCGGTCTTCATCACATGATGAATGAGAAACGCGGTGGTGGTTTTCCCATTCGTGCCGGTCACTCCAGCCATCGCGAGATCACGCCACGGATGGCCCGCCAACGCCGATGCCATTTCGGCAAGTGCCGCACGGCTGTCGGGAACATGCAGCCATGCCACCGTATTTCCAAAATCACTCGGCGGCGCGGTCTCGGCAAGGATGGCTGAAGCGCCAGCGGACAAGGCATCATCGATGAAACGATGGCCATCATTTGCGCTTCCGCG
Organism: Verrucomicrobiaceae bacterium; assembly: GCA_029977225.1. GTDB lineage: Bacteria > Verrucomicrobiota > Verrucomicrobiia > Verrucomicrobiales > Akkermansiaceae > Luteolibacter. The sequence continues at coordinate 36,418 of JAPOLH010000001.1, read as the reverse complement.
AATCGCGGCAAACACCGCGCCAGGGCCAACTTCTTTGGATGATGCGGTGAGCGAGTGGATCTCCGCGTCCATCGGCCCAGAGGCGGTGACACGTGGAAGGCTGGCGACAAGTTGCTTTAGAATCATGGTGTGGCGACCTTCGTCAGCGAGGGATTCACAGGTTCGGTGGGCGGCAGGTTCAAATAGATGGCAGCGCGTTTGGCGATGCGGCCAAAGGCAGGCGCAGCGATGGTGCCGCCGTAGCGCGACACTTTGTTGGTCTTCGGATCATCGATCACGACAACGCCGACAAAGGCTGGATCATCGGCCGGCATCATGCCAGCGAACGAGACCGTGTAACTGTTATTTAAGTAACCAGGGCCATTCGGATTATGGCGCTTGGCAGTGCCTGTCTTGCCGGAAACCTTGTATCCCTTAACAGCGGCTAGCGTTGCAGTGCCGCCCGGCTCAATGGTTTTAACCATCGCCTCGCGCATCTGCCTAGCCGTCTCTGGCTTCAGCACACGGCAAACCTCTTCTTCGGGAAATGTTTCCACCACCGTGCCGTCGTTGGCGACAAGTGATTTGACGACCTTCGGCTTAAGCAAGCGTCCGTCACCGCCAATCACCGAATACGCGCATGCCATTTGCAAGGGCGTGACATTAAGAGCATAACCGTAACTCGCGCGCGAGAAGTCGACAGGATTATTGGTATTGCGTGCGATCCCGGAGCTTTCACCACCGAGATGAATTCCGGTTTTGCGGCCAAAACCCCAACGGCTGACGTAATCGTAAAAGCGCTTTGATCCAAGTTGCTTGGCAAACTTGTATGCCCCGATGTTGCTCGACTTTGCCAGCACCCCCTCCAGCGTGAGGTTGCCGTACGGATGGTGATCCGGCACGGTGAATCCACCTTCGGAATACAAGCCGTTGTGACAGAAAGTTTGCGTGGTCGGCTTAGCGATGCCTTCGTTGATCGCCCCTGCGCAGGCCACAATCTTGAAGGTCGAGCCCGGCTCGTAGATCGCTTGCGTGGCAAAGTTGAATCCGTTTTGAGCGATGCCATCGCGACGATTGAGATTAAAGTGCGGCCTGCTCGCCATGGCGAGAATCTCGCCGTTTTTCGGATTCATCAAAATCACGGCACCGCGCTCGGATTTAAACTCCGCAAGGCAGGCTTCCATTTCCTCCTCGACGATCGCCTGCAATCCCATGTCGATGGTGAGTTGCACATTAAGGCCCGCACGCGGCGGCAGAAGGCTGCCGGAATTTCCCGGCACCACCAGACCGCGCGCATCGCGGTGGTGCTGTCGCCAGCCATCGCGCCCGGCGAGGTATTCCTGCATCGCGGCCTCGATGCCGAAGCACCCGACGACCTTGGTTTCGAGCTTACCCTTTTCGTTGGGCATTTCTTTTTCGCCAGTGAAACCGATCAAGTGTGTGGCGAGGTTCGACGAGCTGTACCAGCGCTTGCTGGAATTTTGAAATTCGAAACCTTGCAAAAAATTGCGGGCGATGGTTTCGCGCAGGCCGTCGGCAATATCATCGGCTAAATCTTTTTTCAGCGCAAACCAGTCGCTCCTGCTATTTTTGATCTTGGCCATCAAATCCGCGTGCTTCATGCCAAGTGGCCTCGCCAAGACGCTCACGGCGTAATCCAAATGCTTGCGCACGATTTCCTCGCTGGTGTCACGCTCAAGAATTTCTCCGCGCTGGCTGACAATCTTCCTACGTTGCGTTGCCGCGTCCAATTGATCCCATCCTTCAGTCTCGCACAACTCCTTGTAGGCAAGACCGTAACTCGCCTGCTTCGGATCTTTAAGATGGTTGCTATCTATGATAAGCGTCGAAACTGGAATGCTCTTGGCGATCGGCTCCTCACGGCAGTCGACAATCATGCCGCGCACTGCCGGCAGTTTCTCTATCCTGTGAAATGCCTTGCGCGAGCTCTCCGCATAGCGGTGGCGGTTGACCAACTGAATCTGAACCAGCCGCCACGAGAGCACACTCAAGCCGATCACAAGGATCGAGAAGAGGGTGATGCAGCGAGCTTGGAACGATGAGGTCACGAATCAGGGTGCGGCGGACGCAACGGCGCGCGGGTCGGCGGGGCTTGGGTTTACTTCTTCAAGAATCTCACTGGAAATCGCAATGAGCTCCGAGCCATTTTCGGAAAGTTGAGTGCGGATCACAAAGCGGTTTAGCAACTCGTCCATGCGCATTTGAGTGGTCCGCGTGTCGAGACGGTATTGTTCAATGTCGCGCTCGATCTTGTCGATGTCACGGCTTGCTTGCACTTGGCGGTTCTTGAGGTAGGCGTAATAAACTCCGCCGCCCGCAACAGTGACTGCGGCAAGAATCAGAGCGGCAATAATGAATGCGGGCGTGCGCGATTGATTGCGGCGACGGTTCATGGTGTGTTTTCCAATAGACGGGCGACTCGCAGTTTTGAACTGCGCGACCGAGGGTTGGTGGATATCTCGGCAGCGCAGGGCGCAATGGCCTTGCGTGCGAGGAGTTGAAACTGAAAATCGGGATTCGGACGGGGAGCGGGCCAGCCCGGCTCATCGATCAAGGGCGTCGAACGGTGACGCAGATAGCGTTTCACCAAGCGATCCTCGAGGCTGTGAAAAGTGATCACCAAAAGCCGGCCACCAGGCTTGAGCACCTGCGGCACGGCAGCCAGGGCGGCGGCGAGGGATTCAAGCTCTTCATTGACCGCCATGCGAATCGCTTGAAACGCACGCGTTGCCGGATGAATGCGGCCTTGGCGGCCCACTGTAGCCTCGATGCACGATGCAAGCTCGAGGGTAGTGGTGAAAGGTTTCACTTCGCGTTGCTTGACCAAAGCCGCGGCAATACGCCGAGCTTTGGGCTCTTCACCAAATTCAAACAAAATGCGTGTGAGCTCGGCTTCGCTCGATTGATTCACCAATTCCGCCGCCGTGCGCGGACTCGATGGCCCCATGCGCATGTCGAGCGGGCCTTCGCGCATGAATGAAAAACCACGCGCCGCGGAATCCAACTGACGAGATGAAACTCCCAAATCCAGCAACAAGCCATCTGCCTTGCGTCCGGCCTTGATCGCTGGGATCTCCAGCAAGTTGGAAAAATTTCCCTCCCAAGTTGAGAAGCGCGAACCATAGCCCGCCAAGCGTGTGCGTGTGTGCTCGAGCGCCTCGGGATCACGATCCACACCGAGCACTTCGGCGCCAGCCTTGAGAAACATCTCGCTATGGCCACCGCCACCAAGCGTCGCATCGATGATGAAATCGCTCGGCTTGGCAGCCATCCACTCGGACACCTCCGCGGGCAAGACCGGCAAATGATACTTGCCTTTGTCCTGCAACTCATCTGGCGAGTTGGCTTCGCTCATTGCCATGCATGCGGCTTTACCCGCGATTGGTGAGACCTCACGCGAAACATCACGTGATTTTGAAAGCCACGATAGCCGCGCGGACAACCAGCCGGAAGCCGCGCGAGCCATCGCATTCACAGGCGCCGAATGCTCCGTCCCGGGAGATCCCATGCGCCCATCCTTGAAAGTCCCCGGACGCCGCGCCGCCAACCAGCCAGGTGCGGCGCGGACATCCGTTGCGTTGCCAAAACCCCTCACCGTCCCGGGCGCGAGGTCTTGTATGGCAGGAAATTTTTTCAATGCCCCCACCGAGCGCAGACCGCGAGCTTCGCCGATCGGCGCGCAGGCCAGCTCGGAGATTGGCGCGGTTGATGTGAGCCACATGATGGATTGCTCGTGGTGGGGTTGATGAATGAGTGATCAGAAAATTCCAAGGTCGTCGCTTTCGTCTTCGCGGGTCTCGATGTTGAGCACTCGCTCGAAGTTCGCTTTGCTCCAAATTTCAAAATGAATGCCACGGCCGGCCAACACGACTTCGGAGTCGGCATCGATGCCGGCCTTCTCGCTCAGGTCCTTCGGCACCAACAATTTGCCCTGCTCGTTGAGCGATACTTCGCGGCACAACATTGCCAGCTTGCCCAGCAACTTGCCCTTCTCGACCGGCGTCTTGTCGCTGCCCTGAATCAACGAAACTTTTTCACCATAGGCCTCATGACTCAGCACCTTCACCAAAGGCATCTCATGCTCCTTGGAGAACAGCAGAAACAAAACGCCACCCGCCTCCGGGCGCCATGCCGTCGGCACGGAAACCCGAAACTTGGGGTCCATCTTGTAGGGAGTGAATCCCTTGTATCGCTGGTAGTTGCTGCTCACGACGAAACCCGAATGACGCTCAGGTGGTATTGAAATACACCAAAATACACTCAATCGACAAGAAAAAATAAGACCTACCGTAAGATAGTTTTATTCGTTTGATTATCAATAGGTTGCGAATCCAAACTTGGCCGATTTTTCTAAATTTTCCCGCCCAATGGGCTTAAAATTTGAAAAAATTTGCCCAGCTCGGCAAAAAATTAGAGGCTAATTTCAAGTTTTCTAGCCACCAGTGTACTTCACCGATGGCTCGGTGGACTCGGGCACAGGAGAGTGAATTGACCCATTGTCGCGGGAGGAGAAGGCAGCTTACATCAGCCTTGCACCGGCCTCTGCAAGTTCGGAGCGCTCTCCTCGGTTGAGGGCGACATGCGCGACGAAGTCCTGACCTTTGAGGCGGTTGCGCGTGTAGACGAGACCGTTGCTGCGACTGTCAACATAGGGGTTGTCGATCTGCGCCGGATCGCCGACGAGCACGAGCTTCGAGTCGCGCGACATGCGCGTGACGATCGTCTTGGCCTCCTGCGGTGTGAGTTGCTGTGCCTCATCGAGGATGAAAAAGCGGTTGGGGATTGAACGGCCGCGGATGTAGCAGAGCGCTTCAATTTCAAGGATGCCCTGTTCCATCAAAATTTCATAAGGCTTTTTCACCCCAGCCGGGTTGGGGGCCGCATTGGCTTTTTGTTGCTTGCGGCGCGGTCCGAGCGGCGTGCTCGGGCGCATGAGAAGATCGAGCGCGTCGTGGATCGGTTGCAGCCACGGGCGCATTTTCTCGTCGAGCGATCCAGGAAGGAAACCAAGCTGCTCGCCCATCGCCACCACTGGGCGGCTGACGGTGATGCCGTTGTAGCGACGGTTGAACATTTCGTGAAGACCTGCCGCGACCGCGACGAGCGTCTTGCCAGTGCCGGCGTGGCCATAGCAGGTTACAAGCGAAATCTCCGGATTGAGCAACGCGTCGATGAGGCATCGCTGACCGAGGTTGAGCGGCTTGAGCGACTGACCATCGGGAATCTTGAGCGCTTCGGGAAAATTGAGTCGCACGAATCTACCATCGGCGACTCGGCGCGCGGGCATGGTTTGTTTTTCACCAACTCCAAGTAGCACGTACTCGTTGACGACGACGCCGGCGCAACGTTCCTCGTCGAGCATGATGTCACCCGCGCTCGCAAAACGCTGCAGTTCACTGGGGTCGACCTCAATACGATGAACCTCGTAGTTCGATACCTCGCGCACATCGACTTTGTCGTTGAGGTAGTCCTGGCACTCGATACCGACCGCGCGGGCCTTGAGTTGCATGTTGATGTCTTTGGTAACGAGCACCACTGGCGCCGAGTTGTGCTGCATCAACAACAAACAGGCAGCGAGAATACGGTGATCGACACGCTCGCGATCGGGAAAAATGCGATGAAATAGGTTGAGTTGCTCGGAATTCTTCGGGCAGATCGCCGGGTCGTAGATCACCATGCGCACCGTGCCACCAAAGGGCGTGGCAACGCCGCGCGTGACTTTCTCCGAGCAGGAAAACATCTCAGTGAGTCTGCGGTGCACACGACGCGCGTTGGCTCCACGCTCGGTTTGCTCGGACTTGAATTTATCGAGCTCCGCCAACACATCCACCGGAATGCAAAGGTGGTTTTCTTTGAAACGCTCGAGCGATGCCGGATCGTGCAGCAGTACGTTCGTATCGAGCACATAGTTTTTGACTATCTGCGAGGGAGCGGTGAGACCGAAGTCTTCGGGCTGCGAAAGTTTTGACGAGCTGCGCCGCGGTTTTTTCATGCGATCCGACATACGGGTTTCCTCAAACAGGGCACATTGCGATTCTTCTTCGGTTTGATTGATCATGGATATGGGAGTGAGGAGAAATGAACCTCGGTGGAGCGGAAAACATCGGCGACAATCCCGCAGACAGCATGCATGGTGCCAAGACAACCGATCAAACTTCCACCTGCTATAATCAAGATAACATGACTATCGCGAAATCCTTGAGAATGACAATCGCAATCTTGGCGTCTTGCCAAAAAGCCGCCTTCATCTTGGCCCCTCGTCTTCCGTCTTTAGACCCCTCGGCTATCTTCCTCATCGATGTTCGTTGATGTATGGCGTGTCGGCTTGACGCCTCGCTGAGTGCGCGGCATTTTTCGCGGGAAATGAAGTTTTTGAAGCTCACCACCACTTGGGCCGCTCCGTGTTTGTTGGCGATCATCGCCTTGAGTTCTTGCGGCCCCTCGGGTCCCGCCCGCTCGGGCTACATGGCGGGGGTCGGTCCGATCAAAAAGCAGACCACCAACGGCCCGCACCACCCGCCGCCCGCAATCCCCGACGATGTTTCGTACTGGGACGGCGACGGCGTTCCTGGCAGCCCCTTGATCAAGATCAACCGCAGCCAGCAAAAAGCCTTTTTCTACAAAGGTGGCGTGTTGGTAGGCGTGTCGCGAATTTCCAGTGGCAGCGAAGGTCACAACACTCCGCCGGGCAATTACAAGATCACACAAATGAGTAAGGATCACAAATCCTCGCTTTACGGCGTTTTCAAAGACAAGCAGACCGGGATGACGATCAACGACAATGTCGACATTCGCGTCGACAAGATCCCGCCAGGCGCGGTCTATTACCCAGCCCCGATGCCAAATTTTATGCGCTTTGCAGGTGGCATCGGCATGCACACTGGCTATCTGCCCGGATATGCTGCCTCACACGGCTGCATCCGCATGCCCCACCAAATGTCGGAGAAGTTTTTCGAAAATGTTTCGGTCGGCACGCCAGTAGTTGTCGAATAATCACAAAACGATCGCCGTCGAAGAGTTCATGCTACCTGACCCACAAGCCCAAATTGAAGTCAGCCCTGCCGATGTTGCGAGCTGGATCGAACTTCCGCCACAGGAGCGCCCGCGTCTGATCGATTGCCGTGAACAGGAGGAACTCGAAATTTGCCAGATCAAAGGCAATGAGTGGTTTCCGCTCAGCACGCTGGCCGAAACGCTCGATCGCCTGACCTCCGATACCGAACGAGGCATCGTGGTCTACTGCCATCACGGCATGCGCTCGCAGCGCGCGGCGATGTTTCTGCGTTCGCGTGGCGTAGAAAACGCTTTTTCGATGGCGGGCGGCATCGAGGCGTGGACAGACCTCATCGATCCATCGATGAGGCGATATTGAGACTATTGATCGGCCGGGCGCGCGCTTTGCAGCAACCAAGTGCGGTAAGGTTCTGAGACGGCATCGGGTTGGATCGCGATGATTTCCGGGACCTCGTAGGGGTGGAGCTCGGCAAGGATCGTTTCGAACGCTGGCATAAGCGCCTCGGTGGTTTTGAAGAGCGCCATTACCTCAGGGGCGGACTCGACCTTGCCCTGCCAGCGATAGATCGACTCGGCGCCAGGCAGCAGATTCACGCAGGCCGCCAGTTGCCTTTCCACCAGAAGTGTGCCAATCTGTCGCGCCGAATCGAGATCGGGGAAGCTGCATATCACCAGTCGAATGCTCTCCATGCCCTCTCTCAACACCGAAAATCACCCTCTGGCAAACTTTCCGTGAAATCGCGCTTCATCCAAAAACTCATGACCCGGCTGGACCGCGTCGAGCACGGCGAGGTGCAGCAGATCGTCACGCGGCTGGCGCGTGAGAACAGCTTTCTGGAAAATGTTTTCGAGGCGATGCAGGAGGGGGTGATCCTGCTCGACATCGATGGGGTGATCGGATTTGTGAATGGCGCGGCCGGACGCTTGCTGGGGATTGACCCTGAGGCCTCGGTCGGCGAGCGGCTCTCCGCAAAGGTGCGGGGGCTTGATTGGTCGATGCTTGGAAAACCTGGTCGCACCGTGAGCCGCGACCTTGAGGTCTTTTATCCGGAGCATCGGTTTTTGAATTTTTACCTCGCGCCCATTGACGATCTCGATCCGCTCGACCCGGCGGGTTATGTGATGCTGTTTCGCGACCTCACCAGCACCCGTGCCGAGGCGGAAGAAATCCTCGAGTCGGAACGCCACAACGCTCTCACGCTTTTGGCTGCGGGCGTCGCCCACGAAATCGGCAACCCGCTCAACTCACTCGACATTCACTTGCAGTTGCTTGGCCGTAAATTGCGCCAACTGTCACCGGGCGAGCGTCAGCCTCTCGAAAAAAACCTCGCCACTGCCCGCGACGAAATCCGCCGCCTCGACACAATCCTCAAGCAGTTCCTCAGCGCCATTCGCCCGACGAGCCCGCAACGCGAGCGCCACGATCTCCACCGCATCCTACACGACACGCTCGAGTTGCTTCACACCGAGCTCGAATCGCGCTCCATCCCAGTCGAGCTCGACCTCGCCAAATCGATGCCGCGAGCCATGGTCGATGCTGGGCAGTTTCAGCAGGTTTTCCACAACCTCATTCGCAACGCGTACCAAGCACTGCCCGGGGATGGTGGAAAAATCACCGTGCGCACCGGATTCAACGATTACGAAACGGTCATCTCCATCGAAGACAACGGCACCGGCATTTCGCCCGAGCACATGGGCACGCTGTTCGAGCCGTACCGCACGACCAAAGCCTCAGGCAATGGCCTTGGCCTGCTCATCGTGCGCCGTATCGTGCGCGAACATGGCGGTGAAATTTCCATCGAAAGCGAAGAGAACAAAGGCACGCGCGTCACGATTCACTTGCCGCGTGGCGAGCGCCCAGTGCGACTGCTCGGCGCTCCCGAATCGGTGATCGATCTCCACTAGCCGCAAAATTTCCACCCCGTTTTTCCATGTTGCCCACCCTGCTCATTGTCGATGACGAACGCGCCACCCGCGAGGGGCTGCGCAGCGCACTGGAGGAGGAATTCGACATCTACACCGCCGCCAACGCGAGCGAGGCGGCCACGATTTTGAAAAGTGAGCACATCCAGCTTCTGCTCACCGATCTGCGCCTTGGTGGCGACTCGGGCATGCAGGTGCTCGACGCCGCGCTCGCCCTGCCAGATCCACCGGTCGCGCTGATGATGACCGCCTACGGCTCGGTCGACACTGCCGTCGAGGCGATGCGCCACGGCGCCTGGCATTTCGTCACCAAGCCGCTCAACCTCGACGAGGTCGAAATGCTCCTCAAGCGCGCGCTTCGCAGCCGCAACCTCGAGACGGAAAACAAACAGCTCACCCAGCAAGTCGCCAAGTCCCACAAACTCGACCGCCTCATCGGCAAATCGCTCGAGATCCAAAAAGTTTCCGAACTCATTCAGCAAGTTTCCCCCACCCGCGCCACTGTGCTCATCGAAGGCGAGTCCGGCACCGGCAAGGAAGTCGTCGCCCACATGATCCACCACCTTTCCGGCCGCCCAGCCTCAAAGATGGTCACCGTCCACTGCGCCGCTCTCTCGCCGCAACTTCTTGAAAGTGAACTTTTCGGCCATGAAAAGGGCGCTTTCACCGGTGCCGCGCAACGCCGCATCGGCCGCTTCGAGCAAGCCGATGGCGGCACGATCTTTCTGGACGAAATCGGCGAAATCGACGCCGCCACCCAGATCAAGCTGCTGCGTGTCCTCTCCGAGCGCAGCCTCGAACGCGTCGGCTCAAACACGCCCGTGAAGGTCGACGTCCGCGTCATCGCCGCCACCAACCGCAATCTGCGCGAGATGGTCGATGCCGGCACCTTCCGCGAGGACCTCTACTTCCGCCTCAACGTGGTCAAAATCGAAATGCCGCCGCTGCGCAACCGCCGCGAGGACATCGTCTTGCTGGCCAACAGTTTTCTCGCTGAGTTCGCCAAAGAAAACCAACGCCCGCTCAAACCGCTCACCGACGAGGCGCTCAAGCTCCTGCTCTCTTACCCGTGGCCGGGAAATGTCCGCGAACTTCGGACCGCGATCGAGCACGGCGTCGTGATGAGCAACGACTCGCAAATCGATGCTCGCCATTTGCCCAACTTCCTCCAACAAGCACCGGGATTCATCAAGCGGTCGGCGATTTCCAAAAACTCCCTTGATGATCCAATGGAATTGAACTTGCATGTGCTTGAAGCGAAGGCCATCCGCGCCGCCCTCGCCTCCTCAGACGGCAACCGAACGCGCGCTGCGGAGCTTCTCGGCCTCAGTCGCAGAACCCTCCAGCGAAAATTGAAAGAACTCGGCATCTGAGCCGCCTCAAGCCCAACCCATCATGCCCCACGATCTCTCCTCATTTATTGCCGGTTCACTGATCAGAAGAAGCCTCTTCTTCATCGTTCTGATCATCCTGACCTTGGGCAACCTCTTCACCCTCTTTCGCGGCCTCAACTCCCCACAGGCCATGGACCAAGCCCAGATCGCCCGCGAGATCGCCCGCGGCAATGGCTTTGCGACCAAGATGATTCGCCCCGTCGCCTACTATCAGGCGGAAAAAACCGAGCGCCGCGCCGTCCCGCTTCAGGGCTTCCAAGACACCTATCACTCGCCGCTCAACCCCTTGCTCAATGCCGCCGTGCTCAAAGTGATCGGAGGCGACAAGCCTGATGCCTGGCAAATGAGCGAAAACGAAATGGTGTTCCCGCTCGATCGCGTCATCGCCACCGTATCGACACTCTTTTTCCTCATCGCCATTGGCGTGAACTACCTGCTCGTCTCTCGTATCTTCGACGCAAAAATCGCAGGCGTCTGCGCCATCCTGATGCTGTTCTGCGAAACCCTGTGGAACTACTCGCTCAGCGGCCTGCCGCAGATGCTGATGCTAATGCTGTTCTCTTGCGGCATCTACTTCGTCTATCGCGCGACCGAAGCGGCGACGGAAGGCCGCATCGCCATGACGCAGGCAATCATCGCCGGCATCTTCTTTACCCTGTTGGCCCTCACGCACTGGATGACGGTGTGGATCTCGCTCGGGTACATCCTCTATGCTGCCATCGCTTTCCGCCCGCGCGGCATCGTCGGCATCGCGATCCTCGGCATCCTGCTGGTCGCCGCCATCGGGCCGATCATCCGAAATATTGATATCTCTGGTTCACCATTCGGAACCGCTTTCCTCACGCTTTACAACGGACTCGGCAATGGCACCGAGACCACCGTCATGCGCAATACTGACCTCGAAGCCGAGCCGCTCGTGCTCGACGGCCTCATTGCCAAGGTCCTTCGCATGACCCTCATCCAAGCCACCGACATTGTGCCGTTGCTTGCCGGCATCGTGGTCGCGCCGCTGTTTTTCCTCTCGCTGCTCCATCCCTTTAAACGAAAATCGATTGCCAATTTTCGCTGGGCGATTCTCCTGATGTGGATCACCACCGCATTCGGTTTGGCGATCTTCGGTATTACCACCAAGCCCCTCGACCCAAACCAGCTTCATCTGCTGTTTGCCCCTATCATGACGGCCTACGGTCTGGCGTTGATTTCAATCCTCTGGAACCGCCTTGAATTCATCAGCTCAACGCCGATCCTACAAAATGTACACCACTTCGTGATTGTAGGCATTTGCTCACTGCCCCTCGTGCTTGCCCTGCCCTCAAAAGTGCGAGTCGGCATGCACCTCAGCAACCGCGGAGGCGTGCCGCACTGGCCTCCATATTACGCCCCAGCTCTGAACAGCGAAGAGCAAGGAGTGAAAGGCTGGACCACACCGAAACAGGTGGTTTTTTCGGATCAACCATGGGCCGTCGCTTGGTATGCCGATCGCATCAGCATCTGGTTGCCACCCTCCCGCGAAGGCTTCCAAAAACTCGAAACCATCGCAGCCGACCTTCAGACACCAGTCGCGGGGATCCTGATTTCTCCCTCGTCGCACAGCTCGGGCCCGGTTTCTGAAGTGGCAAACCTTTACAAGGACTTTACCTCGCTGGTGCTCGATGGTCGGGTGATCCAAGCCACCTACCCGCCTGGCATCCCGATCAACGACAAGAACACCCGCATTCAGAACATCACGCGGCGCTATCCCTACCGCCAAATGCTCGTCGGCATGGACATGATCTATTACAGCGAAACGGCCATCCAATCGAAATCCAAAATCACCCCCTGATCAAACCATGGCACGCCGCAAAACCAGTCCCGATGAAGGGCAATTAGAACCGTCTTTCGAAGACGCCCTCGCCGGGCTCGAGTCGATCGTCGAGGCCATGGAACACGAAAATCTCCCCCTCGAGGATCTTGTTTCCCACTACGAAAAAGGATCAGCCTTGCTCAAACGCTGCGAATCGATTCTTGATTCCGCGCGCGAACGCATCGAGTTGATCACCCTGCGCAACGAAGCCACTGAATCACCCACCAAAACCGGCACACAGACCGCCGCCCATTCCCAGTCCGAATCAACGGACGACACCGACGATGATGACATCCGACTCTTCTAAGCCCCCCGCGCTCGGCCCGCTCTTGCGCGCGATCCAGTCCCCCGATGATGTCAAAAAAATCGCCGATGCGGAGCTACCGGATTTGGCAGCGGAGATCCGCCACTCGCTCATCACCTCGCTATCGCAAACCGGCGGCCACCTTGGGCCGAACCTTGGCGTCGTCGAGCTGAGCATCGCGCTGCATCGCGTATTTTCCACACCCAAGGACAAGTTCGTTTTCGATGTGGCCCACCAGGGCTATGTCCACAAGATGCTCACCGGCCGCGCCGATCGCATCCAAACGATCCGCACCTACAAAGGCCTCAATGGGTTCCTCCTTCGTTCGGAGTCCGAGCACGACGCCTATGGCGCAGGTCACGCCGGCACCGCACTCTCGGCCGCGCTTGGAATGGCCGCAGCACGCGATCTCGCTGGTCGCGACAACCATGTGGTCGCTGTCGCCGGTGATGCGGCCTTTACGTGTGGCCCGACTTTGGAGGCGCTCAACAACATCTCCGAGACAACGCGCAAGTTCATCGTCGTGCTCAACGACAATGAGTGGTCGATCGATAAAAATGTCGGTGCCATCGCCCGTTATTTCAACGCGCTGCAAACCCACCACACCTATGCCTCAGTGCGCGCCAAGGCCGCGGAGTTTGTCGAAAAAATCGCCGGCAAAACCGCGCGCAGCCTCGCCCACCGCATGGAGGAAGGCGCGAAAAACCTGCTGTTTCCCAATGTGCTGTTCGAGAAATTCGGGCTGCGCTACTTCGGCCCGATCGACGGCCACGACATTCCACTGCTGGTCCGCACCTTCGAGCACCTCAAGACGCTCAACGAACCGGTCGTCCTTCACATCATCACCGAAAAAGGCCGCGGCTACCAACCCGCTCTCGACAACCCAGGAAAATTCCACGGCCTCGGCACCTATCAAATCGACGATGGCTCCACTGCCGCGGTCAACACGCCCACCTGCTCGGACCTCTTCGGTCGCACCGTGACCGACATCGCAAAAAATGATCCGAAGCTCGTCGCCATCACCGCGGCGATGCCCGGCGGCACGAAGCTCGAGATCTTCAAAAAGGAAATTCCCGAACGCTACTACGATGTCGGCATCGCCGAGGAACACGCCGCGCTTTTTGCCTGCGGTCTTGCCACCGAGGGCTTCCGCCCCTTCCTCGCGATTTACTCGACCTTCATGCAGCGCGCCTACGACATGATCATCCATGACATCGCACTGCAAAACCTGCCGGTGCGACTTTGCATGGATCGCGGCGGCCTCTCCGGCGATGACGGCCCAACCCACCATGGCCTCTTCGACATCGGCTACCTGCGCCACATCCCTGGTCTCGTGCACATGCAGCCGAAGGATGAAAACGAATTTGTCGACATGCTCCACACGATGGCCACCTACGATGCAGGCCCGTCGGCGATCCGCTACCCGCGCGGCCCAATCCGCAGCACGCCGGTAAAGGAGCAGCGGCAGTTGCTCGAAATCGGCAAGGCCGAGGTCGTCGCCGATGGTACCGATGTAGCACTCTTCGGGCTCGGCACGATGTTTGAAATGGCCGAGCGCACAAAGGAAATGCTCGAAGCCCAAGGGCTCTCGGTCGCTTTGATCAATCCGCGTTTCATCAAACCGCTCGATACCGAAGTGCTCGATACCTACGCGCGCAAGTGCCGCGTGCTCTGCACCTTTGAAGACCATGTGATGCTTCATGGTTTCGGCGCCGCGGTGATCGATCACCTCCACGACGCGGGCATCCACACGCCGGTCGAGCGCATCGCATGGCCCGATGAATTCATCGAACACGGCAAGCCCGACACGCTTCGCGAACTACACGGCCTTACTGCCGAAGTCGCCGCAAGCAAGGTACTCGCACGCCTCGCTTGATATAAAAAATCCAAGCGCAAGCCATGTCCGCCAAAGCCACATGGAAAGTCAGCGCGGCAGTCATGGCCAGCCGCGTGCTGGGACTGCTGCGCGAAATGATGTTTGCCGGCCTCTTCGGCGGTAGCCGCTGGATGGATTGCTTCTATCTGGCATTCAAAGTGCCCAATCTCCTGCGCGACCTGTTTGCCGAAGGCGCGCTCTCGCAGGCATTCGTCACCACCTTTTCCAAGAAACTCAAATCGGAAGGCGAAGCCTCGGCATGGGAGCTTGCCAACAAGGTGATGACGCTCGCCGCCGTCGCCATGGGAGTGATCACACTCATCGGCGTGGCCGTAGCGCCATGGATCGTCGAATTTCTCACCTCGCTCTCACGCTCAAGCTCAACCGCGCGCGATTACAACCCGGAGGAAATCGCGCTCACCATCACAATGGTCCGCGTGATGTACCCCTTCATCCTGCTGGTCTCACTCGCTGCGCTGGTGATGGGCATGCTCAACGCACGCAATGTCTTTGGCATGCCGGCGCTGTCGTCGTGTTTTTTCAACCTCGGATCGATGATCGGTGGCGCGGCGATCGGCTGGTGGATGGATCCGACATGGGGAAAACAAAGCCTCGTCGGATTCTCGATTGGCGTGGTGATTGGCGGCATGGCGCAACTGGTCTGCCAATTTCCCGCGCTGCGCCGCGTCGGCTATCGCTTCGTCGCCGACTTCCGCTGGAATGACTCTGGCGTGCGCCAAATTCTCAAGCTCATGGGTCCGGCGGTGATTGCCTCATCGGTCGTGCAGGTGAATGTAGTGATCAACTCGATGTTTGCCTACGGCGTCGGCGAGGGCGCGGTGAGTTGGCTCAGCTATGCCTTTCGCCTGATGCAACTGCCAATCGGCGTGTTCGGCGTCGCGGTGGCAACCGTAACGCTGCCCGCACTTTCGCGCGCTGCGACCGATGGCGTGACCGATGATTTCAGAAGCACGCTGTCAAAAGGCCTGCGCCTCGTTGCGTTTCTCGTGCTGCCCTCATCACTGGGACTCATCTTGTTGGCAGACCCGATCGTGAGCTTGCTCTACGAGCGCGGGGCCTTCGATGCGCAGGATCGCTTGCAAACCGCCGCCGCGCTTCGCGCCTACGCCTACGGCCTGCTCGGTTACGCCTGGCTCAAGGTTCTGCAACCCGCCTTCTACGCCGTCGACAAACGCTGGCTACCGATGATGGTCAGCATCCTCGCGCTAGTACTCAACCTCGCCTTCAACTGGTTCTTCGTCTTCGTGATGCGCTGGGGCCACGAGTCGCTCGCCCTTACCACCAGCATTTCCGCCACGGTGAATTTCCTCATCCTCTTCATCGCCATGCGCCGCTTTGCTGGCGACATCGGCGGTGGCGAGCTGATCTCACTGCTCGGCAAGCTCTTGATTGCGGCAGCCGCGATGTCGCTCGTCTGCATCGCAGCCAACCACTGGCTCTTCCCCGATCCCGGCAAGCTCTCGATGTGGCGCCGCGCGCTCTGGCTCATGCTCACCATCGGCGGCGCACAAGTCATCTACTTCGGCATCGCCAACCTGATGAAGGTCGCCGAAGCAAAAGAAGCCATCGCGATGGTGATGCGCAAACTCCGCGGGTGAGGTGCGAATGTGAAGATCGTGGATCAAGAATGAATCCACGCCCTCTTCCTCTTCTCTTGAATCTGAAAGCTTGAACCTTAAAGCTTTACTCCTTTTTCACCGGCACGATCAAAGTCGGCACCACCGCCTTGCGCAACATGCCTTCGGCCACGCTGCCAAGCAAGAGCGCCGCGATCGCCCCATGACCGTGTGAGCCAAGCACCACAAGGTCCGCATGCTTGTCCTTCACATGATCGAGCAATGCCGATAGCGCGCCACCTTCGGCGATTTGCGAAACTGCGTCAGGCACATCCTTATGCGCGATCTCGAGCAACTCACCGAGCTTGATCACTGCCCGCCGCTTGGCCTCCTCGTGATACGCGTGCAACGCGGGAAACTCATCGGGCGTGAAACCATAAGCCGTGTAACTGGGCTCGGGCTCAACCGCATGAAACAAGCACAATTGAGCGCCAAGCGCCTTGGCAAGCGTCGCGCCCATGGCAACGACGCGTTTGGTGGCATCAGAAAAATCAACAGCGACTACAATCGTTTTCATGGCATCATCAACAAAGCACTGCAACGCACACCGCGCAATCACGCAATCCGCGCACACGCATCCAATCCGGATTTGGCAAAACTCGCTTCATCGTCTCCAATGAGCCCGCCATGATCCGATTCCTCCATACCCGCATTCGCGTGCGCGACCTCGACCGCTCGGTCGCCTTCTATCAACAACTCGGCTACACCCCCGGCGAAATGAAAGACTCACCGCAAGGCAACCGTCTCGCCTTCCTGCAGCTCCCCGGCAACGATGTCTTTCTCGAGCTCTGCCACTCGCCCGAATACACCGCCACTTGCCCCGAGGACCTCATGCACACTGCTCTCGGCGTGCCCGACATCATCGCCTACTGCGACCAACTCGAAAAAGCCGGCATCGAAATCTGGCCCTCCGCGTGGCGCGAAAAATTTTCCTCCGGCGGTCGTAAAATGGCATTCGTGACCGATCCCGATGGTTACGAAGTGGAGATCCTCGAGCGCTGATCAACAACGCATGGCCGCCGATTCGATTTGACCCAGCAAAGAGCCGCGGTAGATGTTTTGTCATGATAAAACCCACCTGCGCATTGCTGTGCATGACGATGCTTTGCTCCGCCGCCATGGCACAAACTTCACGCGAGGTGGTGCGTGATGCCAGCGGAAGAGTTGTACAAACCATCGATCACCGCACGGATGCCAGCGGCACAGTAAGATCGACCACCCGTGATGCCATGGGGCGTGTGACCGGTACCGCCGTGACCCGCCAAGCACCAAGTGGCACGGCGCGCACCGAGTATCGCGATTCGATGGGTCGAATGACGGGCACCGCCGAGACGAGAGCCTCGACCGCAGGCACAGCGCGCACCACTTATCGTGATTCAATGGGAAGAGTCGCCGGCACGGCAGACACGCGCCAAGGTTTTGCGCACACCAGCGAAGCGCGCTTTCGCGACCCCATGGGGAGAACTTCCGGCACCTCAACCACGCGCTGCCAACCCAGCGGCACATGCACCACCACCTATCGCAACCCGAGCGGCAGGGTCACACAGTCCAGCACGGGCAAAAAACCGAACGCCCCACTGCGCGCGCCGACTCCGCCGATCAAGTGAGCCAAGGGCTCGCAGCAGAGATGGATGCGCGCTGCCTCACAAGGGCTTCAGCAGCTTAAGCAGGTCTTCAGGCGAGAGCAGTTCGGGCAGAATGACCGGCTCCTTGCCGGGAACGATGAGTACATTCACCGGGATAGCGCTGCGGCCGAGTTTGCGCAGCGCGGCTTCGATCGCGGGATTGGGATTGGTCTTGTCGGCCTTGAGCGTGGCGACACGCTTTTGTTTCATGAGTGCGACGACTTCTTTCGTGTAGGCGCGCTTCTTGTTCACTTGGCAGGTCGCACACCACTGGGCGGTGAAGTCGATGTAGACCGGTCTTTGTTCGGCGAGCAATTCAGTGACGCGCGACTCTGACCATGGCTCCCATGTGAGGTCATGCGGCTTGGGTGGATGCGCCAGCCAAATGCCGGCGATCGCGATGCCGGTGGCGGAAATGACGGCGACCGTGCGGCATCCGCGGGATTTGTGGGGCAGGTTCCAACGTCCGTGGATCCATGCCGCGATGGCGACCATCGTGAGACCGATGATGGGCAAGAGTAAATTTTCCAAGCCGATTTGACCGGCATAGACCCACAGCAAATAACCCGCGGTGGCAAAGAGTGGAAATGACATTGCTTGCTTGAAGCTTTCCATCCACGCGCCGGGACGCGGCAAAAAATTCACGAGATTGGGAAAGATCGAGAGCACGAGATAGGGCAACGCCAGGCCGATCGCCATCGCGGCAAAGGCGGTAAAAAATTGTGTGGCGGGCAAACCGATCGCTGCACCGATAGCAGTGCCAAGAAATGGCGCGGAGCATGGTGTCGCGACGAGTGTTGCAAGCACGCCGGAAAACAGCGAGCCGGCGATGCCTTGCTTCGATTGCAAAGATCCACCAAGCGATGTCGCGCCGGTGCCGATTTCAAAAACACCAAAGAGGTTCAGCGCGAGGATAAACATCAACAGCATGAGGCCGAGCACTACCCATGGGTTTTGCAGTTGATAACCCCAACCGATAGACGATCCGCCCGCGGCTTCGCGTGCGACAAACAAAATGCCGCTCAATACGCCAAACGAAAGCAAGACCCCCAAGGCAAAGGTCATGCCGTGCAGCGCGACCTTGCGCCGATCGGCGCCCGCCTGCTGCACGAAGCCCATGATCTTGAGGCCGATGACGGGAAATACACAGGGCATGAGATTGAGAATGAGCCCACCGAGAAACATTCCACCGAGAATGGCGAGAAATGAAGTGCCAGTTTTGGGTGCGGGGCTGGCCGCGCTTGATTCGATCGGCGTGGCATCGACACGCAGAGCTTGGCTGCCGAGAAGGATGCCGGAAATTTCGTTGCCCTGCGGGATTGCTTGATCGAGCGCGTTTTTTTCGGCGCGCGGCAGGCGGATCGTCCATGCATTGCCATCGCGAGTGATGGACCCTCCATCGCGAGCGGAGCGGATGAAGGCCTGATCGGGAATGAAGTCGGTGATTGCGGCAGCGTCGCTTTGCAAGCGCAGCACAATGTCGCCGCCATCGCTACTTGCCTGCGATGTGCCGGAAATTTTTTGCGGCAGCTTCGCGCGCGCTTCGGCAAACAGCGGCGCTTGCGATGGCTCGGTTTCGGCCTTGGATCCGACGCCGAGCGTGAGAGTGAACGATTGCGTTTCGTTGATGCAGCTCTTGTCGCAAATTTGCCATGCCGCGTCGGCTTTAAGCGCGACCTTTGTGCCGGGCTCGAGCTTTGGTGGAGTTTGGATTTCGACGAGAAAGACCGGACTGCCTTCGTAAATGAAACTTTTTCCAAGTAATCCATCCTTCACCGTGGGCGCGGGCCATTGGATGGGCCCGGCGGAAAATCCATCGGGCAAGGACCAGCGAATGGATGGCCCCTCCTCGATGCCGCCCGAGTTGCGATAATAGCTGTGCCAACCTGGCGGATGCTCGAGGCGCAGCGCGACGCTGAAAGGTTTGCCGGCTTCGAGTGTTTTGAGCTCGGAGACCAGCGCGGCTTTAGTCGCCGGCGCATTGGCAGCGAATTCAAATTGCGCCAATGCCGGAAGGCAAAGCGCGGCAAACCAAACAAGGGCCATGCGACCAATCATGCCGCTAACGAAACGCAAATTGCGGCCAGTGGCAAACACGCATGTGATGAAGACGGAGGGCTGAAAGGCGGAGAAATCCAGAAAAAGCGTCGGCAACATCATTTTCCGCTCTCCGAAGTTCGTTGTTCATTCGCCCCTGGATTCCACGATATGGGGAATTTGGCACGATGAGTGCTTTTCTTTGTTTGTCGCGACACTTCAGGCGGTCCGACTGAAATGCCCTAGGGTTAATGGGTTTTCCCGGGGATGATCAGTCGGGCCGCCTTTTTCTTGCGCGTGGCGTAGCGATGCTCTTGGCTGTGCTTCGCGACCGATTGGCGGTTGGCGAATTCAAAAAATTTTTAACGATGGCAATCAAGGGACTCGAACTGGCAATGGCCTGCGCGAAAGCGGCCGATGAGGTCAAGGCGGAGAACATCCGCATTTGGGACATGCGCAAGGTGTCGGGACTCACCGATTACATGATCGTGTGCTCGGGATCATCGATGCCGCAACTGCGCGCGATCCTGAATGAAGTTTCACAACGCGTGGAAGAAGAATACGGCGTCAAAGCCATCCACCGCGAGGGCAAGGTCGACGCCCGTTGGGTGGTGCTCGATTACATCGATGTGATGGTGCATGTGATGCACCAAGAGCTTCGCGATTTCTACGGTCTCGAAGAGCTGTGGAAGGATGCGAAGGAAATCCCGATGGCGTGAGCGCACCTTGATTTGAAAAACGCGGCGGTCATGGTCGCCCGCGCCACATTGCTTATCGATTGGGCGGGCGGAAGCCGGATCTCGACTTTTTCGCCGGCTTGGGCTCCTCGACGGGCACCGCATCGGGCGGTGGAGGCTCGGTGAAACTGCGGGCATCGGGCGAAATCTTATAGCGGCTATCCATGTTGGTTTGGGCCTCGTTCATGGTTTGGGAATCGCTCACGATCGAAGGCTGGATAAACACGATGAGTTCGCTTTCGCTCTTGTCCTTGCTCTTCTTCCCAAACAAAGGCCCGATGCCGGGGATACGGCTAAGAATCGGAATGCCACTGGTGCCGTCCTTGGTGGATTCGGTGATGAGACCACCGAGCACGACCGTTTCGTTGTTAGGAACCGTCACGGTAGTGATCAACTCGCGGTTGAGAATGTCAGGGATCTCGTACGCATTTTCGCCGCTGCCCACATCGCGATTTTCGCCAACATCATCGCTGGTGAGATAGATCTTAAGCGTGATTTCGTTGTTTGAGTTGACCAAGGGAATCACTTCCAGTTTTAGCGCGACATCCTGGTATTCAAAGTTCGTCGAAGGCCCAGAGCTATTGGCGTAAGAGTAGGAGTTGGTGGGCACAGCGATGCGAGTGCCGCTGACGATTGAGCCCTTCTGATTATTGGCGGTGAAGATGGTTGGGCGTGAAAGCACCTTGAAATTTGAGTCCTCTTGTTTGGCGGTTAAATAAGCATGGAGATTGTTTCCGATGAGACCGTACACACCAAGACCGACATCGCCCGTATAAGTGCCTGGGTCAAAAAGTGCCCCGACAGCAGGTATGGCATCTATTATAGTCCCGTCAGGAAGTGTTGTTTTGGGCACTCCCGGCGTATAACCACCTAAAGGCAGATTGCCACCGGTACCTGCGCCTCCGCGTCCTCCTGCCTTTTTCCCTCCATCAAGAGTTTGCACATAATCCATGCCGAAGCTCCAGCCGTCGGAGATGCCGAGTTGGCCGAAGACGCAGGAGATGAGAACTTGGTCGGGTTTCGTATCGAGTTGGTCGATGAGGCGTTGGACGATTTCGAGTCCGGCGGGCGGGCCTTGGACGACGATCGAGTTGGTGATGTTGTCGGCAACCAGCAGGGTGCGGCCGACGAGGACCGATTCGGGAGCGGTGCTGACCGAGGGATCGCTGAGGCCTCCGCCGCCACCGCCACCATAGCTGCTGCCAAAGCCGGATCCGCCAGAGCCAGAAAAATTGCTACCCATCATCGAGTTGCGTCCGCTTGAGTTGCGCCCGTTTGAGTTGCGGCCACCGTTAGCATTGTCTTGGCGGGCTTGGGCTTGCGGGCGGTTGGCATTTTGCCCGCCGCGTTGGGCGCCGGTTTGGTCGCCTTCGCCGCCGGTGCCGGAAAAGGCACGGGTGAGCGCATCGCCGGCGATGGGAAGAAACTCCGAGACCGTGAGGAACTTGAGCTTGCGGCGGAGGAAATTCTTTTCGCTCGTTTCCACATCGAACTCGCGCACAAGGCCTTCGACGAAAAGCAAGTCGACCGGACGGCCCATGGCAAAGATGCGGTTGGTGCGGGGATCTGGCACAATTTGCACGGGCGTATCTTCGCCGGCGGTGGCGGCACCTGGGGCTCCAACTTGTGGAGGCGCTCCGTTGGCGGCGGGCGCGGCGTTGGCGGCACCTGCACGCTGAACGCCAGCGGTTTTTTGGCTTTCCTGCTGGGCGCTCAGGAGCTCGGAAATTGTCTCGGCGACTTCGGTGACATCGGCGTACTGCACCTTGATAAAGCGAGTGGCTTGGACCGAGCCGGGCTTGTCGATTTCCTTTTTGAGATCGATCAATTTGCGGATGAGCGAAGTATTCTCGGTGATGACCACTGCCGAGGCATTGGGCACGGCGGCGATCGAGCCGAAGGCTCCAAACTGGCCAATGATCTGAGTGAAGGTGTTCACCGCTTCGGCGGGCTTGATGTAGTTGAGGGTCATCACATACGAAATGACCGCATCGCCTTCGGGCAGTGGGGCATTTTCGTTGTAGACATCGACGCCGCGGCCGGTTGGGCGAAGACCGCCGGTAGCAAGGGTGAGGACATCGAGATTTGGGTCCTGCGCGTCGGGCACAAAGACGAAGTTTTCGATCGTCGCGGCCTTGCGCAGAAGCTCGGCGGCTTTCGCGAAGGTGAGCGGGTCCTGCGGGCTGGCTTCCTGGACAAAGGAAAACTCCGCATCGGCGGCGGCCTTGGAAACGATCACGCGGCGGCCGGTGTACTTGCGGTAGAGCCCGGCGAGGGCGTTGCCGCTGAGCTTCGGCTCAACGATGTCTTCGGTGATCGTGTTCTCGCCGAGCGGTATGCCGGGCTTCGGCTCTGGCGCGCTGGCGGGCTTGGGGGCATCGGCAGCGGGCTCGCCCGCATTGGCGGGCTGGGGCGCACCGGTATTCGGGCGTGCAAGCAAACCCTGGCGACCGCGCACGGGCACTGATGGAGGGGTCTGCGGACCTTGGCTCGGCTCGGGCGTTGGCGGCACGGGTTCTTGCGCGAAGAGGCAGGAGCTCGCGGCAAGGATCAGGGCAATGATGCGAATGAGGGACATGGACGAGGTCTGGTTGGAAAAAGGGGGGGTTAGCGGCGACGGCCGAAAGGGCTGTGTGGGCGTTGGCCGGGAATTTGGCCTGCTGCGGGATTGAAATTGGGGTTGCCGGGTGCGGGCGGTGGCACGACGCGAGGGCGCGGTTGCTTTTGAATCACTTGGCCCGGGGCGCCGGGTTGGACTTGAATTTGCGGTGGCATTTGGCCCGGTGCTTGGCCGGGAGGGGCGGTCGGAGGCGGAGCGGCGATGGTCAAAAGTTTTTCATCAAAACTCACGGTGCCTTGCATCGCGCCCGAGGACATTTCGACCGTGGTTTTCAATGGTTGGCCGGCCTCTCGGTTGACCTTGATGATCGAAAGCCCATCGGCGGATGTCCTACCCGATTCGACAGTGATGCGTTGGTCGGGTTTCTTTTTGTTGATGAGGGTGACGCGGTAGCCGTTGTTGCCGATGGGTGAAACTCCGAGCAGCGCGTAATCCTCGAGTGGATTAGCGACGGGGCCCGCGCCGGCGACTGGCGGCTTGGCCGTAAAGGGCGAATCGGTCCAGAGCTTGGCGTAATTTCCCAGCGGCTGCTTTTGCGGCACGCCTGCATGCAGCACCGCCGTCAGGGCGGGCAGGATCAGCAGCAATGGAAATTTGAAAGGCATGGGAAAATTGGCGCGGGTCACTCGGTGGCCGGCACGAACCATTGGTCGATGGTGGCGGTGCAGTCGATGAGTGTGTCGTCCTTGGCGTCGGGCGTGAGGCGCAGTTGAGTGGCGATGCGGAGTTTGGCGGGGTCGTTGATTTGATCGAGCCACTGGTAGAGCGCCTGCTCGCGGCCGGTGACGTTCAGTTGCATTTTTACGCGGTGGTAGTGGCGGCCTACGGTTTCGTCGGCGTCCAAGGGTTTTTGTGTTATGATGGTGAGGCCGGCGTTGTTGGCCTCGGATTCGCAAAATTGTTGAAGTTCGGTGAGCGCGTCCTGCCCGGCGACCGGTGCAGGTTCGTGCTCGGTGAGCCACTGCATTTCATCGGCGACCTCTTCGGCGGTTTTCTGGAAATTATCGGCGGTTTGGAGTTTTTGTTCGGCGGCGGCGAACTTGCGATCGAGCTCGGCGCGTTTGGATTTCATGAAACCAAAGCCGATCAAATTGAGCACAACGAAGCCCGCGGCGGCAAAGAGGAGCAGCAGGTTTCGTTCGCGTGGGGACATGGATCGGTGAGGAATGGGATTTGCCAAGTGAGCAATGCCACGGAGGCGGGAAATTGTCGCTTATTCCTGGGCTTCTTCGGTCGGCAGCTCGCCGGTGAAGACAAATTCCCAGCCGCGGTTCGATTGGTTCGGTTGGGGTGTTTGCCAGGTGAATTGGGTCAACTCATTGTGTTTGGTGAGCGCGAGACTGAAGGCGTTGACCGATTCAAGCTTGAGCGCCTCGCCCATGAGTTTGATTTCCGTCGCGCTGACATCGGCGGTCTTGAGGCGCAGCCCGCTGTTAGGCGGGATGCAGGAAGCGATACGATTGAGAATGTCGACGGGCGAGTGCGTGCGATCGACCGCATGGGCGAGCTCGCGCCATTTGGCATCGTGCTGCGTGTAGGCATCGATGTCGGGTGCTGCTTCTTCGGCTTGGGCGAGGCGATCGCGGATTTGGGAAGATGTCTGCCAGAGGCCGAAAAGAAACCAACCGATGAGGCCAAGGTAAACCAGCGCGGCGGCGGCGGCAGCGCCGGTGATGACGCGGCGGCGTTGAGCAGTGCGGCGGGCGGCGCGGACATCGGCCGGCAGGAGTTTGCTGAGCGGCGCGGGCAGAACCGGTAGCGGGCGGGGCTCAATTTCAGTCGGCAGTCCGAGCACTTGGCCGAAGGACTCGACATCGGCGCGATCGAGAGCGGCCCAAATTTTCACGCGGACCGGGTCGGCATCGAGCCCTTGCATGGAAAGTTGGGCAAGCGAGAGGCGGATCTCACGGGCGAGTGCGGCATCGGGCAATTTCGCATCGGACGAGGTCGCTTGGCAGTAGGCGAGTTTGCCGAAGTGGTAGAGCGCAAAAACCCAGCGGCCGAATTCTTTCCAAACTGCAAGCGAGTTGCCATCGACATGAAATGCACGCGGTGAAATGTCGAAGCCACTTGGCGAACGCGGTGGAAGTTCCTCATCGCTTGGCGATTTGAGAAACACCGAAAGCAAGGCCGTGTTTTCCGCCTCACGGGTGATCACGAACACATCGGTGAGCTGGCCGGCCATTGGATCGGGGCGCAGGCCAAGGCGCTCGGCATGCAGCGCGGCGAGGTCGGCAAACAGCGATTCATCATCACTCGTCACGCGCATCGGCACCGCGGTGAGAGACTTCACTGGGAAAAACATCGTGAGCTCGCCAGCCGGCAAATTGGCAAGCCCAGAGGCCATCGCGGTCGCGACCGATTCGCGCGCTTGGAAGCCGGTCTCGCCCGTGCCGGACCAGACTTCCCAGGTCTCCTCGCCGGGGATCAGCAGCACATGTTCGATCGGTTTGCTCACGGGATGATTTCTTCGTTGCGTTGCAGGAGGGCCAGCTTGCCAGTTCGATTACGAACAATCACGCTGATTTTTCGCTTACAGCCATCGGCTTGGCCGAGGCTCTCGATATGAGTGGTGGTGTCATTGACGGTGAAGCGGCGGGCGATGTCGGGCCGGGCTCCGAGGTCAATGCCGAGGAGTTGAAGCGCGGCGGCGGCATCTGGGAAAGGTTGATCATCATCCGTGTCACGAATGCCGTCAGGGCCACAAACTGTCTCCGGAATGATCTCCGCCTGGCTCGGGTCGCACTCGGCGGCGGCGGCGATCAGCTCGGCAGTGGCCTCGTTGAGGTCGAGCGGTCCCCCACTCCAGACCGTAAACCACTCGCGCCAATCCGGGCGAGCGGCCTCGACGAGGTCCATGCCGCGCACGAGGCGGACCTCGGAAATGTCGTAAAAGGGTCGGTTGAAGGGCTGGTTGATGCGACCGGCGGATTCGTATTCCTTCACCTCCGCGCCGTTGAGGGCAACATTGTCATCGGGGTCGACCCAATCGCAGAGCGCGTCGGCGGTGGCCATCGCGTCATCGAGGCTGAGGCCCCAATCGGTGAAAATTTCGCGCAGCAGTGCTTTGTCTTCTTGGAGGATGATCGCGTTGATGTTGAAGCGCGCGCCTTCGGAGGTCATTTTGACTTCGAAGCCTTCGCCGCTGTTTTCGTTGAATTGACGGAGGATTGGATCGCTGCGTTTCACGATCGGGTTGCAGGCGATGGCGATGCCTTTTTCGGCGACTTGTCGTGCGTGCGAGCCATGAATTTTCGCCGAGGCGAGTTCCATGTCGAAGGAGATCACGCGCAGCGCCGCCATCGCGGCGAGGCCGAGAATCGCGATGAGCCAGATCACCGCCAGCAGCGCCATGCCGCGAGGTGATCGATGCGGTGAGATTGTGCGGCTGAAGGTCATGGGTTTTCCGGTGAGGTTTCGCCGCCGGGATTGGATTCGGGCGGGCTCACTGAGCCATTGCCCTCTTGGCCGTCTTCGGGTTGGCCCTCGGGGTTTTCGGTATTTGGATTTTGGTTTTGATTCGCGCCTTGCGTCATTTGGCGCATCACCGCTTCCGGATTGAGGCGCGGCGGAATCCAAAAAATTTGGCGGATCTCTTCGCCTTTCGCGCCCATCGCCATGGTAAGTTCAATTTGCAGTGGGAGTCGGCCTTGGTTGTGCCAATCGAATTGCCATTCCATCGAGCGGCCATCGAGCACGCGCCATTCGAAATAGGAAACATTCTTGAGTAAGACGATTTCGGCGAAGGGTTTTTCCTTGAGCGCGCTCATCGTGCTTTGCTCGGAGTCTTCGAGAATTTCGTTTTCGTAGTAGCGCAGGACGATGTCGATAAATCCGCTGCGGCGCTTGACGGTCGAGAGTTGCACCGCCTTGGCGATGCGTTCGCCGCCGGACCAGTTGAAGCCGAGGGGGACATTTTGCAGCGTCAGGTCGGAGAGGTAGTGCGAGCCTTTGTCATCGACCTTCAGATCGAGTCGCGCGTTGCCTGGCAGCGATGCGAAGCGGCGGCCGAGTAACTCGAAAAACGCCTGTTGCCGCATTTCCTCGTTCTGCGTTTCGACAATCGTTTTGCCGAGCGCGAGCGAGGTGCGCGCGATGCCGACCACCATGCCAACGATGAGGCTCAGCAAGCCGACGGCGACCACCACCTCGAGCAAGGTGAAGCCGCGGCGTTTGCGTGATGAGGGTGAAATTTTCATGGCTGGTACATCATGCCGTAGCGCCAGGTTTCGGCGCTGCGCTCCTGCGATTGGCCGTTCTCGATCCACTTTGCATGGATGCGGATCCGAAACATGTCCTGCAGTTGCTGGCCGTCCTCGTTGAGCAAATCTTCGATGCGTTCGATGTTCGTCTCGAGCTCCACGCCGGTTTCGCCGATCTCGATCGTATCGGAGCCTTCCTCGATCGTCGGTTGTGAAAGTGCTTCCTCAAGTGCGCTGTCGAGAATGCGCGTGATGCGCAACTCACTTTGTGCGAGCGACGCGGTGGCTGCCATGCGGTTGAGGGCAACGGTGAATCCCGTCGCGGCCATGCCGAAAACAGCGAGGGCGAGCACCATCTCGAGCAGCAGGAAGCCAGACTTCCGAATCGGATTGATGGCGTTCATCGTGCTTCGAGTTCGCTTTCGCGGATGGCGGCGGTGAGCGGTTCGTAGGTGTCGGCCGACCAACTTTGATCAAGCGCCAGTTTCACGGAAAGCGGTTCGCAGAGACCATCGGGATCAAAGCGCCATATGTGCACATCTTCCTTCACGGTATCGAGCCACTCATTCGAATCCCAGCGACGCACGAACACGCTCATGTCATCCTTAAGGCGAAATTCTTCACGTGTGGCGGATTCGTCGCTTTGGATTTCTGCGTCGCGTTTTTTGGATTTCCGCAAAGGTCGGCCCGCCTCAGCAAGTGGCAGCATGCGCACGCGGTCGGCGCGAAACTCCAAGGCATACGGCGTCTGATGCAGCATCGATGTGACCCGCGCGCGCTTGGCGAGCAACTCGATTTCTCCCGACGCGCGACGCAGCGAATGCTCGTCGGATGAATAAACCATCAGACCCACCGCGCCGCCCATGACGACGGCCGCGATTGCGAGTACGACGACAAGTTCGATGAGCGTGAATCCGCGGCGGAGGTCAGTCGTCTTGACTGCTGAGGTCATCGGGAGTGTTTTCCATGCCATCGGGACCCTTGCTCAGGATCTCGAATTCGTTCACGCGCTTGCGGCCGGGAAAGCGGTAGTTGTAGGGCGAGTCCCATGGGTCGAGCGGGATCTTGCTCATGACTTGCACCCAGCGTCGCGGCACCGGCGTGCTGGTTGGCTTTTCCTTGAGGGACTTGAGGCCTTGCTGGCTGGTCGGGTAGCTGCCGGCGTTGAGCTTGTACATTTGCAGCGCGCTTTCGAGGCTCTTGAAGTCGGCCTCGACCTGCTTGAGTTTGGCCGCATCGCCGATGCCGCGCATCGCGAAGATCGCGCCGCCGAGGATCATGGCGATGATCCCGAGCACGATGACCATTTCGAGGAGGGTGAAACCTTTGCGGCGACGGGTGGATGGGGCGGTGGAAATTTTCATGAAACGGGAATGAGCTTGCGGCGGAAGCCTCGCACGAATGGGAATGCCGCGCGATGTCAAATTTGTCGGCAAAATCCGCAAGATTTTCCCAGGCTTTGCGGTTGAATTTCCGTCAATCTGGCATTCGATGGGGATTCAGGCCGGTTTCATGAGTGCAGCGAATTTCAGGATCAAGCTCCGCGAGGTGCCCCATCAACCCGGGGTCTACCTGATGAAGGACCATCTGGGCTCGATCATCTATGTCGGCAAAGCGCGCGACCTCAAGCGGCGGGTCTCGAGTTATTTCATGCCTTCGCGCAAGATGCGGGCCGACATCAAGACCCGCGCGCTGATTGATTCGATCCATGATTTCGAGATCCATGTCGTGCGCAACGAGGAGGAGTCGCTGTTGCTCGAGGGCAAGCTCATCAAGGACTACCGGCCGCGCTACAATGTCGCGTTTCGCGATGACAAACGCTTCCTGCTCGCGCGCGTGCGCTTGGCGGATCCGTGGCCGCGCTTTGTGACGACGCGGGTGAGAAAAGAAGATGGCTCAAAATACTTCGGGCCCTTTCCGCATTCGAGTGCGTTGAACCACACGCTCGAGTGGCTCAACCGCAGTTTGGGTCTGCGCGTGTGCCGACCGACCGATCCCGGCGAAGCGGAGTACCGCCACTGCAATGCCGACATCATCCGCAACTGCTCGGCGCCCTGCGTCGGGCGCATCTCGCGCGATGAATATCTCGCGAAGGTCGAAGAGGCATGTCGGATCCTTGAGGGCAAGGGCAAGCGTGGATTGTTCGACGGACTGCGCAAGGACATGGAGGCATCGGCCGAGGCGATGGATTTCGAGCGCGCCGCAACGCTGCGCGACATTTTGCAAAACTTGGAAAAAACGCTCACGCCAACGCGACAGTTCAGCCGCGGGCGCGGACTGCCGAGCACGGTGAAGCCGCTCGAAGATCTCGCCGAGCTTGGCGAAGAGCTTGGCCTCGCTGGGCCACCGCGCGTGATGGAATGCTTCGATATCTCGAATGTTTCCTCCAATCACATCGTCGCGTCGATGGTGCGCTTCACCGATGGCAGGCCCGACAACCAAAACTACCGGCGCTATCGCATCAAGACCGTCGAGGGTCAGGATGATTTCGCATCGATGGCCGAAGTCATCCGCAGACGCTACTCGCGCATCCTGTTGGAAAATGTCGGCGCGGCACCGGACATCGCCGACTCGCAAGAGAATGCGGTCGAGGCCTTGCGGCGCTTGGCGTGTGAGGGTCGGGCGCGGATCGTGCTGCCGGATTTGGTGATCGTCGATGGCGGCAAAGGTCAGCTGGGCATGGCGGTCAAAGAACTGCGCGCCCTAGGATTGCATGATCTGCCGGTGATTGGCCTCGCCAAGCAGCATGAGGAAATTTTTGTTCCGGGCAGGAGCGAATCGATTCGTTTGCCGCATGATCGTGGTGCCTTGAAATTGCTGCAGCGAATCCGCGACGAAGCGCATCGATTTGCCAACAACTACAACGCGTTGCTCTATCGTCGGCGCATGCGCGAGAGCTTGCTCGACGATTGCCCCGGCATGTCGGCGGCGCGAAAACAACGCCTGCTCAAAAAGTTTGGCAGCGTTGCACGCATCCGCCGCGCAAGCGCCGAAGAAATCGCAAGCCTGCCAGGGATATCCGCTCGATCAGCGCAGGCCCTGCTCGATCATCTTGGCGGGTGAAGGGGGGCTCATAGGGGGGCATGATGCCCCAGTACTGGAGTGCGGGGGGACATCACATGTCGACTTATCAAGCAGCCCCTTCTGCGGACCTTTGGGACAAAGGTCCCTGCCCGTGCGACGCTTTACCGAGCTTCATCCTGAGACAGCGAGCGGGTGGCGCTTTCCGGCAAGGGGTTGGAGTTGAGCCATGCCCTGGCGGCGGTGGCGTCGCGGCGCATCCATGCGCTCATGGCGCGGCGATACATTTCGTTGCGGCGATCCTCATCGCCGATGCGCGAGACTTCGCCGAGCGCGGCGGCGGGGTCCTTGCCAAATGAGTGCCAGATGAAATTGCGCACCGTGCGGTCGTTCACTTCGTCGGGATATTGATCCATCAGCGCGACCGCATCGTTCGGCTTGTTCAACGCGAGGCGGGTAACCACTCCGCGCAAGGCATCGCTGCGGATTTCTCCGGTCGGCAGCGTGTTGAGCGCGTTGCGGGCGGCGGCCTCATCCTGCTTGGCCCAGATGCCGAAGACATCATCGAGTCGCTGGTCCAACGCCTCGCCCGGATTTTCCATCAGCCACGCAACCGTGCCGGCAGGATCAGTTTTTGCCATTGCTTCGGCGGCGCGCATCATCGCGCCATTGCGCAGAGCATCATCATCGATGGCAGCGATCCATGTGCGCGTGGACTCATTGCCCTTGGCGAGCAGATGTGGCAAAAGGGCATCCAACGCCTCGCCACGTTCGACGCTTCGCGGCATCGATTTGAGCAAATTGGCGGCGCCCTCGATGTCGGTCGCCGCAATGCCGCGGATGACGCCGATCAGCCATGGATTCGCACCATCCCCCTGATGATTGTTTTGCGCCCAGCGGATTGCTGCTGCAGCGTCCTCGGTCGCCCAGCTCGCAAGAATCGCGCGGGCGGCGAAGGGATTTTCGGTCTTGGCCTTGGCGTAGGCCAATGCGGCGAGCGGATCCGCCTTCGCCCATGCGGCAAGGATCAGGCCATATTCGCCGAGCCGATCTTCGGTGATACCAAGAGCGCGGAAATGATCGACGACACCTTCAAAATCTCCGGGCGCGAGGCGATCGAGAAAGGCCAGCAGCGCGCGGTTGCGTTCGTAGGGATTTTCGCCGCGGACGATCGACTCGAGTCGTGCCAAGCGGTCGGCTGGAGAGAGTGCCTTCCCCGGTCGTGAGCCGCTGCGCATGGCGGGCTTCGTTGAATCATCTCCACTTCTCAGCACCGGGCTTGCGCGCTTGTTCCGCTTTTCGTCGGCAGCGTCACCCAAGCTGGACACCGTAGTGACGCGACCGACTTGGAAACCAACCACAGCGACGACCAAAAAAGCAGCGGTACTCAGTAGGGACTTGCGATTCATTGATGACGGATCTTGGCGGCTTTAGAGCGTTTTGCTCTAGAGCATTCCACCAAAACCCGCGCCCGCCAGCGGAATTTTGAGAGATCCCATCAGATGCCCGAATGGCGCTTGCCGCCACTGTCGGTACTGAGGAAGCGGTAATAAACCTCGAGCATCAGCACGCATAGAGCGGTGCGGTAAACCTTGTTTTGGACGAAGTTGGCACCAACCGCACGTATTTTTTCACCTTTAGGGCTTCCGGGTGTTTTCCAAGACCCGTCGGTGTCCTGGCCTTTCAACAGCTCGTCGCGGAACATGGCGTTGTATTTTTCCCAGGCCTCGCCACCGACCTGCATCATGGCCTGCGATTCGTAGTAGTGACCGTAGAGGTCGCAGTATATGTCGAAGTAAGTAAATTTCGAGTTTTCGAGAATGTATTTGGTCGCTTTGCGAACCTCGCCTCGGCCGCCCCTGCCCCACATCTGGTTTGCCAGCATGCCGACTCCCGTAAGCGTGTGATAGTCGGCATGATGAGAATGCTTGGTTGAATATCCATAGCCACCACTCTCATCCTGACACTCATTCATGTAATCAAGGGCCTTGTTGATGGTGGATTGCATGCCCTTGAACTGGATTGGAGTATGACTCAAAGCCTTGAGTGCTTGGACATGCCAACCGGTGACCGAGGTGTCGGTGTGGGCCTTCTCGGAGTCTTCGTAACCATAGGCCCATCCGCCGTTCTTGTGCTGGTTGTCGATGATGAATTGCCCTGCCTTTTCAGCCACCTCGGCGAGGTTAGGTACCACCAATTTCATCTCCTTACAGAAAGTCAGCGCCTCGGCGAGAGCGTAGGTAGCGATAGCGTGCTCGTAGCACCAAGCGTGACTGGTATACGCGGTGGCCAGCGTGCCGTTGTTCTTCATCCCTTTATCGACGAGATAAACGATGCCCTTGAGGCAAGAGTCGCCGAATTCATCCGAGGCCGGTGTTTCGCAGTGGCCAAAGTAAGCCAGCAGGACAAGCCCGGTCATCCCCACAGGTGGGTGGCCCCATGATCCGTCGCGCGACTGGTTTGCCTTGAGCCAGCGAAGGCCCTTGAGCGTGGCTTCCTCGCAAGCGGGGGTGCCGCCATTTTCCTTAAGGCGTTGCAAGCGGTCCTCTTTTGAGCAGCGTTTGCGCATGGTTTCAGGGATGAGGCCGAAAAGTTTGCCAACGCCACCACCCTTGCCGATGCCGGTGCCACCGCCGAGGCCATCACCTTTTCCGAAGGACTGCCCTATGCCACCACCCAATCCGCCACCGCCCATTCCGCCACCACCCAACGATGCAAGCGCGGACATCTCGCCAAAGCTGTCACCCGGATCTGGAATCGAGTAGGATGAGGTCGCGCCTTCGGCAAAGACTCGCTTCACATTGGTCGAGGGGGTGATTTGCTGGCGCTTTTTCTGCTGGACCTTGGTTTGTGCGCTACGCTCGCCACCACCGCCACTGCCAGCCGGCATGAAGTCGACTTTTTTCTCGGCTTCGACGATCACCTGATAAACCCAGAATCCGCCCGCAATGAAGAGCACGGCGTGAACCAAGGCCGCAATCATCAGCGAGCCACCACCGAGCTTCATCCACCAAGTCTGCTTCTTGGGTGTGATCGGGATGTGGTGCTCGTCGTGATGGACGACATTCTCCTCGCTATCGTGATTTTCCATGTTGGCGGTAAGGGGGGCGTGCAGGCCGAGCCGAAAAAAGGACTTATTCCGGGCTTCCGGCCTGGAAGCTGACATTGGTGATTTTGGCGCGACTCAAGGCATCGAGAACATCGACCACCCTTTCGTAGCGTGCAAGTTCGTTGGCGTAGATTGTCACGAGCACTTCGGATTTTGAAGCGGCGCTGCTTTCGCGAAGTTGGGTGAGGTTGCTGGCCAACTCGGGCAACAACTTGGCTTCGGGCGTGTCGAGCGGGTCGTCGTTGAGGAACACCTGCCCGTCGTCCTCGATGCTGACGGCGATCTCGTCGGGTGTCGGGGTATCGCTCTGGGTTTCGACCGTGCCGGGAAGTTTCGTGACGTGCGAATTTTCCACCTGGATGTCGCTTGCCGACACGATGAAGAAGAGAAGAATCACGAAAACCACGTCGATCATCGGCGCGATCTGGAACCCGAGGTTGACTTCGGCGTTGGCTTTCCGGCGGTGACGGCGACTGCTCATGGGGGTGTCACTTGTTGGACGAGGCGAATGCGATATCTGCAATGCCAGCTTCGCCGATGACATTCATGACCTTCTGAATCTCACCAGCGGGCACAGCCGCATCGCCGCGAACGACAATGCGCAGCTTCGGATCGCGTTGGCGCTTGTCTTGCAAGATCGGAACGACCTCTTGCCAGTCGTTGAAAATCCGATCGTCGACGACAAGCACGCCTTTGTTGGTCGCTGCATCGTGGCGGAGGTTGACCGCCATTTCGTGCTTGGCCATCTCGGGTTCGCGCTGTTTGGCGTTTGGCGAAACGGGCAGCTTGAGGTTCTTGTCGACCTTAAGCACCTCCGCGGAGGTGATCATGACGAAGAAGACAAGCAGCACGAGCAGCACGTCGATCATGGGAGCAATCTGGAACTCAGGTTCCCCGTCTCCTCCACCACCACCACCGGCCATAGTATCAGTTGTTTATGGGTTGTTGAAAAATATCTGAATTGCGGGGCTCATGCCTCGGCAGCTTCCGCGCCTTCCACAGCTTCCGAGCCCTGGACCCAGTTCGGCAATGCGGCATAGGTTTCCTCTTGGCCGACATCGGCATCCTTAAGGTATTCGTAGGGCGCGTTGCGGAAGATGCGTTCGCTTTCCTCGTGGAGGTGGTGAACGGCGCCTTGGAGTTTGTTGCGCAGGAAATAGAAAGCCATGAACGCGGGAATGGCCACGAGCAGACCGGTAGCCGTCGCGACAAGCACCTCACCGATGTGACCGGCAAGCTCGCCCACGCCGCTGGAAAGGCCACCGGAGCCAAGGCTACCGAAAGCGCCTTTCATGCCACCCACGGTTCCGAGCAGACCAACCATCGGCGCGCAAACACCAATAACCGAAAGGTAGTTGATCCGGGTTTGCAGCATCGAGTTGATCTTTTCTGTCGTGGCGTACAGGGCTTCCTCAGTCGCTTCCTTGCCATAGCCGACCGAACCGAGACCGGCGCGCATCACCTCGGCAAAGGGGCTGAAGCTTGCCTTCATTGCCTGATAGGCACCGACATAATCGCCCGAGCGGAAGAGGCCCTGAACGGTCGCGACATCCTCAACCGGCGTCATCTTCTTGCTGTTGGTGCGCATCCAGATGTCGATGATGAGCCACATCATGGCGATCGAGAAAACCAAGAGGAAGTGCATGACCCAGCCGCCTTCGTGGTAGGTGTCGAGAATGGTTTTTTCGGTGACGCCGGCCTTAGGCGCGGATGCGTATACGGTCGCGGGAAACAGCAGAAGCGCGGTGAGTGCGGCTTGGCGGATGGTGGATTTCATGGCAGTCGTTTGATAAGATGTTTGTGGATTTAGGATGAATGGTTATTTCAATGATTCAAGGAGCTTGTTGGCTTGTTCGGCTAAAATCGTTCCTTGGCAGACAAGAAGTGCCGATTTGACCAACACGCCTGCCTCATCCCGGCGGTTGAGTATCTCGAGCAGGCTTGCGGCATGGATTTCCGCGGCCGCATTGATGATGAGTCCACCCGCAGGGTAAAGACCCGGAACCGCGAGATACGCTTGGAGTGCTTCGGGGTTTTTCTTTTGCTCCTTGAGCAGCTTGGCACGGAAGAAAGTGGCATAAGCCGCAACATCGGCAGGCAGGTTGTCGGTCGTCATGTCCTTGAGTGCCATGTCGCGGTCCTCGAAGCTTGCGCTCGAAGACATCAGCAAGGCCTTGCCGAGCGAAACAAAAGGATCGCTGCCCTGGGCCGGGGTCGAGTCAGAGATGTCTTTGCCGATCTGAGTCGCGCGTGCCGAATCCCCCATCAATGCATAGGCGACGAGCAGGGCGCGGGCCGACTCGGTCCAGAAATTGCCCGCGATCTTTGCCGAAACACGATGGGTCGCGGCCACTGGCTCGAGCTTGGCGATCGCCTCCTGAGGTTTCTCAACAAGCAAAAGAGCTATGGCTTGATTCAACTCTGGCGGTCTTTCGCCAAAGACGTGGCTTACGGCCGCCAGTGGAAAAGCCTGCCCCGGGTTGAAGCCAACCGCGGCGGCCTTAATGACGACTTTGTCCTGTACGACATCAACAGCATTGAGCGGCACCGTCCGGCCGTTCTGAAAAACCAGCACTGCGGAGGATGCAATGAGCTCAAAGGCCTGAGATTTCTGCAGAACTGCCACAAACCGTGGAAGCGGACTCAGGAACTGAAGGAAGAGCTGGCGAAGCTGCCGACAGTGCTGGGTGATCCCGCCGAGTCCCTCAAACAGTTTGCTGCTGCTGAGAAGGATCTGCAGGACGCGAATTCCCGCAGGGATCGCCTGAACGAACAGGCCGCTCAGTTGAAGACGCAGGCCGAACGGCTGCAGACCGACCAGTCCTTCGAAAAAGAGCGTTACGCCATTCAGAGTCTTGTGGATCAGTCCAGCTGGCTGCGTCAGATTGATCAGCAGATCCGAACGGCGGAGGATCGTTCCAGCGAACTTCGACGAGAGCTCACTCATCAACTGGGACAACTGGGCGAAGGCTGGACGGTTGAGCGACTGGGGGCTGTGGACACATCGCCCGCGGCTCACAACCGGCTTCTCGAAATGGCTCGACGCTATCAGGACGCCTTGCAGCAACGTGGCAAG
>JAPOLH010000019.1 GCA_029977225.1 Verrucomicrobiaceae bacterium | reverse complement strand
AACTTCGCGTCGGTGAGGGTTTGTTCGAGTACCGGATGGCGGCCGTTGGAAATGGAAAGTGCATTGGACGCATCAAGCTGCGGGCGGCAGTGGCGGTGAACTTGTGCGACCTCGGCCAGCGCGCAGAGCACGTCGATTTCCGCGACGGCGGCGGCAGTTTCTTGGATGCGCGGGAGATGGGTCACCACCTGCGAGCGCAGTTGCGCGAAGAGCTCGGCTTCGAGTTGTTTGGATCGTTCTTCGGCGCCGAGCACCTTGTTTTCCATCTCCTTGAGCGCGGGGGTGATGTAGCGCTCGGCATTCGCCATCGTTTGCTTGCGCGTGTAATCATCCGGCACCTTGGCGAGGTGGCTGGTGGTGATTTCGATGAAGTAGCCAAAGACATTGTTGAACTTGATCTTGAGCGAATCGATGCCGGTGCGTTTGCGTTCGTCTTCTTGCAGGCGTGCGATCCAGTCCTTGCCGCCGCGCGAGGCGTTGCGGAGTTCGTCGAGCTCCGGCGACCATCCGTCGCGGATGATGCCGCCATCGCGCAAATTGGCCGGTGGCTCATCGGCGAGGGCGGATGCAAGCAGCGCGGTGAGATCGAAAAAATCGTGGAGCTGTGCGGCAAGAGCGAGATTGGATCCGCACAGCGAAACGAGATCTTCTTTCAGCGCCGGGACATGCGTGAGCGAGATGCCGAGTGATTGCAGGTCGCGCGCGTTGCCCGAGCCTTGTGAGAGTCGTGAGGTCGTGCGCTCGATGTCGCGGATGCCCTTGAGCGAGTCGCGGCATTTTGCGAGCAGGAAGGGCTCTGCCAAAAACGCGGCGATCATGTCCTGTCGCGCGGTGAGTGTGGTGATGTCGCGCAGTGGATGCAGAATCCAATCGCGCAGCAGTCGGGCACCCATGGGAGTGGCGGTGCGATCGAGTACGCCGAGCAGCGTGTGTTGGCGGCCCGAGCGCGAGTCGACGAGGTCGAGGTTGCGTTGCGATGCAGCATCGATGAGCACATGCGCGGAGTTCTCGCGCACCCGCGGGTGGCGCAAATGATCGCAGGGACGTCGTAGTTGGTGGATCAGGTAATGCAGCGTCGCGCCTGCGGCGCCCGAGGACGCAGGCATTTCGGCGCAGCCGAATCCATCGAGCGAATGCACGGCAAAGTGGTCCTTGAGCATGCGCGAGGCATGCTCGGCAAGGAAGGTGTAGCCATCATAGGCAATCGCATTCGGTAGTTCACCGAATTGTGAAGTCTGATGATCAGGGATCAGCAACTCCGAAGGAGAAACGCGTGCGAGCTCGTCGGTGAGTTGGTTGATTTCGGAAAATTCGCAGAGTGTGAATTCACCGGTTGTATGGTCGATCAATGCCAAGCCGCATGATTTCCCATGACTGAAAACTGCCGCGAGATAGTTCGGGCGTTCGTCATCGAGCAAGGTGAGGTCGTCGATCGATCCTGGTGAGAGGATGCGAGCGATTTCGCGTTCGACGAGTTTGCCTGGCTTTGGGTTGGATGTTTGTTCGGCGATTGCCACACGCTTGCCGGCCTTGAGCAGGCGCGCGATGTAGGCTTGCGCCGCATGATAAGGCACGCCGCACATCGGAGTGCCACCGCGCTTGGTGAGCGCGACATTTAATATCGGTGCGGCACTCTTCGCATCCTCGAAGAACATTTCGTAGAAATCCCCGAGACGGTAGAAGAGAATCACATCCGCCGGCAGCGACTTCCGCATGGCCATGTACTGGGCCATCATCGGAGTACTTGCGGATTCAGACATGCGCGGGATTTTGGAGATTTGGCAAACAGGTGGCAAGTCTTCCTGCGGAAGGGGCTAA
Organism: Verrucomicrobiaceae bacterium; assembly: GCA_029977225.1. Taxonomy (GTDB): domain Bacteria; phylum Verrucomicrobiota; class Verrucomicrobiia; order Verrucomicrobiales; family Akkermansiaceae; genus Luteolibacter. The sequence goes on along the minus strand of JAPOLH010000019.1, from coordinate 22,320 downwards.
AGAGATTGAACCGCGAATGGACGCGAATTTTTATGGGAACGAAGAAATGCTTCGTGATGAGGGGCGACGCTTCTTTTCAAGGGAGGCACGGGCGGCTCGCCCGTGTCTTTTCTTGTTTCTTAAAGTCCTCCGTCTTTGCCCGCGGCTCCGTGGCTTCTACTCATCTGTAATTGCGTGAGTTGAAGAGGGGCATCGCGGTTGGAAAGCACCGCCATGGGTAAGACGCCGTGTCGGCAATGTTCGCTAGAAGCTCGACAATTGGCGTGCGGGTTTTTCCACTGATCCGCATCTGATGAACGAAATTGAAATTCCCATTCGTGCCGCGCGGGAGGTGGCGATGGCTCACGGAGTGGTGTCAGATCGCTGCGAGATTTTGCAAAATGGCAGCACGCTGGTGTTGCGGTTGGGCGAGTCATTGGTGGCGCGTGTCATTCGTGATGTCGATGGACCGAGGCAGGGCAGCGAGTGGTTTGTGCGTGAAAATGCGGTAGCGCAGTACCTTGCGCGGCAAGGCGCGCCGGTCATTCCGATGCACCCGGAGCTTCCGCCCGGGCCACATGTGCATCTCGGTCACACGCTCAACTTTTGGCAATTCGTGAGCGTGACCGATCTAGAGCCGGAGCCTCGGGCGATCGGCCGGACGCTTTTTCAATGTCATGATTTGTTGCGCGGCTTTGATGGCGATTTGCCTGAGCTTGCGATTTTGACCGAGAGCATGGCGCTGCTCGATACTTACAAAGAGGGCGGGCAATTTTCTCGTGCGACGATCGAGTTATTGCGCGGGCGACTCAGCTCATCAATCCATGCACTTGCGAAATATCCCTATCAGCCGCTGCACGGCGACGCGCATCCGGGCAATTTGCTCAACACCACGATTGGTTTGTTGTGGACCGATTGGGAGGACACTTTCCTGGGTCCGGCCGAGTGGGATCTCGCATCGATCATTTGGAATGCGCGAATCCTCGATGAGAACAACGCGCATGCTGACGGCATTCTTGCCGCGTATGTTGAGGCAGGCGGAAAAATCAATGTTGATGCTCTTCATAACTGCATGATCGCCCGCGCGGCGGTGATGAGCGCATGGTATCCGATCCTTTATCCCGAGCCTAATGAGGTCAGGCAGGGGAAATTGGCAAAGCGCTTGGAGTGGTTGCAGAAACAAGGATGAAGATGCGCGCTGCGTTCATTGGTTCATGGCACAATTCGCACGCGGTCGCCGGTATCTGTCATGGCAAACAATTTGGCAGCATTCTCTGATGGCAAGCGTATGCAGCCGTGAGAGGCGGGATAGCCGGGGAGGTATCCTTGATGAAGGCCGAAGTCAGCGCAGTTGAGCCGTTGGAAATAAGGCATGCTCGAGTGGTAGATCGTGGAGGTCCATGCGCGGTGTTTGTTGGTGATCACAAACTCACCGGTGGGCGTGCAGTAACCTTTGCGTCCGGTTGAGACTTTCGTCGAAAACAACTCGTTGCCGGCCGCGTCGTAGAGGCGGGCCATCTGCTGCCCGAGGCTGATCTCGATGCGGCGTTCTTCGCGATGGGGGTCTCGGCCGAGAAACAGCCGCATCATGCGCACGTCGCTGCGACGCGCGGCGAAGTGAATCGGGTAGTAGCACGACAGCCGCGTGCGGGAATTTGTTTTCGCGCCGGCATCGAGCAGGCATCGGGCGGTGGCCACATTGCCCGAATCGGCGGCCAGCATGATCGGCGTAGCGCCTTGATCGTATTTGAGTGCATGCCGCATCGCACCCTCACGGACGAGTTTGAGAAAATCCGGCGAAATCGGATGAATGAACGGCGTGTTGGGGTCGACTCCCGAAGCAACGATACGACGCAGAGCACGGTCACAGCCGCTGGTGATGGCGAGATGAAATCCGGATTGGCCTTCGGGCAGAATCAGGTTTGGATCTGCGCCATGAAGCATCAGCATTTCGGCGATCGCGTCATGAGATCCGCGCAAGGCGATGCCAAGCGGAGTGCTGCGGGTGGGGATGCGAGTGACATTTGCCGGCACGCCGCAGGCAAGAAGCAGGCTAACGATTTCATCATTGCCGCGTGAGCAGGCTTCCTCAAGCGCGCGCCCAGCGGGCAAATTGTAATCGAGGAAAAGTTTCACGAAGTCAGCCATGCCCTTGCGCGCCGCTTGTTCGACAAAGCGAGTTTGATGGCCTGACTTTGGCGGTCTGACTCCGCGCGAAAAGAGCAGGCGGGCTTTTTTGATGTCCCCTCGGTGAAATGCCTCTTCTAGCATCGGCGCCCATCCGCCCGGGGGGATGATGTCGCGGTCGATCATGAGACCGGCCAGGCGAGGATCGCCTTTGCGCATGGCGGTTTCGAATGCGGATGATTTCTGTGATCCTTTTTTTTGAAGAAATGGATTTGCGCCAGCATTCAAAAGGGTAGCGATCATGGCCTCCTGCCCCCGGTTTACAGCCTCGGCAAGCGGCGTGTTGCCCTTTGGTGTTTGCAGATTTGGATCCGCGCCCCATTCGATCAGCGATACCACCAGCGTGGTGTCGCCGGCGGCAACGGCCTTGCACAGTGGGCTCACATCATCGCGATTGATGGCGTTCAAATTCGCCCCGGCTGCGATCATGGTAGGGGTCAGCTTATCCCATCGGTGGTCGATGATCTTGTGTAGGGCCGTTTCGCCGTTGGCGTCTCCGTACGTGGGGTTGGCGCCGATTTTGAGCAGCTCTTCGGTGGTGTTGCGATCGCCGGCATCTAGCGCGACATGCAGCAAGGGATTGCCTTTGAGGTCGCGAAGATTGGGGTCGGGTCTTGCTTGAAGGAGGTTGGAAACGATTTGTGTTTGGCGATGGCGAATCGCATGGACGAGCACCTTTTCGCCATTGGCGGCCACGCTGTTTGGGTCAGCACCTGAGGCAAGGAGGAGGTTTGCCAGTGTTGCATCTCCCGCATCGATCGCCATGCTGAGCGCGCAGCCTTTGCCCGCAATTTTTTCGTTCGGATTGGCACCCGCGTTGAGCAACATGCAAAGCATCGTTGCATCGCGATGCTGAACTGCCAGTGCCAGCGGCGCGGGTTTGGAAGTATCGCCTTGTGAAACGGGAACGCCGCTTTCGAGCAACAAAGCGGCGAGTTTTTGATCGTTCTGAACAAGAGCTTTAGCTAGCGACTCCGTGTTGGCGTCAATGCCGAGAGACTTGAGTTCGCGTTGGGTTTGTTCGTGGCTTGATTCGCAGGCAACGAGCGTGCAAGCCGCGATGGCCGCACCAAATCGAAATACCATTTTCAAGCGTTTTTGAAACACGATGGGGCTGATGTTATGCATGCCGTTCGGCTTGGCAAGATGGTAGCAGAAATGAAAACGAACGATGGCCGCTTGCTTCTTCGCGGATTGGACAAGCAGGACGCGAGCGCTACATTGGTGGCATGGAACCGAACTCATGCTGTCAGTCCAAACCGAGCGGGCCGAGTGCCGAGCCTTCGTGCTGCGGTGGCGAGAGCAAATCCCGGGCAGACTGGTTGCTGTGGGGATCTGGCTTGTTGTTTGCTTTGGGCATAGCCGTGCATTTTCTATTTCCGGCTGCGCCGAAGTGGTTGATGACCTATGGCCACGGCTGTGCGGAGTTGTTGAGCCGCGCGTGGTGGGGATTGCTTTTTGGCATGGTGGCGGTGGCAGTGATTGGGCGCTTTCCTCGTGAGTTGGTCGCTGCGGTGCTCGGCAAGGGCGGGACCGTGTCGGGACTTTTCCGCGCGGTGGGGGCGGGCGTGATGCTCGACCTCTGCAATCACGGCATTCTGATGGTCGGTATGGGCTTGTACAAACGCGGGGCTTCATTGGGTCAGACCATTGCCTTTCTCATTGCGAGTCCGTGGAACTCGTTGTCATTGACGCTGATTCTTGCGGCATTGATTGGTTGGAAATGGATGATCATTTTCATTTTGCTCTCGGCCTTGGTCGCGATCGTGACCGGGTGGGTTGTGGATCGTTTGGTGATCGCTAGAAAAATCCCTGCAAATCCGAATGCGACGGACTTGCCTGTGGGGTATCGCATGGGGCCTGCGTTGAAAGACGTGGTTGTCTCACTCAAGCCGGGTTGGTCGAATTACCAAAAACTTGCGCGCGAAGGACTGCTTGGTTCGCGCATGGTGTTGCGGTGGATTTTGTTTGGCTTCGTCCTTACAGCGCTGATTCGCGCCCTTGTGCCCGAGGCCTCCTTTGCCGAATGGTTTGGCCCGACGATTGCCGGACTTTTTCTTACGCTGCTCGCCACGACCTTGATTGAAGTTTGTTCCGAGGGTTCGTCGCCGATTGCTGCCGACATTCTCACGCGCGCGCATGCGCCGGGGAATGCCTTTGTGTTTTTGATGGCAGGCGCGGCGACCGATTACACGGAGTTGCTGAGTCTGCGCGAGACCACTCGATCATGGAAGGCGGCGCTTGCCTTACCGCTGATTTCCACGCCGCAGGTTTTGCTGATCGGCTGGCTGCTACAGCGCGCAGGGTAGGTTCACGCCAACCTTGCGGCGAGCAACTCGCGTTGGAAGACCAGTTCTTTGGGTAAGTGGTCGTAGAGGTCGATGAAAAATTCCGCTTGGCTGACCAGCTCCGCTTTCCACTCCGAGCGGCTGAAAGCCATCGCTTGGTGGAAACCATCTTCGCCGAAGCCTTCGAGGCCCTCGATGTTGAAATCCTCGAGCGAGGGGGTCCAGCCGATCTGCGTTTCGTGTCCGGCGGCATGGCCATTGCAGCGTTTCACGATCCAGTCGATGACGCGCATGTTTTCGCCGAATCCGGGCCAGAGGAATTTTCCATTCTCGTCTTTGCGGAACCAGTTCACATGAAAAAAGCGCGGCAGGTGGGTGAGGTAGCGGCGCATCTCAAGCCAATGTCCAAAGTACGACCCCATGTTGTAACCGCAGAAAGGCAGCATTGCCATCGGATCGCGGCGGACCTTGCCGATCTGGCCGAAGGCGGCGGCGGTCATTTCCGATCCCATCGTCGCACCGAGATACACGCCGTGGCTCCAGTTGAAGGCTTGAAATACTAGGGGCATCGTAGTTGCGCGACGGCCACCAAAGATGATGCCGTCGATCGGCACGCCATCGGGGTTTTGCCAATTTGCATCGACCGAAGGGCACTGACTTGCCGGTGCGGTGAAGCGTGCGTTGGCGTGCGCGGCGACGCGGCCGCAGTCCGGCGTCCAGTCCTGGCCGGTCCAATCGATCAGGTGTGCGGGTGCTTCTTTGGTCATGCCTTCCCACCAGACATCACCGTCGTCGGTGAGCGCGACGTTGGTGAAGATGCAGTTGGTTTTGATCGACTCCATCGCGCGCGGGTTGGTATCGTACGAAGTGCCGGGCGCGACGCCGAAGTATCCGGTCTCGGGATTGATTGCGTGCAGTTTGCCGTCCTCGTGCGGCCAGAGCCATGCGATGTCGTCGCCGACGATCGTCGTTTCCCAGCCTTTTTCCTGATACGGCTTTGGCGGAATCAGCATCGCGAGGTTCGTCTTGCCGCAGGCCGAGGGAAAGGCGGCGGCGAGGTAGGTCTTGTCGCCATTGGGCTCTTTCACGCCGACGATGAGCATGTGCTCTGCCATCCACTTGTGCTCGCGCGCGATGTTGGAAGCGATGCGCAGTGCGAGGCATTTTTTTCCGAGCAACGCGTTGCCGCCATAGCCTGATCCATAGGACATGATCTCGCGGGTCTCGGGGAAATGGACGATGTATTTGTCTTCATTGCACGGCCATGTGACATCCTGTTGACCTGGTGCGAGTGGCGCGCCGACCGAATGCAGGCAGGGAATGAAGTTGCCATGACCATCGCGTTTTTTCGCAACGCGCCCGGCATCCTCGTCTTCGAGGCGCTTGAGTACCTCGTTGCCCATGTGGGTCATGATGCGCATGTTCACCACCACGTAGGGGCTGTCGCTGATCTCGACGCCGATCTTCGCCAATGGCGAGTCAAGCGGGCCCATGCAGAATGGGATCACATACATCGTGCGGCCCTTCATGCAGCCTTTGAACTTTTCGCGTAGAGTTGCGCGCATTGCGGCAGGATCGGCCCAGTGGTTGGTCGGGCCTGCTTGATCGGGACGTTTTGAGCAGATGAAGGTGCGGTCTTCGACACGTGCGACATCGGACGGCGTGGATCGTGCGAGAAACGAGTTCGGGCGCTTATCGGGATTGAGGCGGGTGAAGGTGCCGCGTTCGACCATCAACGAGGTGAGGCGATCCCATTCCGCTTGCGATCCGTCGCACCACTCAATGGCATCTGGCGCGCAGAGGGCAGTGACATCCGCGACCCATGATGCAAGCGCGGCGTGAGTGGTGGGCAATTGGCTCATGGCAATCCCATATGAACCGAGTCGCTGCGTATTTGCAATGACGCGAAAAAATACGCGTCAAATCATCAAATCCGCGCAGGCGGCCGATCAATGGCCGCGGCGTTTGAAGCGCAGTGCGGCAGTCGACCTTGAGATGACGCTCTGCAGGTAGGCCACCTCTTCGGCGTCCATGCTGTGATCGACGGACTTGAGTTGCTCCTGAGCGCGTTGGATCGCCTCTTCGGTGCTTTTCTCGTCGATCTCATCTTCGCCCAGCGCCATGTCGGTGAGGACGACGACTTTTTCCTGGGTGATTTCGGCAAAGCCGGAACCGATTGCCAGCGTAGTGGTCTGGCCGTTGTGAAGGTAGCGCAGTTCGCCCGGCTTGAGCGCGGTCACGAGGCCCGCGTGCATCGGCAGCACGCCGAGTTCCCCATCCGCACCCGGCAGGTACACGTGATCCACGGGCGCCGAAAAGGCTTTCTTCTCGGGAGTGACGATGTCGAGTTGGAGGGGCATGGTGGAGGTTAATGCTGAAAAACTGAAAAGCTAAAATGCTGAAAATCAGTCGCGCGAGACGGAGTCGATGCTGCCCTTCATGTAGAAGTTGCCTTCGGGCACATCGTCCCATTTGCCGTCGAGGATTTCGGCGAAGCCGCGGACCGTGTCTTCGATCGAGCAGAGCACGCCGGAGACGTTGGTGAAAACTTCCGCAACGTGGAAGGGCTGGGTGAGGAAGCGTTGGATTTTACGAGCGCGGAAGACGGTGAGTTTGTCTTCCGCGGAAAGCTCGTCCATGCCGAGAATCGCGATGATGTCCTGAAGGTCCTTGTAGCGCTGGAGCACTTGCTGCACGCCGCGGGCGACGCGGTAGTGTTCTTCGCCGACGACTTCGGGAGCGAGTGCCTTCGAGGTCGATGCGAGCGGGTCGACGGCGGGGAAGAGCGCTTGCTCGGCGAGCGAACGCTCGAGCACGACGGTGGCGTCGAGGTGAGCAAAGGTGTTGGCGGGGGCGGGGTCGGTGAGGTCGTCCGCCGGCACGTAGACCGCTTGGATCGAGGTGATCGAGCCTTTGTTGGTCGAAGTGATCCGCTCTTGGAGGGCGGCCATTTCCTCGGAGAGGGTTGGCTGGTAACCCACGGCCGATGGGGTGCGGCCAAGAAGCGCGGAGACTTCGGATCCGGCTTGTGAGAAACGGAAGATGTTGTCGACGAAGAGAAGAACGTCCTGGTTGTCTTCATCGCGGAAGTGCTCGGCCATGGTGAGTGCCGAGAGGGCGACGCGGAGACGCGCGCCGGGAGGCTCGTTCATTTGGCCGTAGCAGAGGGCGACCTTTGAACCTTCGGTGAGGACCGGGTTGCCTTGGCCGTCGAGTTTCACATGGCCTTTCTCGTCCTTTTCGGTGGCGATAACGCCCGACTCGATCATTTCCCAGTAAAGGTCGTTGCCCTCACGGGTACGCTCGCCGACGCCGGCGAACACCGAGAAACCGCCGTGTGCTTTGGCGATGTTGTTGATGAGCTCCATGATCACGACCGTCTTGCCGACGCCCGCGCCACCGAACATGCCGCCCTTGCCGCCCTTGAGCAGCGGGCAGATGAGGTCGATGACCTTGATGCCGGTGGGGAGGATTTCCGCGGTGGCCGATTGCTCGGTGAGAGTTGGTGCCGGGCGGTGGATCGGCGAGCGAAGGTTCGGGTTGGCGATTGGCGCGTTTTCATCAACGAGGTCGCCGGTGACATTGAAGATGCGACCAAGAACTTGTTTGCCGACAGGCACGGCGATCGGTTTGCCGGTGTCGGTGAGGGCCATGCCGCGCTTGAGACCATCGGTGGTGGACATCGCAACCGCGCGCACCCATCCGTCGCCAAGGTGTTGTTGCACCTCGAGCACGAGCTTGGTGTCGACTCCGTTGAGAACATACTGGATTTCCAGCGCGTTGTAGATCTCGGGAAGCTTGGCGGCTTGGGAGAAATCGGCGTCGATGACGGCGCCGATGATCTGGACGATAGTACCTTGGTTGCTCATTGGGAGGTTGCGGGTTGGGAAGTTTGCGGTGTTCTGTAAGAGGGGTGTGCTGGTAGCTGGTGATGGCTTTTATTCCATCGCCTTCATCGCGGTGGTGATTTCGAGAAGCTCGGCGGTGATCGCGCCTTGGCGGAGCTTGTTGTACTCGAGGGTGAGTTCCTTGATGAATTTCTTCGCGTTGTCGGTGGCCGACTTCATCGCGACCATGCGTGCCGAGTGTTCGGACGCGCGGGATTCGACATGCGCTTGGAAGACCTCGTAGTTGACATACAGCGGCAAGATTGCGGCGAGCACCTCGGCGGCATTCGGTTCGAAGGTGAAGTCGTGGCCGCGGTCGGCAGTAATGGTCTCGGCGCCGAAAACCTCGGCATTGGCCTGTTCGCGGATCGGCAGCAGCGTCACCACTTCCGGCTCTTGGCGCAGGGTGTTGACGAAGTTGGTGAAGGCGATCGAAACCTTGTCGTATTTCCCGGAGAGAAATTGCTCGGTGAGAAACTTCGCGATCGGGCGAGTCTGCGCGAATGGCACGGGATCCTTCACCACGAAATCCGCGACGATGTTGCTGCCGAGCTTTTCGAGCAGCACGCGCAGCTTGCGACCGACGGTGACATAGTCCGCATCGGGCGCAGCCACCGCGCGCAGCTTGCGGGCGAGGTTCGTGTTGAGCGGTCCGCAAAGGCCTTTGTCGGTCGAAATCACCAGGACTAGCTCGCGGTTGCCTTCACGCTTTTCGAGCAGTGGGTGCGACTCATCGGAGAAGTTTTTGCGGATATCGACCAGCACCTGTGTGAGGTGCGAGGAATACTCGCGGCCGGCAAGCGCCTGATCCTGGGCCTTCTTCATTTTGGCCGCCGCGACGAGCTGCATCGCGCGGGTGATTTGCGCGGTGTTCTTGACCGACTTGATGCGTCGGCGGATGTCGCGGAGGTTGGCCATTTGGGGTAAAGGATATTAGGGATTGGGTATTTGAAATTGGGGCAATGATCTCAATTTCAAATCAACGAATGTCTTTTGTTACTTCCAGCTCTTCTTGAAGTCTTCGATTGCTTGCTTGAGCGCATCGACCGAGGCGGCGTCCTTTTTGAGGTCGGGCTTTTCGTTGCGGATCTTGTCGAGCAGGTCGTTTTTACGGGTCGAGAAGAACTCGCCCATGGCAGCTTGGAAGCGGCGCACATCGGCCACCGCGACATCGTCGAAGTAACCGTTCTGCATCGCGAAGAGATAGACTGCTTCCATCTCCATGCCGAGCGGGCTGTATTGGTTTTGCTTGAAGAGCTCGACGATGCGGGCGCCGCGATCGAGTTTCTTCTTGGTGGAGGCATCGAGGTCCGAGCCGAACTGCGCGAAGGCTTGGAGTTCGCGGTACTGCGCGAGGTCGAGCTTGGTGGTACCGGCGACTGACTTGATCGTTTTCGTTTGGCAAGCGGAGCCGACGCGCGACACCGAAAGACCGACCGAAATCGCAGGGCGGATGCCTTGGTAGAAAAGGTCAGTTTCGAGATAGATCTGACCGTCGGTGATCGAGATCACGTTGGTCGGAATGTAGGCTGAGACGTCGCCTGCTTGGGTTTCAATGATCGGGAGCGCGGTGAGCGAGCCACCACCTGCGGCGTCGGAAAGGCGTGCCGAGCGCTCGAGCAAGCGGGAGTGGAGGTAGAACACATCGCCCGGATAGGCTTCGCGGCCGGAGGGGCGGCGGAGAATGAGCGAGACTTGGCGGTAAGCCACGGCGTGCTTCGAGAGGTCGTCGAACACGATGAGGCAGTCCTTGCCTTGATCCATGAGGTACTCGGCGATGGCGCAGCCGGCGTAGGGGGCGAGGTACTGCATCGCGGCGGCATCCGAAGCGGAAGCAGAAACGATGGTGGTGTATTCCATCGCGCCGGAATCTTCGAGCGTCTTCTGGATGCGGGCGACGTTCGAGAGCTTTTGGCCGATCGCCACGTAGATGCAATAAAGCGGCTTGTGGTTCTGCAGCTTGCCTTGTTCGGCTGCCTTGTTTTGTTGGGCTTGGGAAATGATCGTGTCGACGGCGATGGTGGTCTTGCCGGTCTGACGGTCGCCGATGACAAGCTCACGCTGGCCGCGGCCGATCGGGATCATCGCGTCGATCGACATGATGCCGGTTTGGACCGGAACGGTGACGGATTTGCGCTTGATGATGCCCGGCGCGATTTTCTCCATCGGGTATTGCGCGGATGCAGCGATGTCGCCTTTGCCGTCGATCGGTTGACCGAGCGCGTTGACCACGCGGCCGAGGAGCGCTTCGCCGACGGGCACCGAGAGCAGCTTGCCGGTGGTGCGGCATTCGGCACCTTCCTTAACGGCCGAGTAATCACCGAGCAGCACGACGCCGACTTCGCTTTCCTCGAGGTTGAGAGCCATGCCTGTCACGCCACCGCCGAAGTCGACCATTTCGTTGAGCAGGACGCCGGAGAGTCCTTCGACTTTGGCCACGCCGTCACCGACTTGGCGGACAGTGCCGACATTGGATTTTTCGACGGACGAGGTGATGCCGGCGATTTGTTGTTCGAGTTCCTGAAGGATGCTGCTCATAAGGAAGGGTTGCTAGTTGGCGTTATTGGATTTCGGCGGAGAATGGGATCAGAATGCGTTGGCAAGGCGTGCAAGGCGGCCTTGCACCGAACCGTCGAGCACATCATTGCCAACGCGGATGCGCAGGCCGCCGATGAGCTCGGGGTTGACGGTGTAGGAAATGGTAAGGTTTGGGCCGTGGGCTTTCGCGAGGCCATCGACCACGCGTTGGCGCGAGGCATCATCGAGCGCGATGGCGCTTTCGACGGTGACGCGGCGGCGGTCGGCTTCAAGGCGGGTGAGGCGTTGCAGTGCGACCAGCACGGCGCGGTAGTCGCGGGGCTTCGACTCGATGAGTCGCGCCACCACGGTGCGCAGTTTCGTTTCGTCGAGCCTTCCGCCGGTCTGGCAGAGCCCGAACAGGCGGCGTGCGGAAGCGGCGGCGACTTTGGAAACTTTCATAAGGAGGAGGGAAAAACGGGTTGGAGCGATCAGCCTTCGATTTTGGCGAGCGCTTCGTCGTTGATGCGCTTTTGGTCGTCGTTGTTGAGGACCTTGCCGGTGACTTGGGCGGTGGTGGCGGCCACGAGGCGGCCGAACTCGCGCTTGAGCTCCGAGCTGAGGCGGTCGCGGTCGGCTTTGGCGGCGGCTTCGGCCTTGGCGAGAATTTGTTGGGCTTGGGAGATCGCTTCTTGCGCCTTTTGTTCGCTGAATGCAGCGGCGCCCTGCTTGGCTTCGTTGATGAGGCGCACGGCGTCCTCGTTGGCCTTGGCGATGGCGGCGGCGGTGGTTTGCTCGGACTCGGCGAGTTGTTTCTCGATGCGCTTGAGCTTTTCTTCGCCCTCGGCGATGCGGGCGCGGCGTTGTTCGAGGATCGCTTGGATTGGTCCGAACGCGAATTTCTTCAGCACGAAGATGACGAGGAAGAAATTGATCACCTGTGCGATGAAGAACGGGGCATTGAGCCCGAAGGTCTTCTGGATGGTTTCGACAATGCCGGCGTCTCCGGCGGCTTGGGCTGCAAGTAAGGTGATCATGGGAAAGGGTTGTCGGGCTTGGGGAAAGCTTTGCCGCACGCGCCTTGCGACGCGTGCGGCTTGGAATGCTTAGAACGGCACTGCGAAGGCGGTAAGAATGAAGATACCTTCAATCAGAGCCGCCAGAATGATCGAGATGACGAGGACCGGAGTCGCTGCACCTGGGTTGCGGCCAGTGGCTTCAGCGGCTTTGGCGCCGAGGAGACCGATTCCGATTCCGCCAGCGAGAGCGGCGAGTGACACGGCAAATGCTTTAGTGAACATGTGTGTTGTTGGTTTGTTGGTTTATGGTTTCTCCGGCCCCCACGATCTCTGCCATGGTCAGGTCGGGGAAAGGGGTCAGTGGTGCGCCTCGTCTCCGTGATCGCAGATGAGTTTCAAGAAGATGGCGCAGAGAAGGGTGAAAACGAGGGCCTGGACGAAGCCGACCAGCAGCTCCATGAAGTAGAACGGGAAGGCCGGCAACCACGAGAGGAAAGGTTGCAAGGCTTTGGGTATCAACGCCATAAGTGCCTCGAGCGTTTGCTCGCCACCGTAGATGTTGCCGAAGAGACGGAAGGATAGGGCCACTGGGCGGATCGCGATCGAAATGATTTCCAGCACGCCGACAAACAGGAAAATCGGCACCATCATCAGCATCATGAGTGCGCCGAAGCTACCTTTGGGTGCGAAGATGTGAGCGAGGAAGCCCTTGAGGCCGTTTTCAGTGATCGCCCAGTAAAACCAAAGGATCGCGAAGGTGAAGGCCATCGCGGCGGTCATGTTGATGTCGGCATTGCCGCCGCGCATGAAGGGGGTGAAGCCGTGGTGGCCATGGGCATCGACGGTGTTCCAGCCTACCGTGCCCACGCCGGGGACGAGGCCCATGTAGTTGTTGACCAGAATGAAGAAGAAGATCGTGCCGAAGAACCAGAACACGCGTTTGGCGAGGTGGTCGCCCATCAGACCGGCAAGGAAATCATAGAGCGACTCGATGGCCCATTCGGCGAAGTTTTGCACACCGGCCGGGATGAGCGACATCTTGCGGGTGGCGGCGCGGCAGAAGAGAACAATCACGCCGACGGCGAGCCAGACCATGACCATCGAGTTGGTCACGAAGTCGTTGAGCTGCGGAGCGTAGAGCGGCAAGGCGTGGTGCCCTTCGCCGCCGCCAGCCCAAAGCGGGCCGAGGCATGACAGCCATGCGACCAGAGAAACGATGAGTTTGCGTCGAAACATGCAGAAATTGCCCGGGGAAACGGGCGCGGCGTCTGTATGAAGTGTCGCCGGAATCCGCAAGTCATTTTCCGCAAAATTTGGACAAAATCCGCCAAGTTCGTGATTTGCCCTTCACTTGTTGGGTTAAGGCACTCGCCGCATGGTCGCACGGGCCAGCGTTTCCCATGGCCTAGGATCCTTATTTTTTACATTTTGGAGCGGCTCACAATGAAATGAGGTTGAAGTCAAGCACGCTCTTATTTCGCGCCGCAGAAAAATCCCTTTAATTCAAAGGGTTTTCTCTTGCCAAGGGCGCATCGCAGCGGCCATGAATCGCGTCGCCATGAACAAAGCCGAACTCATCGAATCCATTCAAGCCGCACTCGGAAACGACGCCACCAAGCGTTCCGCCGAAGAAGCTCTCGAAGCCGTTCTCTCCTCCATCGAAAAAGGTGTGAAGAAAGACAAGAAGGTCCAAATCATCGGATTTGGCACCTTTGAGGTGAAAGAGCGTGCCGCGCGCGAGGGCATCAATCCGAAGACCGGAGAGAAAATCCAGATCGCCAAGTCCAAGACTGTTGGCTTCAAGGCTTCTTCCCGCCTCAAGGAAACCCTGTAAGCAGGGCTTGAGTCATCAAACCCTTAGCATATCAACCCATCAAAAAAACCCCGGCTGTGATGGTCGGGGTTTTTTCTTACCCAAGTCCGCGCCCGACGCGGCGCTGATTCACGCATCCACTCATGAAACCTCGCATCACATTGGCTGAAACCACACTTCCCCAAGGAGGTGTGCTGACTCTTCAGGAACACGACGGCAGAAAGTCATTGATCATCCACGGCCAGCAGATCTGCGGCCCGGCTACACGCGAGGTGGAACAGGAAATGGCAAGGCTGGCCTGTGCGCCATTTCGCCCGGCGCGCCAGCCTAAGATCTGGTTTGCAGGCCTTGGCTTGGGTCATGCGCTGGCTGCGGCATCGGCCGAGCTCAAGCAAAAGCGCGGCGCACTGATTGTTGCCGAGCCGCTGGCCGTGATGGCGGATTGGCATCGCGAGCATTTGCCGGAAAGCCCGCTGCTTCATGACTCACGAGTGGTGCTTGAAAACGATTGCGGGCCTACGGGCTTGGCGCGACATGCCGGCATGCTACATGCGATTTTGTTGCATCTCGACGCTTCGCCAACGACTCCCGAGAATCGCCCGTGGATTGATGACCGACGTTGGCTTGCTGCCGCGTACGAGGCCCTGCAGCAGGGTGGCTTGCTGGCGATCGCCGGTTCGCGACGCACGGCAAACATCAGCCGCCGTTTGCAGCGATGTGGTTTCGATGTCGCGGAGTATTCCGTGCCGATCTCGGCGGGTGCGAAAAAGCCGCGCTTTGCGCCGATCTGGCTCGCGCGAAAGGGGCGCGCAGCAGGTTGATTCGTGCGGCCGCTTCATGTTTTGATCCAATCATTCCTTATGCGTCTCCACTCATTACTTTTTGGTTTTTGCGTGTTCGCTTCGATCGGTCGCGCGGGTGAGCTCACGATCGAGCCGCAGCCGTTCACGGTGGAAAAAACTTTCAATGCTGCGGTGATGCCAGGTGATGCGGAGATCGATATTCGCATTGAGCCGAAAGCATGGACCGAGTTTCGCATTGAGGAAATCGCTGCCCACGGCAAGCGTGTTGCCAAGGGCGACGTATTGTTGCGCTTCGATGCTGAGGCGATCGACCGAAAGTTGGCGGATGCGCGGCGGGAGATTGCGGCGGGCAAGCTTGGTTTGGATCAGGCGACGCAGGAATTGGCGCATTTGCAGGAGACCGCGACTCATCGCATGGAGGCGCTGCAGCGTGCTGCGCGCATTGCTACCGAAGAAAACGATTATTTCCAAAAGATCCGCCGCAAAGCCGCGATTGAAACTGCCGACCAGCAACTCGAGCGGAAAAAGCAGGAGCTTGCCAACCAGCAAGAAGAGTTGAAGCAGCTCAAGCAAATGTACGAGGCCGATGATCTCACCGAGAACACCGAGGAAATCATTCTCACGCGTCAGAAAGATGCGGTGGCCGCGGCGGAGTTTTCGCTGCGGATGGAGCAGCTCGACCACAAGCGAGCGATCGAGGTTGTGCTGCCGCGCGAAGCGGTGACGCTCGCCAACAACCAGCGCGACACAGCGATTCAGTTGCGCAAAGCCACCACCGAAATTCCTCGTGGCATCGAGATCAAGAAAGCCGAACTCGAAACGCTCAAGGCCAATCACGAACGAACGCTCAAATCATTGGCGGAGTTGGAGCGCGACCGTACGCTTTTCGAGGTCAAGGCCAAGGTGGACGGGTGGTTCTACCACGGCTCGATCGAGAACGGCCGCTGGTCACGTGGTGATGCAAAGTCGCTCGTCAAGCATGGCCAACCACCGCTGAATCAGGCAATCGCCGCCGTGATCCCAGCCGATGCGGCGCGCGTGTTGACCGCATTTGTCGACGAACAAACCGCCGGCGCTTTGCCTTCGGAGTTCGCCGGCATCGCAATCCCGCCCGGTCGCGAAGACCTTGAGATTCCGGTGAGTCTCGCAAAGCTCTCGAACATCCCCAGGAGCGAAGGACAGATGCGCGTCGATCTCTCCGCAAAATGGCCGGATAAATTCCAAGCGATTGTTGGCGCGACCATGTTGGTACGCGTGATTTGCCATCATCGTGATGCGGCGATCGTTGTTCCGCGCAAGGCAGTTGAGCGCGACCCGCGCGGCTCGACGGTGGCCGTGAAGCTTGCCGATGGAAAAAGCCAGCGTCGAGTTGTCCGCTGCGGCCGTGCAAACGCGGATGAGATCGAGATTCTTTCCGGCCTCGAGGCCGGCCAGGTCATTCTTGTGCCGTAGCTTTTCCATTCGTCGTCCCGCGCTCATGATGCACCTTGCTGGCAACCGATGGTGTTTTTTGGAATCGAAACGGCGAGGGATGCTGCGAGCGGTGGCATGCGCCATGGCCATGGCGGGCTTGGCGCTCGGCAACGAAGCTCCGATTGCGACACAGATTGATGCGGCCTTGCGACGAGGCGTGGATTTTCTGATCCAACATCAGAACGCAAACGGCTCATGGGGTGGGCCAACGCGCACGAAGGGGCTCAACATTTACGCCCCGTTGCCGGGGGCGCATCATGCCTTTCGCGCCGGTGCCAGCGGGCTCGCATTGTCCGGGCTTATCGATGCCCGGGATTCGCGTGCCGAGGCCAAGGCCGCGGTCGACAGGGCGGCCGCGTGGATGGCTGCAGAGTTGCCGCATCTTCGCCGTGCTGATCCCACCACAACCTACAATGTGTGGGGCCACGCTTATGGCCTGCGCGCGATCAGCCGGCTTCATCGCATTGAGTCGGATGCGTCGCGCAAGCAGCAATGGGCGCGCCTTGCGCAGGAGCAGGTCGATCTCGCAAACCGTTACGAGGAGGTCAACGGTGGCTGGGGCTATCTCGATGTTTTCGATGAGCTTGCGACGCAAAAGCCATCGGGCATTTCGACATCCTTCACCACCGCGACCTTGCTTCTTGCGATGGACGAGGCGCGTCGCGAAATGTCGGTGAAACTCTCCGAGCGCGCCAGCCAACGCGCGCTCGAATCAATCCGCATCCAGCGCACGCCGGACTTTTCCTACACTTATTCGTTTCGCCACCGGATGCGGCCACGGCTCGACATCAACTTGCCCGCAGGATCGCTTGCGCGCTCGCAAGTTTGCAATGCCTGCCTGCGCGTGTACGGCGATGGCTCAGTGACCGATGAGGTCATCCACACATGGGCGAAACGCTTTCTCGATCGCGAGGGGTTTCTTGCCAACGGCCGCAAGCGCCCCGTGCCGCATGAGACTCATTTCCGCATTTCGGGATACTTCTATTATTATGGCACTTACTATTTCACCGAGTCGGTGCGGCTTTTGCCGATGGAGGCGCATGCCGAGTATGCGCGGCGGCTTGCGGCGATCCTGATCGAGCGCCAAGAAAAGGACGGCTCATGGTGGGACTATCCGCTTTATGATTACCACCAGCCCTATGGCACAGGCTATGCATTGATGGCGCTATCGTGGTGCCGTGACGCGATCGCGGAGTAAGGCATTCGCATTGAACGAATCCTGCGGGCATAGGTCGAAAGCTATGAAGACCGGGAGCATGTCTCCATGTCTTCAAGTAAGGGTGAACAGCAGTTGGCAATTTCATGTCCGTGGTGGATCGAACCGCCCATGACGTGAAGTTGTACAGCATGGCCGTCGGGGTTGGGTGCCCCGGCGGCCTCACTCATTTTTGAAAATGAGGCCCAAGCGCACCGATGCATTCGGCAAGCGAGCGGAAGGTTTGGTCGGCTGCAGAGAAATCCAAACAATCGGTGACGCGATTGGGGATGACCCATGCGTGCATGCCCGCGGCCTTGGCGGCCTTGAGGCCGTTCATCGAATCTTCGATCACGAGACAATGTTCGGGCTTCACATCGAGTTGCCGGGCGGCCTCAAGAAAGAGATCGGGCGCTGGCTTGATGCGCGGGGCGTCGCCGCGGCAGACGACGGCGTGGAAATTTTTGGTGAGCTCGAGTCGGTCGAGCCAACCATCGACCCAGTGGTGCGAAGAACTTGAAGCCACGGCAGTGGGGACTTGAGCCGTTTGCAAAAATTCGAGCAAGTCCACGGCTCCATGCATCGGGCCTTCGTGCATGAGCTCCGCTTCGATTTCATGTTGCCTGCGCGTGTCGAGGTCGTGCCAATCGAAGGCGAGCCCGGTAAGTTCCTCAAGGTGGGTCTTGGGCGACCACGTGGCAAAATCGGAGCCGATGCAGCGCGTGTAGACATCGAGCGGCAGGTGCTGCCCGTGCGCTTCGAAGGTCCGCCTCCACGCTTGGTAGATTGCCCATTCGGTGTCGACCAGAATGCCGTCGAAGTCGAAGATGACCGATTGGAATTTCACCAGCAAAGTCGTTGGCGGATCACATGCGGAAATCGTCGCCGAGGTAATGCTTGCGGGCGATCGGGTCGTTGACGAGTTCATCGGACGCGCCCTCGAGGATCACGCGTCCGTCGTGGATGAGAAACGCGCGGTCGGTGATGGAGAGCGTCTCGCGCACCGAGTGGTCGGTGATGAGAATCGCGAGCCCATCGCGATCACGCAGGTCACGCACGATGCGTTGGATGTCCTCGACGGCGATCGGGTCGATGCCAGCGAAGGGTTCGTCGAGCATCAGCAGGCGTGGGTCGGAGCAGAGCGAACGAGCGATGGCGAGGCGGCGTTTTTCACCGCCGGAGAGCGTGATCGCCAGCGACTTTGCGACGCGCGATATGCCAAAGCGCTCGAGTAAATCGTGCGCGCGTTCGAGGCGTTGCGCGCGGTTGAGGTTCGGTCGCGTTTCGAGAATCGCGAGCAGGTTATCGAGGACTGAGAGTTTGCGAAAAACCGATTCCTCCTGCGGCAAATAACCTAGGCCAAGTCGCGCGCGGCGGTGCATTGGCAGGTCGGAAATGTCGTGGCCTTGAAAGCTCACCGATCCGTCATCGGCGGGAACTAATCCGGCGATCATGTAGAACGAAGTCGTTTTACCCGCGCCATTGGGCCCGAGTAGCCCGACGATTTCGCGATCCTTGACCGTGATCGTGACGCCATCGACGACCGCGCGGCCATTGTAAGTTTTGCGCAAGCCTTTGGCGGCAAGCACGGCGTTGCTGGCATTCTGGCAGGTGGATCCCGGATCGTGCATGGATTGAAATTTGCTGGCTCAGGGTTTGGTTGATTGATCGACCTTGCCGCGCATGTCCCAGCGGCCGTCGGTGACAAAGCTGCCATCCTTCTTGATGCGCAGAATGAGATTCGGCTCCTTCGCGCGCATGAAGCTGGTGCCCTGCTTGACCCATGGGTAGCCACCTTGCAGATGGATGTTTCCAGTCTTGGGATGATAGGTGAAAATCGCACCGCTTGCCTCGACCGGCAGCTTGCCCGGCTCGGGTTGCTTTTGCAGGACCCTCACTGCGCCGGTCGCAACGATGCGCTCGACATCGCCAAAGCGTGCGCCGACCCCCTTGCCATCGGCTGATTTTTTCGAGGCGTTTTCGTGCGTTTTTTCATCGGGTTTTTTGCCGAGAAAAACTTTGAGTTCGTTAGCGCCCGAGAGATCGAAGCGCGGGTCCTTCACGACCACATTGCGGAGGTAAACGAAGACTCCGTCGTCGGCATCGAAGTACATGCCGCCGTCGCAGGTCACGAGTGTGTCGTTCGGATCGGCAGGCGCTTCAAATGGCTTGGCCTCGGGCGTGGCGGGGGCAGCACCGGCCTTCGCTTGGATTTCCTGTTTTTCGAGAAAGGCTTTTGCGTTGGCAGTGGCTGCGGCCGATGCTTCGAGGTCGGCCTTCAAATCGCTGCGCGTTTCGCTGGCGGCGTTTTTTTGCGCCGGTGCCTTGCTTGCGGCATCGGCATGCACGGCTGTGCGCTCGGTGGTCGAGCTGGGTGATGGCGCGGCATTGAGCACCGGTTGGGCCAGCACCGCGCCGACCATCGCGGTCGCGCGCAGGGTGGAAGAGCGGGATTTCATGGTCGTTTGTTTCTTGGAAAAAATGCGTGTCTGTACTGGGCCGCCGAGAAATCCCTCGCCCTGCTCAAAGGCATACCAGAGGCCATCGCCTTTGGCGATGATTTGATCCGAGCTCAGCGTGACAATTTCCGTGGCCTTGAGCGATCCCTTGGCCGAGTTGAAAACCGCCTGCTTCAGATCGATGCGGCCGTTCATGGTTTCATCGGAATCAAAAAACTCGATGCACACCGTCTCGCCGTGAATCGTCTCGCGGTCGAACAAGGTCATCGCCTCGGCGTGCAGCAGGCTCGAGAGCTTTTGGTTCTCATCGTAGCGCGGTAAAAGTACGCCGTGCATCTGACTGCCATCCGGCAAGAGCGAGGTCGTCGGCAATTTGCCATTGCCCGACGGCAGCGCGGTCACCGCCAGCGCGAGGCCGGTGGGCAGCAAAAGCAAAAGTGGGATGAGTGCGCGCAAGGATTTTGGTGATCGAGTGCGTGGCGGATCAGTGAGACGCGTGGTGGATGGCAATGAGCTTTACCAAGAGGTCTTCGATGAACTCGAGCGGGATCTGGTTGGGTCCGTCGGAAACGGCGTTGGCGGGATCCGAGTGTACTTCCATGAAAAGCCCGTCGATGCCGGTGGCCACGGCCGCGCGTGCGAGCACCGGCGCAAGTTCGCCATCGCCGCCGGTTGTGCCGCCAAGCCCGCCGGGCCGCTGCACCGAGTGTGTCGCATCGAAGATCACTGGCAGGCCCTCTTTGCGCATCCAATAAAGCGAGCGCATGTCGGCGACGAGATTGTTGTAGCCGAAGGTCGTGCCGCGTTCGGTAATGAGAAAATGGCTGCAGCCAAAGGCGCGCATTTTGTCGGCGATGTTCACCGTGTCCCACGGCGCAAGGAACTGGCCTTTCTTCACATTGACCGCGCGGCCCGTCTTCGCGGCGGCCTCGAGCAGGTCGGTCTGGCGGCACAAAAACGCGGGAATTTGCAGCAGGTCAATAAACTCCGCAGCGATGTCGGCCTGCTCGGCGGTGTGGATGTCGGTCGTGACTGGCACGCCGAGCTCTTTGCCAATTTCTCCAAGGATGCGGCAGCCTTCACGCGGGCCGGGTCCGCGAAACGACTTGATCGATGTGCGGTTGGCTTTGTCGAAGGACGCTTTGAAAACGAATGGGATGCCGGTGCGGTCGGCGATGTCCTTGAGCGAGCGCGCCATGTCCCAGGCGAAGGCTTCAGATTCAAGCGAGCAGGGGCCGAGGATGAAGAAGGGGACGGGTCCGCCGACGGGCACATGCCCGATGTTGAAGGGGTCGAATGATTTCATGATGCGTTGGAGCTTAGTTCTTGGTGGCGGCTTGCGCGGATTGGAACAAGGGGCGCAAATTTTGCAGCGCCATGGTGAGAAGCTTGGTTTCGGTTTCCGTGAGATTGCCGCGGGTTTTGCTAGAAAGCATTTCGAGCGAGTCGATCACCGATTGAGCGGCGCGGAGGTTCACCGATTTTTCACCTGTTTGCGGGTGGGGGATCTGACCGAGAAAAAGCCCGGCGTTTTGTGCCTGGAACAGGACAAATTCGTTGAAGCGTGGATCTGCCTCGGCGGTTTCTGGCATGGCGGGAGTCTACAGGTGGATTCTGGCGGCGGAAAGCGCAAAGCGGCGCGGGAAAAGATGGCGGGCTCCGATGATGCATGCCAGCCTGCGCGCGATTCGCATTCGATTCCGTGCAAACGAGCCCCTCCAACGCCACCTCGCGGGCAATCGCCCTCTTCGACCTCGATGGCACCCTGATCCCGTGGGACTGCCAGTTGTTGTTTCGTCATTTTGTCGTGCGGCGTGAGCCATGGCGCGCGTTGCTCTTGCCGGTTTTTTTGATTTTTACACCTCTCGCTGGCCTGCTCGGCACCGAGTGCATGAAGCGGATCTTCCTCAGCTACCTTTGGCGCATCGATGCCGACCAGCTCGCCAGATACGCGCGCGAATTCGCGCAATCGCTCATGCCGGCTATCTACCCGCAACTGCGCGAACGCATCGAGCGGCACCGTAGGGCGGGCGATCTGCTGATTCTTTCCTCCGCCAGTCCAGAGCTCTATGTGAAGGAAATTGGCGCGCTACTCGGCTTCGACATCTCGCTCGGCACAGTGGTCACGCCCGGCACGCTTTTTCCGGATTTGGAAAATCACAAGGGCGCGGCGAAGGTCATTCGGCTTCATCTAGTACTAGATTCTTCGTACTTCATCGATGGCCGCCTGCCCGGTTCCTGCGGCTACACCGACAGCCGCGCCGATTTGCCAATGCTGGCCCTTTGCGAGCGCGCGTTGCTGGTGAATCCCGACTCAACCCTCAGCGCAATGGCAGCCGAAAAACACTGGGAAATCGTCCGGCCGGCGAGGCCCTGGAACTCGCCGCTCGATCGCGCGTTGCGACTGCTAGCGCTACTTTTCGGCCTTGGCCGAAACCCAGGAGGAATCAACGCAACTCGACCTTGAAAAAATCGCGCATCACCGCGCGGTAGACCTCACGCTTGAATTCCGGCAGCCAATCGAGATCGAACTCCTGCGGCAGGATCCAGCGGTACGCGCGAAACTCGCGCGGCTTTTGATCGACATTCACGGGAGGCGCACCCGCTTTGAGCCGGCACAGGAAATAGGTTTGTTCCTGACCATGGCTACCGTGCTTGCGGACTTTTTTCTCGCGCACATCTTCGGGGTAAAGGTAGCGG
>JAPOLH010000018.1 GCA_029977225.1 Verrucomicrobiaceae bacterium | reverse complement strand
GTATCGCAGGCCTATAGAGCAAGACCTGCGGAAAGGAAACCTTAAATCCGCCATGAACACACGAATCGCTTCGGTCATCAGCGTCACGCTCTGCGCCTTGCTTGCATCCTGCTACCCCTACGACGAGGGTGCCAATCGCAAGAAAACCAAAAGATCTTCGCCCAACGCCACCGCACAAACCAAAGCCGAGGAACAGAAAAAAGCCGAAGAGCAAAAGCTCAAGGAAAAGCAGGCTGCCGATGCCGCTGCTCAATCAGCATCCACAGAAGGCACCAGCATCACCAGCGCTGAGACCACCGATAGCTCGATCAAGCCAACCGACAAGCCCTCGACCTCTTCAACCACCAGCACCGCTCAAAAGCCCGCAACTGCAGCGAAGAAACCCGAGTATTCTTACGCCAGCAAAGTGCCGGGCAAGGAAGGCTTCGTCTTCAGCCCCTACAACAACAAGGTGGTCGATGTGCGCGACATTCCAAGCGGCACGCTCGTGCAAGACCCGACTTATCCCGCAGCGGAGAAAAAGTATTTCCGCGTTCCCTGATCGCCTCGCTCCCCCCCCGGTCGATTTTTTCACCTTCAACCAACCGGGTCCAACATACAGGACCCGGTTTTTTTTCGAATGAACGCCGACTTTCCGAACATCAGCATCCTAGGCAGCGGGCTTCTCGGCGGATCCCTCGCGTTGGCACTCGCCGCACAAACGCAGGCCCCGCGCGTGAGGCTGTGGGCCCGCAAGGCCCAAACAGCCGCCGATGCGCGCACCCTTGGCATCGATGGTGCCACCGATGATCTCAAGTTCGCCGTCGAAGGAGCCGATCTGCTCGTGCTGTGTGTGCCTGTCGGCGCGATGCCCGCACTCGTCGCCGCCGCGATTGAAGCGGGCTTGCCTGCCACTTGCCTCATCACCGATGTCGGCAGCGTGAAACAAGCGCCGCATCGCGAGCTCGCACCACTTCTTGCGGCGAAGGGCATCAACTTCATCGGCAGTCACCCGATGGCCGGATCCGAACGCAACGGACTCTCGGCCACCAGCGCCACACTTTTTGAAGGTGCCGCCTGCCTACTTACCCACGAAGGCGAAACAACCGGCCCCCGCGCCATGGCGCTCGAAGCATTTTGGCAGTCGGTCGGTTGCCACACCACCTGGATGAGCCCGGCCGCTCACGATGCCCTTGTGGCACGCATCAGTCATTTGCCCCACCTCATCGCCGCGAGCGCTGCACGCGTTTGCCTCAAAAACCCCACCGATGGACGCTTCGGCGGTGGCGGACTGCGCGATACCACCCGCGTGGCCTCCGGCAATCCCGACATGTGGGCGGAGATCGTCACCGAAAACCGCGCCGCGCTGCTTGCGCCGCTGCGAGAAACCATCGCCGATCTCAACACGATCCTCAAGCTGCTGGAAAACGGCGACCAGCAAGCTACCCTTCAATGGCTAGCCGAAGCCAAACAACCGCGCGACACGCTGCAAGCGACGCACGCGGAGAAAAAATCTCCTCTCCAAGCCGGTTGACATCACGCCGTTGTTGCACGCCGCGCAAATCTGTTAGAAAGCCTGCCAACCGATCCATGTCCGAATTCCGAGTCACATCCATTTCAAAAATCCACGCGGAGTTCAGCGTGCCAGGCGACAAGAGCATGTCACACCGCGCCGCGATCCTTGGCGGCCTCTCCAACGGCACTTGCACCGTTCACAATTTCCTCCCCAGCGAAGACTGCCTCAACACGCTCAACGCGATGAAGGCACTCGGTGCTGATTACGAGGTGATCGAAGAACTCGCCGGTTACGGGCCGACACACTTGAGCATTCATGGTCAATCGATGCAGCTCAAGGCCCCAGCCAAGCCGATCGACTGCGGCAACTCCGGCACCGGCATGCGACTGCTTGCGGGTTTGCTCGCGGGGCAAAATTTTACCTCGGAATTGTTTGGCGATGCCTCGCTCTCCTCGCGCCCGATGGGTCGCATCACCATCCCGCTCGCGCAAATGGGTGCCCAGATCGAAACGCTTGGCGAAAAACCCGGCTGCGCGCCGCTGCGGATTCATCCAGCAACGCTCGCGCCGATCACTTACGAAATGCCGGTCGCCAGCGCGCAGGTGAAAAGCGCGGTGCTGCTCGCCGGCATGTTTGCCAAAGGCACCACCACAGTCATCCAACCCGCAACCACACGCGACCACACCGAGCGCATGCTCGCCTCGTTCCGCGTCAACACCGTCCACACTGGCAACTCGATCTCGATCATTGGCGGCCAAGTCCCCCAGGCTTGCGACTTCACCGTGCCCGGCGATATTTCAAGCGCGGCATTCTGGTTGGTCGCTGCGGCCGCGCTGCCCGGTGCCCGACTCACCCTGCGCAATGTCGGACTTAACCCGACACGCACCGCGATCATCACCGCACTCAACCGGATGGGCGCACGCATCATCATGACGCCGCACCAGGCAAGCGGCGAACCGATCGGTGACATTGAAGTCCACGGTGCAAGGCTCAAGGGCACGACGATTTTCGAAAGCGAAATTCCCAACCTCATCGACGAAATTCCAGTACTCGCCGTCGCAGCCGCGCTTGCCGATGGCACCACAGTCATCCGCAATGCCGCAGAACTTCGCGTGAAGGAAACCGATCGCATCACGACCGTCGTCAACAACCTCCGTGCGATGGGCGGCAATGTCACCGAGTACGAAGATGGCATGGAAATCACCGGCGGCTCACCACTGCATGCTGCCGAGATCGACAGCTTCGGCGACCATCGCATCGCCATGGCCTTTGCCATCGCCGGGCTCTTTGCCTCGGGCGAAACGGTCATCCGCAACACCGAGTGCGTAAACACCTCTTACCCGGGATTTGCCCACCACCTCGACGCGATCCGACAGGAAAAAAACCTGCCCGCCGATTTCATGCTGCCAACCACACGCCCTTCGTGAACTCATCCGACTCCAATCATTTCGCCATCGCCATCGACGGTCCCGCCGCCTCTGGCAAAAGCACTGTCGCACGCCTGCTCGCACAACGACTCGGCCTCGTGATGGTGAACTCGGGCGCGATGTACCGCGCGGTGACATGGAAGGCACTCAGCGAACATGTCGACCCGCACGACAGCACGGCAGTGGCAAACCTACTGCAGCACATTCACATCGAATGCGGTCACGACGGCATCAGCTCGACCATCACCATCGACGGCATTGACCCCGGCGATGAACTCCGCAGCGAAAAGGTGAATGCCAATGTCTCGGCAATCTCCGCCATTCCCGAGGTGCGAGCGGCACTCATCGGCCTGCAACGCGAATACACCCAACACTCGAATGTGGTGATGGAGGGTCGCGACATCGGCTCGGTCGTTTTCCCCGACACACCCTACAAAATTTACATCGATGCCGCAGAGGAAATACGCGCCGCGCGCCGCAAGGCCGCTGGAGAGGTCGACTCGATCGCCAGCCGCGATGCCGCCGATAGCTCGCGTCAGACCGCACCACTTGTTGTAGCTCCCGGTGCCACCCGCCTCGACACATCGGATCTCACGATCGATGGCGCGGTCGATGCGGCCATCGAAATTCTCCGGCATCAAGGGCTAGAGGCGTAAGCCGCGACAAAGGCATTTTCACTCATCCGATCACTGGCAAAATTTCCCCCATGAACTGGCTCTACTGGCTTGGCTGGATGTCCTTCGGCTCATCGTTTCGCACGCTCTTCGGCATGCGCGTCATCGGTGAGGAAAATCTCATCACCGAAGGCCCGGTGCTGGTCGCGTCGAATCACCAAAGCTATCTCGACCCGCCACTCATCGGCAATTTGTACAAAACCGAGATGACCTATCTCGCTCGCAAGACGCTCTTCCGCGGTTTTGGCAAATGGCTCTACGCGCGCTGGAATGCGATCCCTGTCGACCAAGATCGGCCCGACATGGCGAGCCTCAAGACGATCATTCGTAAACTCAAGGAAGGTCACCGCGTGCTGGTGTTTCCCGAAGGCTCGCGCACGCTCGATGGTTCGATCGGCGAGGCCGCTCCAGGCATCGGCCTCATCGCCGCAAAGTCCGGCGTGCCGATCCAACCGGTACGCATCCGCGGCGCCCGCGAAGCCCTACCCCGCGGCTCGGGCCGAATCCGGTTCTCACGCATTACGGTCACCGTCGGCCCACCCATCCGCTTCACACCAGAGGAACTCGAATCGGTAAAAGGCAAGACCGACTACGACCGGATCGCCAAACAAATCATGGCCGCCATCGAGGCGCTGTAATTGCAATCGGCGTGCACTAACCGATTGCCGATTTGAGCATTATCGCGGTCTTTTCGCATACAAAATCCGACGACCCCCACGCCTTCGGGGCAGTGAACAGTCGCTACAATTCCTTTATATATAAAGGAATTCAGCACCCCAAGCACCATCAGGGCAGGTCACGCACAGGGGACTAGGGAATTATTGTCAAGTCACGCAATGAATACACTTGTCATGTATATCAATTTCGACCATTGTATATCTAGAGATATAGAATTAGTAGATAAGCCAAATACTGAATGAGTTCTTGAAGCCCCGAAGTAAAACCGCAATAATTAAAGACCGATGCACAAAAAGACTATGGATCCAATACCCGTCCGACTGCCCGCCGAACTTCAGGCGCGTGTCGATCAACTCGCCAACAAGATGGCTATCTCGCGATCTGCCGTTCTGCGTCTCGCAGTGCGTCAGTGGCTTGATGCCGCCGAACACTTCGGAACCAATCCGATGTTGCGGGAAGAACCGGCAAGCTACGCCAGCAAATCAGGCAAGGCAGTGAAAGCAGTCAAGTCACCCCAAAAGGGCAAGGCCGGTCGCAAGAACGGTCTTGGCGCTTATTAAGCCGCCGACCTGTTACTAACCGTCAACTAACCCGCAAGGGTTCAACTAACCCCCAGCGTCAGTTTCTGGCGCTGGGGGTGTTTTTTATATGAGGCTTTGCTGGGCTCGGAATGTTTGGGCCCGATCGGTAGGCCGGTTTTTTGCCAGTTGCAGATTCGCGCCGGGCATGCCATCCTCGTGCATGATCCGCCGATTGGTTTTTGCGTTGTCACTGCTGGCCGCGCCCACACTTCCGCTTTACGCGCAGGAAAAGCCTGCCGAAGAAAAACCCGCAACCGAAGCAAACGAAATTCCTGCCGATCTGCTCGACGATGAGCACATGCGCGAGGAACTCGGCATCAATGAGTTCACTGCGCCGTCGATTTCCAAACTGTTCGACACCTTGCAGTTTCTCATGCCTCTGCCATTGGTGGAAACCGATCGGCCGATGCCAGCCCGGATGCCGCTCGACCGCGCCGACCTTGCCATCGAGCTTGGATTCCTGATTGCCAACGGATTCCTGGTCGTCCAAGCCGAACAACTCGACAAAGTCGAAAGCCTTGCCGCCGACCTTACGCGCTATGGCAAGGCACTCGGCGCGGGCGATCGTGTGAACCGCCACGCGGCAAGCTTGCTCGACAGCGCCAAGAAAGCAGATGTCGCGCAACTCAAGAAAGAACTCGCCGCCACCCAGCGCGATGTCGAGGCAGAGCTCGTCTCACTCAAAGACGCCGATCTGGCCCACCTGATCTCCATGGGCGGATGGATCCGCGCACTCGAAGTTTCAACCGTCGCCGTCGACAAACAGTTTTCCGAAGAGCGCGCACGCAAAGTGATGCGCGAGGACATCGCCGACTATTACACCGAATCGATCGCCGGCCTCGAACCACGAATTTCCGAACGGCCAAACTACCTCGCCATGCGTGACCTTCTTGCCGGGCTTCGTGCAGAAATGACACTCGAGGAAGGGCAAGTGCCAACGCCGGATGGCATGCGAGGCATTCGCCAGCAGGCGGCACGCCTTGTCGAGCTCGCACTCCAGCGCAAGCAATGAGCGAAACGCGCAGAATCGACTGCGGCACGCCCGCATTGCTGGAATTTCGCGGGCCCGATGCTACCCGCTTCCTCAACGGCCAGCTTACTCAGGATGTTCGTCGTCTCGATCAGGAAACATCCGCCCTGCCCTCATGCGTCACCGATGCAAAAGGCCGATTGCTGTTTCGCGTGTGGCTCATGAAATCAAACGATGGCGCGCTGTGGGTCTCTGCTTCGAGCGTGGATGCGGAGGCACTCGAAGCACGCCTCACGCGTTACCTCATCGCGGATGATGTCGAAGTCGCCAACCTCAGCGGCAAGTGGTCGCTCATTCACTTCACCGCCGATCCCGGTGCCACGCCCGCAGGCGTGATCGCGCGACAATCCGCACGCTTCGGAGTTGCAGGAACCGATTGGTGGATACAAAGCGGCCAGTCAGTCACCTTCCCGGCATCGTTTCCTTTGTTGGAAGGCGATGCGCTCGAGGCCTTCCGCATTGCCCACGGTGTGCCCGCATGGGAGCGCGAACTTTACGAAGGGCTGCTGCCGCCCGAAGCAGGACTCGATACATCCGACATTTCCTATCACAAAGGTTGCTACATCGGCCAGGAGGTGATCTCCCGTATCAAGCATGCCGGCAAACTCCACAAGCGGCTCATTCATGCCACGGTCGATGACAGTGCCTCGATGGAATCCGTATTGCTCGATGCCACGGGCAAGCCCGCTGGCGAAATCACCAGCGTTTCACCCGTTTCAAAAAACGGCAAACGCGACCTCATGGCTTATCTCAAACGCGGGGCCGAAGATGTCGTGTTGGAAAATCCTGATGGCACGCGGCATCCTTTGGAGGCAAGAGCCTAAATATTCATTCAAGGCATTGGCGCGCGGCCTGCTTTCGTCTTGTTCTTCGATCGCAATGAAGAAGAATGGAATGGATGAACTTTGATTGGATACCGCTTGCGGCTGGCGCGGCCGAAATTTCGCCGCTCTTTGCTTTGCTGACGCTGGTGCTGGTGCTTGCGGTGTTGCTATCGCTGATCCTGATCCGCATTCGCCAGAGTCTGCTGGTTGGTTATCTTTTATGCGGAGTGCTGATCGGCAACTCAGGGATCACATGGTTGACCGGTGCCGATCATGGCGGCCCAGTGATCCGAGAGTTGGCGGAAATTGGCGTGGTGTTGTTGATGTTCACTCTGGGCATTGAATTTTCACTCACCGAATTGCGTCATCTTTGGCGCTCGGCGTTGATCGGTGGCGGCCTGCAGGTGGCGGTCACTTCCCTCTTGGCGGGCGGGCTCGCAGCGGCGTTGGGATTTCCTGCGGTCGATTGCGTGGTGCTCGGTGTCGCTATGGCCTTGAGCTCGACTGCGGTCGCGATGAAATCATTTCAAGATTCCGGTCAGCAAAACAGCCCTGGTGCGCGCGCTGCGCTCGGCATCGCGCTGTTTCAGGATATACTCGTCATCGTTTTTTTCCTGCTCTTGCCAATCCTCTACCAGGACGGCAAAGGCAATCTTGCCGCCAATCTCGGTGGAGCCTTGTTGAAGGGTTTGCTCTTTCTGGCAGGTGCCGGCTTGCTCGGTCGATTCGGCATCACGCCGCTCTTGCATGCAGTGGCGGCAACGCGGAGCCGCGAACTTTTTACGCTCACGGTCGTTGGCCTTTGCGCGGGCGTGGCTTATGCAGGCGGCGCTCTCGATTTGTCGCTCGCGCTTGGGGCCTTTGCAGCCGGCCTGGTAGTGAGCGAGTCGATTTACAGCCATCGCATCCTCGCCGAGATCCTTCCCTTCAAGGATTTGTTTCTCGCAATCTTTTTCATCTCGGTGGGTTTGCTCATCGACCTTCGGGTGGTCGCGGATCAATGGCTGCTGGTGCTCGCAGGCAGCGCGTTGATTCTCTCACTCAAGGGCACAGTGGTTTTCTTCGTGATGAAAATGCTGAAACTTTCGGGCAGGCCATCACTGCTGGCGGCGGCGGCTCTCGCAAGCACGGGTGAGTTCACGCTCGTACTGATCGGCAAGGCCGGCGGTTTTCGCCCGCTCGAGCCTGCCATTGAACAAATGCTCCTCGTTTGCACCGCAATCACCATGGCATTTGTGCCTACACTCATGCGCAGCGTGCCACGCTTTGCCAAATGGCTGGAAGGGAAAGGCTTGATGAGCACCCGCCGCAGCATGGCAGGTCAAATCGCCCCTTCGGGCTTGATCAAAAAAATCAGCGACCACGCCGTCATTTGCGGTTACGGCCCGGTTGGTCGCGCTCTCAACGAAGCACTCACACGCTGCGGCCTCGACACGCTGGTACTCGAGATGAATGCCGAAACCGTGCGGCACTTGAAGGCGCAGGGACAGGCCGTGTTGTTTGCGGATGCGACCCATGTCGAGGCGCTCGACCTTGCAGGCATCGGCCGCGCACGCCTTGTGGCCTTCACCTTTCCGGCGATTAATGCCACCTGTGCGGCCGTGCCGCTAGTGCGCGAACGCAATCCCGATGTGCTGATCTTTGGGCGCGCGAAGTACCATGCCGAGGTTGAGCGCCTGCGCGAGCTTGGCGTGCGGGTCATCCACGACGAACGCGAAACCGCTGTGGCGATGGTACAGGCCGCGGTATCGACCTACGAACGAAACGACATCGATGCCGAACAAATCGTCCGCGATGTGGTGGACGAAAGGGTGTGAGCTCAGCGGTTTTTGATCGGTTTTCGGAAATTTCCTCTTCACCATCCCCCGCGTGGCCCTGCTTCTGGCGATCGAATCCTCCTGCGATGAAACCGCAGTCGCCATCGTGCGTGGTGAAAGAGGAGGTCGCGCGGAAATCCTCGCATCAGAAATTTCGTCGCAGATCCCATTGCATCGCGAGCACGGCGGCGTGGTGCCAGAACTCGCCTCTCGCAACCATTCGTTGCATGTGCGCGCACTGGTCGAAGCGGCCCTAGCCAAGGCATCCGTTGTTGTCGATGAGGTCGATGCCTTCGCCGCCACCACCGGCCCCGGACTCGCATCATCGTTGCTCATCGGCAGCACCGTTGCGAAGGGGCTAGCCTGTGCGCTAGATCGCCCTTTTCTCGGGATCAACCACCTCGAAGGTCACCTGCTCTCGCCATTTCTCGATCGCAGCTCAGTGCCACCACACCTGGCCTTGATTGTTTCCGGTGGTCACACGCTGTTGCTCGATGTCGAGCAGGCGGGCCATTACAGTCGACTTGGTGGCACGCGCGATGATGCCGCGGGCGAGGCTTTCGACAAAGTCGGCAAAATGCTCGGGCTGCCATATCCGGGTGGACCCGAAATTGAAAAGGAAGCGCGCAGCGGCAATCCCGCGGCCTTCGATTTTCCGCGCCCAATGCTACACGATCCGCATCTCGATTTTTCATTCTCGGGGCTCAAGACCGCCGTGCTTTACACCCTCGATCGCGGTATGGGCGATGCCACCCGTGCCGACCTCGCCGCATCGTTTCAAAAGGCGGTGATCGAAATCCTTGTTGGCAAAACTTTGCGCGCCGCTCGCGAATCCGGTCGTGACGCGATCGCGTTGTCCGGCGGCGTAAGCCTCAATCGTGCGCTGCGCGAAGCCTTTGAAATCGCCTGCGAAAAGCAGGGGCTGGAACTAATGACTGCTGCGCCAGCGCTCTGTACCGACAACGCGGCGATGATTGCCTTCGCCGCGCTACTGCGCTACTTTGAAGGACAAACCACCAGCCTTGAAGAAGACATCCATCCCAACCTCCCGCTCGTCTAAAGCTCACGCCAAGGACAAGCCCGCAACCTCGATGAAGTTCCGGACGATTGTTTTCGATTTCGATGGCACCATCGCCGACACCCTGGGCGAGACTAGGAAAATTTTCAACGAGCTCGCGCCCGACTACGGCATCCGCAAAATCGAGGAACACGAGGTCGAAAAACTTCGCCACCTCTCGCTCAAGCAACTGCTGACGCATCTCGATATTCCAAAACGCCGAGTGCCGTCGCTCATCGCGCGCGGCACCATGATGCTGCGAGGCAGCATCACCCGCCTCGACCTCATCGAAGGCATATCGGAGGCGCTCACCGAGTTGCGCGTGCATGTTGAATCCTTCGGCATCCTCACGTCCAACACTCCCGAAAATGTCGACCTCTTCCTGCGAGCTCACGGGCTGCGCGAAATCTTCGATTTCATTTCCTCGACCTCCAAACTCACCGGCAAGTCCAAGCACCTCAAGGCAATCCGCAAGACCTTCTCACTGCGCACCGAAGAGATGCTCTATATCGGCGACGAACTTCGCGATGTGAAGGCCTCGCAAAAAGCTGGCATTCCCATCGCCGCAGTCACCTGGGGCTTCAATTCACCCGAGTCGCTTGCCGCCGAGAAACCGGACTTCGTATTCAAGCACCCAAAGGAATTCATGTCGCTTCTCAAGCCTCACAAAACCGCCCAAAGCCCCGAATGAATTGACAGCGGACAGCTCGGGAGATCAGGCTTCCCACCATGTCCGAGGACAAATCAACGCCGGAAAAAATCGAGACCGAGGATGAGGTCAACGATGATGCTGCCAGCCAAGCCAAGCCCTCAATGCCACCAACGATGGTGCTGGCATTTGTGATCATCGCACTGCTCGGCGTGTTGATCGTGATGGGGTTGCGCGGCAGTTTTGACCGTGAATCAGCCGGATCAGCGGATGTCACCCAGCTCCAAGCCGAAGCAAACGCAATCCGCAGTCAGCTCAATCGCGAACGGATGTCGATGGGGCTACGCCCGCTTGAGGGCGGATCGGAGTCGGCACAGGACATCGCCGCGCGCCTAAAAAAGGATGCCGAGACAATGGCGGCGCTGGTGGAAAGTCTTGAAAAAATGCTCGGTGAAAAAGATGCGGCAATCACCGCAAAAAATTCCGAGCTCTTGCGCTCCGAACAATTGCGCCAAAGCCTTGCGGCAGAAAGCTCGCGACTGCAGGCCGAGCTGCAACGAGCCCTGGTTGCCAACTCCGAAGTCGACCGACTGCGCCGTGAGTTTGATGCACTGAAGTCGCAACGCGACGCATTGAGTGCGGAACTCGCATCGAAGGGCAACAGCGTCACATCGGATGAATTCGAAGAACTGCAACGCCGTCTTGATGAATCCCTGCGCGCGAAGGAGTTTTTCGAAAACCGCGTCAAGGAACTCGAGGCCGAGCTCGCCAAGGCTAGGCTCTTTGCGAGTTCCGAAAGCGAACTCTTGCCGGCCGCCGTCGAGTTGTTTCGCAACCTGCGCGAGTTGGAAAACCGCCCAGACTCGGACCTCACCACGGCTTACAGCAGCCTCGGCGTGAAGCTCGGCGCGAATGTCCTGCATACGCTCACATTTTCTACCGGCTCAAGCGGTCTCACTCCAGCCGATGAGGAAACCATCGCGCGCCTCGGCGCGGAGATTCCCGATGGCGACCTCATGCTGGTGATCGGCTACGCATCGGAAACCGGCAACGTCGACAACAACCGCACACTCTCCTCGGATCGCGCCACAGCTGTCGCGCAAAAATTTTCCAGCATCAAGCGGCCGGGCCAACTCGTGCAAGCGGTCTACCTCGGCCAGACCGATCGCTTCAGCAGCCGCATTCCGGAACGCAACCAACTTTGCGAAATCTGGCGCATCCGCAAAAAGTGAGACTCGGCCAATTTTTCTGAAACATCATGCCCCGCCCGCAGCGTCAACCATTTCCCCCGCGCAAGGGTGGCCCCGCGGGGGCGCGTCCTGCTGCAAAAAAATCCAACCAAAACCTTGGCTGGGACCCCGTCGCCGCATGGTATGACAAGCTCGTTGGCGAAAGCGGCTCGGACTACCACCAGCATGTGATCCTGCCTGCGGCGCTGCGACTTCTCGCGCCGCAAGCGGGCGAATCGGTGATCGATGTCTGCTGCGGTCAAGGTGTGCTTGCGTCGCCATTGCTTGCCGCCGGCATTGCACGTTTTGCCGGAGTTGATGCCAGTCCGCGTTTGATCGATGCCGCAAAGTCACGCCATCGCAATGAGCCGCGGGTTTCGTGGATCCAAGCCGATGCCTGCCAGCCCGGTGCCTGGGCCGATGGCACCTACGATGCTGCCGCTTGCCTGATGGCGGTGCACGATGTCGAGGATATCGGTGGTTTGTTTGCCAACATCCGCAACGCTTTGAAAGTCGGCGGCCGGGCCGTGGCCATTCTCATGCATCCGTGTTTCCGCATTCCACGCAAAAGCCACTGGGGTTGGGACGGCGATCAAAAAATCCAATTCCGCCGGCTTGATTCGTACGGTACGCCGATCGCGATTCCCATCACCACTCACCCTGGCAAGGGCACGGGCGAGGAGACGCTCTTTCATCATCGACCGCTTGCCGACCTCCTCAATGCGCTTGCCAGCAACGGGCTTGCACTCGCGGCATGCGAAGAACTCTACAGCCACCGCCGCTCACAAGGCAGCGGCCCCTTCAGCAAAGCGGAACACAAGGCCGCCGAAGAATTCCCACTGTTTCTCGCGCTCAAGACGACACGCATGGAGTGAGAGATCTACGACGAACATCGTAGATCATCCAAGCAACGCACGGAAGCGCGGTAGGATTTTGCTGAACAGCGAATTTTTGCCACCACGGGAAAGCTGCATGGCGACCAAGTCGCCAGCGTTGACCGGATCAATCGGCGAGAGCGAGCTAGCATGATAACCTGGCGCCTCGATTCGCCGCTCCACATGGGCCGACCCTGCGGCTTGGGAAATCACAGCCGAGCGATCACCGGCTCGCAAAACCAGTAGCGAAACTGGCGGCGCGGTGGCATCCTCGCGCAGCTGCGCATGGATTGCCAATCCGCCGGGCGACACAAAGCTGAAATTTTTCGCTGCCCTTCCGGCGTCGCGTTTTCCATCGCTCCATCCGGCCTGCACCGCCAGCCACGCCAGCAACTGCAGAGCGCTGTTGCGATGATCGGGATGATGGGTGATCTCGACGCGATCGATCTCGGCAATGGAACGTTGCGCGGCCGGATCGTCGAAGATGCTGGCGACGCCGAGGCGGAACTGCCAAGTGCGCGACCATGCGTGATCCTGCAGGATGAGATCACTTTTGGAATGCGCGGCCTCATCGATTTTACGAAATGATTCAGCTGGATCGGCCCATGACGAGCTGTCGATGATCAGGCGATCGATCACGCTCACCAAGCGTTCGGAAAAAATACCGGAAAGGTCGCCTTGCCACCAAAAGACCAGCGGCAAATCCGAATCAAGGTGGGCGAAGACCGTGTTGCGAAAGCGGCCCGTGACTTTGCCGGTGAGGTGCAGAGCGATTTGCTCGCAGCAGACCGATCGCCTGCCGTGGTCGAGATGGCAGTGGGCGGTGATCCACGCCTGAATTCCCGGCACGGGCTCATCGGGATCGACCTCCACAAGAATCGCGCGGCAGGCATGCTCGCGGGTGAGATGGCGAACGATGGCAGAATTTTCAAGCAGGGCTCCGGGTTTTTCCGAATAAACCACAAGATTGATCAAGGAGGCATGGGTGCGCGACTCGTCCTGAGCGCGGAGTTTGTGCAGCTCGCGATCGATGGCATGGACCGGCACTTCGATGCCCAGCTCGGCGCGGGCCTCGGATAAGGATGGAAGGGAAGGCGCGCTCATGTGGTGCGAACTGGAGAAATAGGGCCAGAAATCACGCCACTAGGCAAGCATCCCACGGCAGGATCTGGGCCACACCGGCTGGCTCAATTTCATGCCGAATTTTTTTGGCAAAGAATCGTGCTTGCGTGAGATCCGGCATTGGTACTGCTTTTCAGCCGCCACCCATGTCTGCAAATCCAAAGCACATTGAAAAACCCTTGCTCAATGATGGTTTCCAACTCCTCGAGTCGGAACTCGCATTTGCCATGGAATCGTTCGGCGCCATGCTCAAGCGCCTTGGCCACAGCGACCTGGCCAGCCGCCTGCCATGGAGCGGCAAGCCGCTGACCACCGCCGATGGAATCGATCGCGGGTTGGGACAGGCTTACTCGATTGCGTTTCAGCTCTTAAACATCGTCGAAGAACGCGTGGCGGCGCAGGTCCGGCGCTGGCGCGAAAAAGCCCACGGCCCAACCGCGGAGAAAGGCCTCTGGCCCGACAAGCTCGCGGCGATGCGCCACATGGGACTTGATGCCGCCGGTATTCTCGAGGTGCTGCAGCAGGTGCGGCTCGAGCCGGTGCTCACCGCCCACCCAACCGAGGCGAAACGCGAGACGGTGCGCGAACGCCATCGCGAAATTTATGACATCATGCAGGAGCGTGAAAACTCGACCTTTACCGAAAGGGAGCGCGAGCGCGGACGCCGCGCGCTGGAATCGAGATTGGAAACGCTGTGGCGCACCGGTGAGATCCATGTCACCCGCCCAAGCATCAACCAAGAATTGGAAAATGCGCTATTCTACCTGCGCGAAGTTTTCCCCGAAGCGGTTTCGCGCGCACACACGCACCTTCGCGAGGCATGGGAGCAGGCAGGCTTCCCACTCGATGATTTGGAAGACATGCCGCCGATGATTCGCTTTGGCACCTGGATCGGCGGCGACCGCGACGGACATCCGGGCGTGACAGCCGAAGTGACTTCGCACGCGCTCGCTTCGCTGCGCTTCAACGCGCTGCGCTTGTTTGCAAGACAGCTCGAACGCCTCGCACACAACCTGCCATTGAGCCGCTATTTCCAACACGTGCCAGCCGCGCTCGAGGACCTGCTTGCGCGTCTTGCTTCCGAGCTTGATGGACATCATGAGGATTCTGGCGTCGGCGCCTTGGAACTTCAGCACGCGGAGGAACCATGGCGGCTTGCCGCGCATTTGATGCGGCTCAAAGTGCTGATCTCTCGCGATCATCCGGATGCTGCGGCGATTTACCAACATCCCGAGGAACTCGCTGCCGACATCGCGGTACTCGAGGAAACGCTGATTGCCGCCGGAGCCGAGTCCCTGGTTCGTGATTTCATCCAACCCTTGCGTCGCCAACTCGCGGTGTTTGGATTTCATTCGGCGATTCTCGATGTGCGGCAAAACTCCGCATTTCACCAAAAAGCGCTCGGCCAACTACTTGCCAAGGCGGGCATCGCCGATGCGGCAAATTTTGATCAATGGTCGGAGGAAAAACGCCTCGCTTTCCTCAATGCCGAATTGCTTTCGCCGCGGCCATTTCTTGCATCGGGCATCTCCGCCGGTGCCGAAGCGGATGCAGTGCTCGACTGCTATCGCGTGCTTGTCGCGCATCGCGCACGCTGTGGCGACGCCGGTCTTGGCGCGTTGATTGTATCAATGACGCGTGGCACCGCCGATCTGCTCACGGTGTATTTGCTCGCACGCGAAGCGGGGCTCATGGAAATGCGGGACAATGGTTTGGCATGCCCGCTACCAGTGGTTCCTTTGTTTGAAACCATCGACGACCTTGAGCACGCGCCAGGCATCGTCGAGGAGTTTCTTTCGCACCCGGTCACGATACGCAGCCTGAATGGAGGCGACTTCCAGATGATGCTGGGATACTCGGATTCCAACAAGGACTGCGGCATTCTTGCCAGCCAGTGGGCCTTGCACAAAGCACAGGTCGAGCTCTCGGCCGTCTGTGCCAAACATGCGGTACGACCGGTGTTTTTCCATGGTCGTGGCGGCACGGTAGGCCGCGGCGCCGGCCCTGCGCACTGGTTCATGGAGGCCTTGCCGCATGGCGCACTCGGTGGCGCCTTCCGCATGACCGAGCAGGGTGAAACCATTGCGCAAAAATACGCGCACTGCGGCTCGGCGACCTATCACACCGAGTTGCTGCTTGCATCGGTGGCATCGGCGACGGCCAAGCACCGGCATGCAAAAACTGCGGCCGATGCCGATCCGCAGTTGCTCGAGCAACTCGCCGCTTGGAGCCGCGAGGCGTACAAGGATTTCTTGCACGCGCCGGGCTTCATCGATTTTTACCGCAGCGCCACACCGATCGATGCCTTGGAAAATGCCCGCATCGGATCGCGACCCGCACGCCGCACTGGCCGCGCAACGCTCGAAGACTTGCGGGCGATTCCATGGGTGTTCTCTTGGACTCAATCACGCTTTTATCTTCCCGGTTGGTACGGCGCGGGAACGGCGCTCGAGCGCTTGCGTGTGGAAAACCCGGAGGGCTTCGCCAAGCTCTCGGGGCAAGTGCAGTGCGTACCATTGCTGCGCTATGTGATCACCAACATCGACAGCTCGCTTGCCAGCGCCAATGAAGACATCATGCGCGCTTACGCATCGCTGGTGCCCGATAAGGTACTGCAAGACACATTCCTTGGGATGATCATGGATGAGTTCCACCGCACGCGCGATACCGTGCGGGATTTGTTCCAAGGTGAATTTATCGACCGCCGCCCACGCATGGCGCGCACCCTCGACATCCGTGAAGAACCGCTGCGCGTGTTGCACATGCAGCAGGTCGCCTTGCTGCGCGAATGGCGCTCGCGCCTTGCCGCCGGTGATGATGCGGGCGCTGAAATGATGATCCCGGATTTGTTGATCTCGGTGAATGCGATTTCATCCGGCCTGCGCACCACGGGTTGAGCGGTTGCAGCGTGTTGCGAGCGCGGAGCTTCACAACCTGCGCCACTGGTTGCCGTCCTGCATGAGCAGATCGTCGGCTTCCTTTGGCCCCCAAGTGCCGGCGACAAACTCGGCCATCGGCGGCGGGTTGGATGATTGGTGCCACGCGTGTTCGATCTGATCGATGAAGCGCCATGCCTCCTCGACTTCGTCGCGGCGTGCAAAAAGTGTCGCATCACCAGCAATCGCATCGAGCAAAAGTCGTTCGTAAGCCTCCGGGCTCGCCTTGCCGAAACTGGTGGCGTAGTGGAAATCCATTTTCACCGGTTCGAGACGCAGGCTGTTCCCGGGAATTTTTGAAACCATGCGCAGCGAGATGCCCTCATCCGGCTGGATGCGGATGACGAGCACATTGCCGCCCGGCGTGCCGCCGCAGCTGGCATTGAAGAGCACGCATGGCGCTTCCTTGAAGTGAATGGAAATTTCCGTCGACTTCTTCGGCAGGCGTTTGCCCATGCGGATGTAGAACGGCACGCCGCTCCAACGCCAGGTGTCGATGAGCAAACGCACCGCGACATAGGCCTCGGTCTTGGATTCCGGATTCACCCGGTCCTCTTCGCGATAGCCCGGCACCGGCACGCCATCGACATGACCTGCGGTGTACTGCGCACGAATGACATTGGCGGCGACTTTTTCCGGCGTGTCCCATTGGCGCAGCGAGCGGATGACCTTCACCTTTTCGTCGCGCACACCATCGGCGCTCAGGTCGGTCGGAGGCTCCATCGCGACGAGGCTGAGCAATTGCAGCAGGTGGTTTTGCACCATGTCGCGCAGCGCGCCCGCGGTGTCGTAGTAACCGCCGCGACCGCCTTCCATGCCGAGGTTTTCCGAACAGGTGATTTGCACATGGCTGATGTGCTTGCTGTTCCAAAGGGGCTCGAAAATGGCGTTGGCAAAGCGCAGCACCATGAGGTTCTGCGCGGTTTCCTTGCCGAGATAGTGGTCGATGCGGTAGGTGTCGCGCTCCTCAAAAGTTGAGTTGACGACCTCATTGAGATGCCGTGCGGTGGCAAGGTCAGTGCCGAAGGGTTTTTCAACAATCACCCGTGCCCAGCAGCCATTGGCGGCGCGGTTGAGGCCGGCCTTTTTGAGGTTGATCAAAATCTCGTCGAAAAATTCCGGTGCCGAGGCGATGTAAAACAAACGGTTGCCGGCACCACCGCGCGCGGCATCGATGGCGGCAAGTTTTTCAGCAAGGCGACGGTAACCTTCTGCATCAGAAAATTCCGATTGGTGGTAGCCCACCGATTCGATGAATGACGACCAAATCTCATCATCGTGCCCGGAGCGCGAGACCTTGCGGTTTACATTGACGAGGCCCGCACGAAACTCCGCATCGGATTTTTCACGGCGCGCAAAACCGATGATCCTTACCCCGGTCGGCAACTCGCCATCCACCGCGAGGTTGTAAAGCGCGGGAATGAGCTTGCGGTGAGTGAGGTCGCCGGTGGCGCCAAAAATCACCACCGTGCATGGCTCCGGAGTCGAGCGGGAGACCAGGTCTTCGCGAAATGGGTTCATGGGTGTGGGAAGGCTGTAAGCGATGGGCGTGGCCCTCTTCTCATGCCGGGATCACGCAGGCATCGGGAAATCGCGATTGAACGCAAAGACCCGGTCGCGAAGTGCGTGGAGTTTCTGGATGTCGGAGTGATTGGAAAGTGCCTCGTGGATGAAGTCGGCGACTTTTTCGACATCGCTTTCCTTCATGCCGCGGGTGGTCACGGCGGGGGTGCCAATGCGGATGCCGCTTGGCTTCATCGGGCTGCCGGTGTCGAAGGGAATGCCGTTTTTGTTGACCGTGATGCCGGCTTCATCGAGCGCGTGCGAGGCATCGGCTCCATTGAGGTTTTTCGGCCGCAGATCGACGAGCATCACGTGGTTGTCGGTGCCGCCGGAGACAATGCGATAGCCATGCTGTGTGAGGCGGGCGGCGATTGCTTGCGCGTTTTTCACGACTTGCTGCGAGTAGGTTTTGAATTCCGGTTTGAGCGCCTCGCCGAAGCAAACTGCCTTGGCGGCGATCACATGCATGAGCGGACCGCCTTGCACGCCGGGGAACACCTGCGCGTCGATTTTTTTCGCGAACTCTTCCTTGCAGAGGATGATGCCGCCGCGCGGGCCGCGCAGGGATTTGTGCGTGGTCGATGTCACAAAATCCGCATGCGGCACCGGGCTGGGATGCACGCCCGCGGCAACGAGCCCGGCGATGTGCGCCATGTCGACAAAAAGATAAGCGCCAACCTCGCGGGCGAGTTTGCCCATGCGCTCGAAGTCGATCTCGCGCGAATAAGCCGAGGCCCCGACCGTGATCAGTGCGGGCTTCAGTTCACGCGCGGTTTTTTCGAGTTCTTCGTAATTGATGCGTTCGTCATCGGGCGAAACCCCGTAGTGAGTCACATCGTAAAAACGACCGGAGAAATTCGCCTTGTGACCATGCGTGAGATGACCGCCGTGGGCGAGGTCCATCGTGAAAATTTTGTCGCCGGGTTTGAGCACCGAGAAATAAACCGCAGTGTTGGCTTGCGAGCCTGAGTGGGGTTGGACATTGGCGTGCTCGGCACCAAAGAGCTCTTTGGCACGATCGATGGCAAGCTGCTCGATCACATCGACATGCTCACAGCCACCGTACCATCGACGGCCGGGATAACCTTCGGCATATTTGTTGGTGAGAATCGAGCCTTGTGCCTCCATCACGGCGGGAGAGGCGAAGTTCTCCGAAGCAATCAGCTCGACGTGGTTGCGCTGACGCTTTTCTTCGGCAGTGATGGCCTCGTAAACCGGCTGATCGTTCTGGGCGATGCTGCTGCCTGAGGACTTGCAAACGCGGCCTTCATGGCGCCCTCCCTCGAAGCGAGCGCTGAGAAACGCATCGACCATCGCAATCGCTGTCGGTGCGTCCGTGTATTTGCCGCTGAGGCAAAGAATGTTCGCATCGTTGTGCTGGCGCGTGATGATTGCCTCGTCGACTGAGCGGACATTGGCGGCTCGCACGTGCGCGTGGCGGTTGGCGGCAATGCTCATGCCCACACCCGAGGTGCAGGCAAGGATGCCAAATTCGTAGGTTTCGTCAGCCACGCTGCGAGCGACGACATTGGCGTAGTCGGCATAATCAACCGAACCATTGCTATGTGTGCCGAAATCATGGACCTGATGGCCGATCGACTTCAGATGGGCAAAGACGGCGTTTTTCAAATCGAAGGCGCCGTGGTCGGCTCCAATGGCAATGCGGAAAGTCGGGTGGCTCATGATGTCGCGGGATTCAAGACCGAGCGGGCAGGATTGAAAATCGGAAAGTTTACCGAATCAGAGAAATGCAGGCAAATCGCACCCTTCGCTCCAGTCCGACGCATCCGAATCGGCGCAATTTCCCCGGAGCCAGCAGCGGGATACCGAAAAAAATCCACCCCCCGGAAGCCGAGAGGTGGATCATTACCGATGCTATGAAAGTTTTTTAGGAAAGTGATGAGTTCTGTCGTGGCCCCCGACCACTGTGTTCATTTGAAAAGTCGGAGCTCCCTATTCACATCCCGCCGATTGCTGTTGTTCATTTTTCGCGAGCTCATCCAATAGACGCGACATTGCTTGTTCCGGGGTGATTTGCCACTCTTGAGCTTTATCAAAAACCAGCTCCAAAGCCTGCTCGCTTAGGGAGTCCGGATGAATTTCAAGAGTCTCGTTCATGGTCTGATACGAATAAGGTAATCTAGTTACTACTACGGTTATTCGTCAATAAAAAACTACTAAAAAAAATGGCCAAAATGGTTTGCGATGACAACTTTGACGCATGGCATTGAAGGAAAATCCCTTCCGACAGTGGATGGATGAAAACAGGCTTACGGCCGCCGATTTGGCAGGCCCGATGGGTGTGAGCATCCAGACCATTCACAACTGGAGATCGGCCGGAGTACCAATGCGTCGACAACCCTATGTCAAAGACACCATGACAAGGTGGCATGTCATTTCCGGACGTCCGATGAATTCGATTGTTGTCGTCGCTGGAGAAAAACAATTCGAGCAATGGAGCGAAGCGGCGCTGGCAGCCGGCAAGACATTGGTCAAATGGGCTAGCGATGGACTCGACGAAATGGCGGCCAAACATTTCAAAGGCCAACCGGGCAAGGCAATCACCCGCCAAGCCGAGGCCTCGAGCAAAAACATCCGCACCCAAGGCACCAACGCCGCTTATTGAGCCATCGGCAAGAGGCCGGCGCTTCCCGGTGCTCAAGCAAGGCCAATGCGGCCAAATTCGCTTCATAAGGAGGCCCTGATGCCTCCCGATGCTGGACAAATGGCGGCAGCTCAGGCAAGCATCCGCGCCGATGTCTGAATTGCCTAAAGCCTACGAACCGGGAGCGGTTGAAACCAAGTGGTACGCCGCCTGGGTCGAGGGGAAATGTTTCGAAGCCAACCCATCGTCCGCGAAGGACGCTT
The DNA here is from genome assembly GCA_029977225.1 of Verrucomicrobiaceae bacterium. Lineage (GTDB taxonomy): Bacteria > Verrucomicrobiota > Verrucomicrobiia > Verrucomicrobiales > Akkermansiaceae > Luteolibacter. Next base: position 3,554 of record JAPOLH010000018.1, on the reverse strand, counting down.
ATTCGATCGTCATCCCGCCGCCGAATGTCACCGGTATTTTGCACCTTGGCCATGTGCTCAACAACGCACTGCAGGACATTCTCGCGCGACGAGCCCGGCAAAAAGGCAAAGAGGTCCTTTGGCTGCCTGGCACCGACCATGCTGGCATCGCGACGCAGGCCAAGGTCGAACGCGAACTTCGCGAGAAGGAAGGCGTCACCCGCCGCGACCTCGGCCGCGAGGAGTTTCTCAAGCGTGTCTGGGATTTCAAAAACAAACACGGCGACATCATCATCAAGCAACTCAAGCGCCTCGGGTGCTCCTGCGATTGGAGCCGCGAGCGCTTCACGATGGACGAGGCCTACACCAAATGGGTGAGCCATGTGTTCGTCGAGCTCTTCAAGGAAGGTCTCATTTATCGCGGCAAGCGGATGGTCAACTGGTGCCCTGTTTCGCTGACCGCGCTGTCCGACGAGGAGGTCATCATGACGCCGCAGCGGTCGAAGCTTTATTTCATGAAATACCAGCTCGCCGATACGCCGGGCGAGTATTTGGAAATTTCCACCACGCGCCCCGAAACGCTGATGGGCGATGTCGCGGTGGCGGTGAACCCAAAGGACCCGCGCTTTTCCAAACACATTGGGCGCAAGGTGCTGCGGCCCTTCCCGCAGGCGGAAATCCCGATCATCGCCGACGAGCATGTCGACATCGAGTTCGGCACCGGCGCTCTCAAGATTACGCCGGCGCACGACAAAGCCGACTTCGAAATCGGCAAGCGGCACGGGCTCGAGATCATCGATGTGCTCACGCCCGATGGTCGCATCGAATGCCCGGAGTGCCCGGAGCTTCATGGGCTCGACCGATTCGTGGCACGGAAAAAAGCCGCGGCCATGCTCGAGGAAATGGGGCTCTTGCTCAAGGTCGAGGAGTACGAAAACAATGTCGGCTTTTCCGAGCGCGCTCATGTACCCGTTGAGCCGCGCATCTCGATGCAATGGTTCCTCAAGTACCCATGCGTCAAAGAGGCCGCCGATGCGGTGGCCAACGGCAACATCAAGTTCCGCCCAGAACGTTGGGCGAAGACCTACGCGCATTGGATGGAGAATTTGCAGGACTGGTGCATCAGCCGCCAGCTGTGGTGGGGCCACCAGATCCCTGTGTGGTATCGCAAAGACAAGCTCGAGGCTCTCAAAAATGCCGAGTCGCTCGACATGGCCGACCTGACTGCAGGCGACATTCATGTCGGCGTCGAAGCGCCGGCCGACGCCTCCAACTGGACTCGCGACGAGGATGTGATGGACACCTGGTTCTCATCATGGCTCTGGCCATTCGCCACAATGGCCGATGTCGGCGAAAAAAGCCCGACACTTGCGAAATTTTATCCTACGACGGATCTAGTAACTGGCCCGGACATTCTCTTCTTCTGGGTCGCGCGAATGATCATGGCCGGTTTCCGTTTCGCGGGGGAAATTCCATTCGGCAATGTGTTTTTCACCTCGATCATCCGCGACCTGCAGGGCCGCAAGATGAGCAAGTCGCTGGGCAATTCGCCCGATCCGATTGACCTGATGGAAAAATATGGAGCCGACGGCCTGCGCTTCGGGCTTCTGCGCATCGCACCTGTGGGTGCCGACCTGCGCTTCGACGAGAGTGCGGTCGAAGAAGGCCGCAATTTTGCCAACAAGCTCTACAACGCCTGCCGTTTTCGACAAATGGCGGGCACGGACCGCTGCGAGGCGACCACAGACATCGACAAACTGCCGCCCTACCACATCAATGTCATGTCGAGGCTCGATGAGTTGGCCGCCGATCTTGAGGAGGCATATGCCGACTACCGCTTCGGCGAGATCGCACAACGCCTTTACGAATTCCTCTGGAATGACTTCTGCGACAAGTTCCTTGAAGCTGTGAAGTTGGATCTTCGCGAAAGCGCCACGCCCGAGGAACGCGCCGCTACACTCTCCACCTTCGATGCGGTGATGAGCCGTTACCTGCAATTGCTGAGCCCCTACATGCCGCACATTGCGGAGGAGCTTTCCGCACGAATGGGTTATGTCACTACCGGCGAGTTTGTGATGCAAAAATTGCTTCCCAGCATTCCGCTCATTACAGGCAACGCCGGAGCAGCACGAGATCAAGCAACTGCGGTCTACGAATCGGCTGCACGCATGCGCAATCTGAAGGCCGAGTATCAAGTCGGGTCACGCAAGGACGTGCGCTTCGTGGTTCGCGGCGCAAGCTCCTGGCTCGCGGACGAAAGCAAAGTGCTCGCGCTGCTAGCCGGCGCTGGCGCCATCGAGCTCGATTCGGCCTACGAGCCCCCCAAGGGGACCCCGGCCGCCATCACGCCGGTTGGCGAGGTTTACATGCCGCTCGAGGGACTGATTGATGTCGAGGCCGAGCGCGCTAGGATCTCCAAGGAGATCGAACGCGTCCGTCAAGAGGTCAAAAAGTGTGAAGGCAAACTCGGCAATGCCTCGTTTGTCGATCGCGCACCCGCCGATGTGGTCGAGCAGGAAAAAGCCCGCCTCGAGGACTGGCGCCAAAAACTGGCCCAACTTGGCGAGATGCTGGCGGCCCTGTCATGACGGCTTGCAACCCGCAATCCGACCTCTAGACTGTCGAGGTAATCAATCATGCAATGATCCGTATCAACCGCATCGATGGAATCGACAAGGACTCACTCGAACTCCTCGAGGCTGCGGGTTTCCAAAATGCGGGCGCACTAGCAAAGGTCAGCCTCGGCCTGCTGCAACGCGAACTGGAGCGCGCCAATCAGCTGCTACACATCGTGAAGTCGTTGCCGGATGAGGCACAACTTCAGCAATGGATCGATGCCGCAAGGGACATTTCAGGCATCACCGATTTCGCCGTCGATGATGAGGCCGAATCGGATGCCGTTTCACGTAAACCCTCTGCACGAGAACTACTTCAATCCGCACCTGCAGCAATCCCCCTCCCCGCCCGCTTGTTGGTGGAAAACCATCTGGGAGTTTCCGATGTGCCTGCGGGAATCCCCTTGGATGAGCTAGAAATCGCATGCCATCTCAACAGCGAGCTTGCAGTGGGCGAACCACCTGCCATTTCCAAAGCAAGCAGCGCCAACGGTTTTGTGCGGCTTTCCGAAGTCGGTGCACCGAAACTCGAAATCGACACCTCACGCCTCCGGTCATTCGGCGAATTCAGCAGCGCGGATTTTCAAAATGCCGAATCATTGCAGTTAGCCGAATCGGATCGGATCGCATTGATTCGCGCCCCGCGCAAGGAATCGAATGAAGGCCGTGATCCTAATTCGCGTTGGTATTTGCGCGGAATTCTTCACAGGAATCCCCTGCTGATTTATTTTGGCGCGGCATCTACCGTACTGATGATGATCTCCATTCCCTTGGCCATCGTCTCAGCCTTTCTTCTGCTGGCGTCCACGCATCTACCGAAGATTTTTTCATGGGTGCCTTCATGGTTGATCGTATTTCCACTCCTGGTGCCGCTCATAGGCTTGATTTATTGCGTCTTGAGCAACATGGGAAGTTGCAGGGTTTGTTGCCAAAAGCTCTTTGTTCCCAAGCCCCATCTGA
>JAPOLH010000017.1 GCA_029977225.1 Verrucomicrobiaceae bacterium | reverse complement strand
GCCCTTGACAGGTGCGGGCTGAAAACGCTTATTCCGCGCCTTCCTGGGGCCGTAGCTCAGTTGGTAGAGCGTCTCGTTCGCAATGAGAAGGTCAGCGGTTCGAATCCGCTATGCTCCATTTTTTGTATTTTTTGCACGATAGTCGTGCAGTTGGTGCCGGGAACAGGACTCGAACCTGCACACCTTGCGATACCAGATCCTAAGTCTGGCGCGTCTACCAATTCCGCCATCCCGGCTGTGAGTTCTCAGCATAGCGATGGGCTGTGCCGAGCGCAAGGCATCAATCGTTGACTTGGTGCGGAGCCGATTCATCCGGAAAAAGGCGTCGAGCAAGGCTAGCAGCGTCCTTGGGTGCAGCCTGTGGATTCCAAGAGATTTCGAGTACTTGGAATTTGCCACCTAGCTGTGCTGGATGGGTGAGGGTCTGGAACTGTCGGGCTTCACTGGTGGTGAGATTCCCCTCGCGGCTGGTGAGCCAGTCGCGCCCGATTTCCGTGAGCCATGCCCCTTGGTTGTGAAACTCGATAGCCTTGCCGCCGAGCTTCATCGCAGTACGTGCGACATCCGAAAAATCGACATGAGCAGTGATATCTTTTTCGCCCGGATCCGTGAGCGGGTCATCATCCGCGCGGTGACGGTAAAATGTGCGTAGCGTGCCCGAATGGCGGAGCGGGTGGTGTAGGTCGGTGGATGCGAATCCGTAATCGATCCAGATCATCAAACCCTGCACGAGAGCGGCTGAGAGCGGTTTGAGGAAATTTTCGAAATTGGTACGGATTTCAGCGCGATGGGCATCGGCGAAATTTTCTCCCAAGAAGGTCAATGCGTGGTTTAGTTCAGGGTTGGTGATGCCGCGTGAAACCCATGTTAGCAATCCGTCGGCGTCATGACTGACAAGCAACTCGCGCCATGAATGATCGCGCCGCTCCACCAGATGAAAGGGCAGTGCGTCTAGCACCTCGTTGCCGAAAGCGATGCCGGGGAGTCGATCATCAGCGAGCTCCAACGCATCCGACACAAGTCGGATAGATGATGCAAATGACGCAAGCTTTGTGGCTTGTGCGGAGCGCAGGGATTCGATCGGTTCGGCGATTGCGTACTCAAGGCAGACGGCTGCTTGCGGTGAAATTTTTTGTATCGCGGTGAGGATGTCGCAGGCGAGCGTGCCATCGTGAGCGCCCGCTTCGATTACGCGCCAGCGTTGCGGCTTTCCGATTTCATGCCAGTGGCGAATGAATCGTTGGGCAAGCAATTCACCAAAAAGCGGGCCTGTGCTCACGCTTGTGAAAAAATCTCCATTGCGGCCAATTTGCCTCGTGTGGCGAGCATAGTAGCCGAGCTTGGGGTCGTAGAGAGCAAGCGCCATGAACTCGGTAAAATCGAGAGGGGCCTGATCGTCGATTCGCTGGAGGATTTTTCGCATCAACGAAGAGGTTGCGGCGGCATCGCCGATGGGGTAAGTCTGTGGCTGCTCACTGCTCAGTGGGCTCGTTGGTGAAGATGGATCTGGCATGGCTAAACCAAAAATGAACCACAAGAAGGACTCCACGCGGCGTTTTCACAAGCGCAAAGCGGGTTTGGCCGTGCTGATTTTCGGCGTGGTGGCGGCCGTGGTGGCGGTGGTGGCAGGATTTTTTGCAAATACATACACGCGTGAGTATCGCTTGCGGGCGGCAGGCTACGACTTGGGGCGGATCAACGATTTGGAGATCCCAAGCCTGATTGTCGATCGCAACGGGCGTGAGATCGGGCGTTTTTTCGTTCAGAACCGCAGCGTAGTTTCCATCGAACAGGTTCCGGAGATTTTCATTGGGGCCTTGATGGCGTGTGAGGACTCGCGTTTCAAAAGTCACAACGGAATTGATTGGATTGGTATTTTGCGTGCATTGAAACTCAACGCGCAGGGAGCTTCGCAGGGTGCGAGCACGATCACGCAGCAGTTGGCGCGAAATGCATTCAATCTCAAGGAAGAGGCTTTGTTGCGAAAGGAGTCGACGATCCAGCGCAAGTTGGTGGAGGCGTTTCTCGCCATGCGCATCGAGGAGCGGTACAGCAAGCGTCAGATTCTGGAATTTTACCTCAACCGGATTTACTTTGGCAGCGGCTTTTACGGCATACGCTCCGCCTCGTTGGGATATTACGGTAAGGAGCCGATGTATTTGAGAGCAGAGGAATGTGCCTCACTGGTGACCTTGATCAAGAACCCGAATCGTCGCTCGCCCTTGAACAATCCCGAGCTGAACCGTGAAGGTCGAGATTATGTGTTATCGCGGATGCGTGAGGAGGGTGCAATTTCGAGAGATGAGTACGAGGAGGCAGTGCGTAGGCCATTGGCGCTCAATCCCAAGCCGCTTCGGCGGGGCACCTCGCATTTGTACGAGCGAGTGGCGGATGCGGTTGGCGAAGCGCTGGGGGAGGATGCGCTGTCATCGGGCGGTTTCACGGTGCATACCACAATTCTTGCGGAAGCGCAGCAGGCGGCGGAATCGACATTGCGCGAGAGCCTGATGCGTGCTGAAGCCCGACCCGGTTATGCGCATGAGAAATACGACTCACGGCGCAAGGCCACCGAAAAACCTGCGAATTTCCTTCAAGGTGCGGTGCTGATGGTGGACCACACAACCGGCGAAGTACTCGCCCATGTCGGTGGTCGCGATTACGCGCAGGTCCCGTATGATTTCGTCGAACTCGGCAAGCGACCATTGGGCACGGCCTTTTTTCCGTTCATTTATGCGGCTGGTCTTGATGGCAAATTGACGCCTGCGTCGATGGTTGAAGACGAGCCGATGGACAACCGTTCGGTAATGGTGGGTGGGCGCGAGGGCATCCTTGGCGAGTGGGGCATGGAAGTCGCTTCGCCGGTGTACGAGCGAAAGATCACCGTGCGGCGGTCATTTGAGCAATCGAAGATCGCGGCGACAGTGAGGTTGGCCGATCGGATTGGCTTGAAGCGTGTATTGGATGTGGCCTGTGACTTCGGTTTTCCCTTGGCCAAGTCGGAGGTATTGCCGCGTGTTGCGGTTGGGTTTGAGGAGGTTTCGCTCAAGCAATCGGTTCGTGCGATGTCGGTATTCCCGTCGGGTGGCAAATTGTCGAATGGGACCTATGTGTATGTTGACCGTGTCGAGAATTCGAAGGGGCAGATTGTTTATCGCCGTCAGCGTCCCCGCGCCGCGGCGCAGAAGAATATCATCGATCCGGCCACCGCCTGGCAGGTGCATAGCATGATGGCGGGTTCGCTTTATCGCGGGTCTTCACGAGGTGCGTTGGAGGGTTTGCTTGAAAAGCCTTTTCAAGGCGCGGGTAAAGGAGGAACAACGCATGATTTTGGCGACTGCTGGTTTCTCGGTTATAATGCTCGGGTGACATGCGGGGTTTGGACCGGTTTTCTCACTCCGGGAAACGGGGCGATTTATCAAGGTGCGTTCAGTCGTGATTTGGCGATGCCGGTTTGGCGTGCGGCGATGAATGCGGCTGCCCCATCGTTCGGCAGAGGCAAAATCGAGGCGCCTGTGAATGTGCTGGATGTGCCGGTGTGTTCGGTATCCGGCGAGCGAGCGACGCAATTTTGTCACGATTATGCGGAAGATCCGGAAACGGGAGTCGTTAAATCCCAATCGACCGCTGTGGGCGAATACTTCCGTGCCGGTACTGAAAAGTTGGCCTTTTGTTCGCTGCATTCAGGTGCTGGTGCGGACATGGTCGCGCCAGAGATGGCGATCATCAACCTTCCCGCATTGGACGCCCTGCCGATACGGCCAAAGGCGGCGGTCCTTGAGGACCCCTATCACACGGAAGTGCCTGGCGCTTTGGTTGCTGGGCAAAGCCAAGGTCTTCTCCGTCGCCGAACCAATGTGCTCGACAGTCTTGATCTTGGCGAGGTCGAGGAGGTCATTCCTCTCAAACAGCCGAAACGGCTTGTGATCGAGGATGAGTGAGATTGGCGTGGGATTTTATTCGTTGCCCGAAAGGCGAAGGTTCAAGGCGATCGAGCGCCGCAGGGCGCGCATCACATCGGTCATTGAGCGATATGACGAACTGGCTTTCGCGCATGCCGGGTCGTTATCGTAGTAACGGCTGACGTAGCGGCCTATTTCAGCTTGGAGCAAGCGCATTTGCGCTTCGACGGCACCCGCATCGGAGCGCAGTGTGGAAAGCTGCTTGTTGCATTCGCCAATGACTTGGAACGAATCGGACGCTTTGAGTCTGCGTTCCTGTTTGATGTTCTTGAGCCGCTCGTCTATTGCGTCGAGCTCGGTATCGCCCTGTTCGATTTCTTGGCCGACTTTGATGCGCTGGTTTTTAAGGTCGGAGAAATGGTTTTTGAGCTCTTCCAAGCGCAGCTTTACAGCTTGGATTTCGCCCTGATGCTCGTCTGGGCGGGAGGATTCTTGGTTGAGAACCTCGAGTTTCGTTTTGAGGCCGACATAGACGCGCCGAACATCCCGTCCTTGCGCGACGATAAGATCGCGCTTTGCAGCTAGAGCTTCGAGTTCCTTGAGTTTTTGGTCCCGTTGATCGAGCAACTCTTGATTGGATTCCGGCGTGATTTGCAGGACTTGCGCGCGTTCTTGGTAGGCTGCTTCCAGTTCAGTTTCGGAAGACCGAATTTTTTCGAGTAGTTCGTCGTGTTCCTTTTTGAGTTTGCGAAGGTTCCAGTATTCGACTGAAAGGTTTTCGATGTCTTTGCAGTTTTCCCAGATCGAAATGCCAAGGTACGCCTCTGCTTCACGAAGCAGGTGCATTTCTCTAGCCGCATCGCTCATGCGTTGGGATTTCCGAACATAGCCGAAGGCTTGTGCGGCTCGTGCCAGCAGGTAGCGGGTGGGCGTCATTTGACCGTATTATCTGGAAATTTTCTTTTGGATTGCCTCGATGACGGTGAAATCCTCGAGCGTGGTGATGTTGCCCGAAACCTTGCCTGTCGTCACGAGCTCCTTGAGCAGGCGGCGCATGATTTTGCCCGAGCGGGTTTTGGGTAGGCCGGGAGCGAAGTGGAGGTCGTCGGGTTTGGCGATTGCGCCGATGACCTTGCCAACATGGCTGCGAAGTTCTTCGCGAAGTTCGGGGGATTCCTGATATTTGCCCTTGAGTGTGACGAAGGCGGCGACGGCCTGGCCTTTCATGTCGTCGGGACGGCCGATGACTGCCGCTTCTGCCACTGCCGGGTGGGCGACGAGGGCACTTTCGATTTCGGCGGTGCCGAGGCGGTGGCCGGAAACATTGAGCACATCGTCGAGGCGGCCGATGATCCAGAAGTTTCCTTGTTTGTCGCGGCGAGCGCCGTCGCCTGCAGTGTAGAGGCCGGGGTAATCGGACCAATAGGTTTTTTTGTAGCGGTCCTTGTCGCCGTAGATCGTGCGAATCATTGACGGCCATGGCTTGCGAATCACGAGGCGGCCGTCTTGGTCGGCTTTGCATTCCTTGCCGGAGTCGTCGAGGATGGCGGCATCGATGCCGAAGAAGGGCATGGTTGCAGTGCCGGGCTTGCAGGGGGTGGCACCGGGCAGGGGAGTAATCATGATGGCGCCAGTTTCGGTTTGCCACCAGGTGTCGACGATCGGGCACCTGCCGCCGCCGATTTTCTGGTGGTACCAATTCCAGGCCTCGGGGTTGATCGGTTCGCCGACCGAGCCGAGGAGTCGCAGCGAAGAGAGGTCATGAGCGGCGGGGAATTGGTCGCCGGCCTTGATGAAGGCGCGAATGGCGGTGGGTGCGGTGTAAAAGATCGTGACGCCGTATTCCTCGATGATCTTCCAGAAGCGTCCGAAGTCGGGGAAATTGGGGGCACCTTCGTACATCACTTGGGTTGCGCCATTGGCGAGAGGGCCATAGACGATGTAGGAATGGCCGGTGATCCAGCCGACATCGGCGGTGCACCAGTAGACATCCTCATCGCGCATGTCGAAGACGTACTTCGTCGTCGAGTAGGTGCCGGTGAGGTAGCCTCCGGAGCTGTGGAGGATGCCCTTCGGCTTGCCTGTGGAGCCAGAGGTATAGAGCACAAAGAGCGGATGCTCGGAGTCGAAGGCCTTGGCTGTGTGTTTGGCGGAAACTTGCGCCGTTTCCTCGTGCCACCAGGTGTCGCGCTTGGCTTGCATGGCGACCGGGTTGTTGCAGCGGTTGACCACGATGACGCTTTTGACGCCCTTGTATTTTTTGAGGGCTTCGTCGACGGCGGGTTTGAGCGCGACGATCTTCCCGCGGCGCCATCCGCCATCGGCCGTGATGATCATGCTGGCACCGGAGTCTTCGAGTCGATCGACAATGGCCTCGGAGGCGAAGCCACCGAAGACCACCGTGTGCACCGCGCCAATGCGCGCGCAGGCAAGCATCGAGACCACCGCTTCGGGGATCATTGGCAAATAAATGAGCACGCGATCGCCGGCTTTCACGCCACGTTGTTCGAGCACATTGGCGAAGCGGCAGACATCGCGATGGAGTTGTGCGTAGGTGATGACGCGTTTGTCGCCGGGCTCACCTTCCCAAATGATGGCGGCCTTGTTGGCGCGCGCGCCTTTCGCATGACGGTCGACGCAATTTTCGCAGACATTCAGCTTACCGCCGGCGAACCACTTCACGAATGGTGCCTTCCAGTCGAGGACCTTGTCCCATTTTTTACGCCAGTCGAGTTCCTTGGCTTCGCGGGCCCAGAACTTGTCCGGCTTTTCGATCGATTCCTTGTAGAGCTTTTTGTAAGCCGCCATCGATGGGATGCGGGCTTTGGCGGAAAATTCCTTGCTGGGAAGGTGGATTGGCTCCTTGGCTGTGGGCTTGACGGATTTTTTTGAACTCATGGCTTTGGGAATGATTGGCGAGCGGATACCCGCGTGCCGCACAGGCTAGGGTGCGATTGCCCGTTCGGCAAGCTGTCACAAGTGCTTGCCGCTGCCTTTTTTTGCCACATCGGATCGGCCGGATTGCGGCTTTTCCGGTGTTGATTCCCCCATAAGCATTTTGATTTCCACCTGATTGAGGATCGCCCAGCGGCCGGGCTCGAGATCACCGAGCCATAGGTTGCCGATACGCACGCGCAGCAATTTGGTGACCTGATAGCCGAGCGTGTCGAACATCACGCGGATCTGGCGCTTAGCGCCGTGATCGAGGACCATGCTGAGACGGCGGGGCGAGAGGCGCTCGATGGACTTGGCCTTGAGCTTGCCCTCGGGGGTATAGACGCCTTCGAGAAATTGGTCGAGATGGGCGTTTTCGAAGGCTTGGTTCGAAGTGACGAGGTATTCTTTTTCCACCGACTTCGACGGATGCATCAGCTGTTGCGAAAGGTCGCCGTCGTTGGTCAGGATGAGTAGGCCTTCCGAGTCGCGATCGAGTCGTCCGACATGATGGAGGGAATGCATGGTGTGCGGCAGCAGCGCGTAGATTGTGTCGCGACCGAGTTCGTCCTCGCGGGTGCAGACATAGCCGCGGGGTTTATTGAACGCGACGGTGATCGTTTCCTTCGGTGTGACGCGTTTGCCATCGACGCGAACATGGTCGCCGGGGCCTATGCGCGTGCCCATGTTGAGACATGGGTTGCCATTGACCTCAACGCGGCCGGCCTGGATCAGTTCGTCGCATTTGCGACGCGAGCCGATGGCGCAGGAGGCAAGGAATTTATTAAGGCGTGTTCCTTCGTTCATGGCGTCGGGGGCTCAAGCGAAAAAGCGCGAAACCCGAAGGGGCTCCGCGCGTTGGAGAAAAGATGGACGGGGATGGATCAACCCTCGTGCTTGGTCTTTGGCAGACCGAGGGGTGAGCGGCCGGACTTCCATTCGCCGCGCTCTTTGAGGAGTTTGACGCGTTCGAAGCGCTTGAGAACGGATCGTTTGCCGCCGACCGAGGCGTTGGACTTGAGGCTGTTGTGCTTGGACATCGCGGTAAAGAAGTTAGGGATTCGCGGGGGCGGGGAGACTGCGGGGATTTGCCGCGGGTGGCAATCCGAAAAAAGGGAGATTTCGGGAAAATGTCGCCTTGTGGGGGATTTCTTCCGATTTCAGCCGAGCAGGCTGTCGATTTCGCGCATTTGTTGCTGGCACCAATCGGCTGGGGCGAGCGCGATTTTGAAGCCGTTTTTGGCGACTTCGGCGAGTTGTTCGTGGGAAAATCCCAAGTCTTCGGCGAGCAGGTGGTATTCGTCCTCGATGTGGTTGCCGAAGCTGATCGGGTCGTCGGTGCTGATCGTGCAGATCATGCCGGCCTCGAGGAGCTCGCGAATTGGATGGGCTTTGGCGGAGGGGACTACGCCGAGTTTCACGTTGCTGATCGGGCACATGTCGAGAGCAACGCGGCGGTCGCAAAGCAGTTGAAGCAATGACGAGTCCTCGATCGTGCGGGTGCCGTGCTCGATGCGGGTGACGCCGAGGGTCTCGACCGCGTAGCGGATGAAATCGGGTCCCATGAATTCTCCGGCATGAGCCTTGGTGAATTTTCCTGCATCGCGGGCGCGCTGCCAGAGGCCGGGTGCCCAGTCGCCGATCGGAACATCCTCGGCGCCGTGGAGATCGATGCCATCAAGATTTTGCCATGTGAGTGCGTCCTCAAGCACCGTCGACATTTTTGCGGTGTAGCCATCGTGATGGATGCCGAGGAAGATCCGCACTTCGAGGCCGGAGGGTACAGCTGCGCGAATTGCATCGCAGACGGTGTGACCATCGAGGTTGAGAAAATCGATGCAGCCAGAGGCAAAGCTCGTTTCGATGTAACGCACATTGCGGGTAAGGGCGTCTGCAAAGACTGCTTTCGCGCAGGCGTGGTAGCGATCGGGCGAGTTGAAAAAATCGGCAGCGTAGCCGAGCAGTTCGGTTTCAAAATGAGCGAAGTTACGAAAGCGAAAACCCGGCGACCACGAGGCGGGCGGTGATTCGTATTTTTCCGGATGGGTTGCTTGAAGCAGATGCCACGGCAGCGAGCCCTCGAGATGAAGGTGGGTCTCGGTTTTTGGGAGGTGGCGAATGAAATCGAGCGTAGTTTCCACGGACTGGATTGCTTGTTTGCTTCAGCGCCTCCTGCGGTGTTTCGATTTGCTTGGGGGCTTGCGGTTTTTGGTGGGGCCTGAGGGTTTGTGTGTGGGGATTTTTTTCTTCGCGTATTTTTTGGCGGGTGAGGTTTGGGAATTTTTTGGTGTCGGGATGCCTTTGCCGGTGGGTGGGCCTGCGACGCTGAAGTCGACGAAACGTTTTTCGCGATCGATGGCGGTGACCGTGAGCGGGACCCGCATGCCGAGTTGGATCACGATGCCGTCGGTTGAGACCCATGCCATGCGGTGAGCTTCGAGGCGCCAGCGTCCGGCGGGCAGGTCTTCGCGTTTGACCACACCGCGAATGCCCATGTCGGGGACTTCGACCATGAGGCCCATCGGGCGCACATCGGTGACGAGTCCGTGGAAGATGTGCGGGTCGTGCATTTCCGCGACGCGCGAGAGGTAATCAAATAGTTTGATTTGTTTCGTTTCCGCTTCCGCTTCCGCCGATGTGCGTTCGGTGTCGGAAATGTGTCGTGAAATTTCGCGCATTTCCGCTTGGGGTGGGGTGCGGTCGTGTTTGTGCGGTGGGTTTTCGAGCAGGGGTTGGAGAGCGCGATGAACGATGAGGTCGGCGTAGCGGCGGATCGGGCTGGTGAAATGGCAGTAGTCGCTTTTGGCGAGACCGTAGTGGCCGATCGGTTCGGCAGAATAAGCGGCGCGTTTGAGGCTTTTGAGTAGGCCGAGCTTGATGATGTGTTCGGCCGGCGAGCCTTTGGATTCGTCGAGCAGCTTTTGGATGTGCGCGCGATTGGTGAGGTCGCCGGGGCGGTAGCCGTGGAGAATAGCGGTCTCAGTATAATCGACGAGTCGTGATGGATCCGGGTCTTCGTGAATGCGATAGATCGATGGTTTCATCCGATTGCGTAGCACGCGGGCGACCGCTTCGTTGGCGGCGAGCATGCATTCCTCGATGAGTTGGTGGCTTTGGATGTGCTCGACCGGATCGGCTCCGCAGGCGCGACCGTTTTCATCGAGGCGGATTTTGATTTCCGGCATTTCGAGATCGAGTGCACCGCTTTCGAAGCGCCTGCGGCGCATCGCGCTGGCGAGCTTCCAGCCTTCCTTGACCATTGGCACGAGTAAGGGATCCGAATTTTCCGGAGCCGGTTTGCCATCGAGGATCTCTTGCGCTTGTTCGTAGGAAAGTTTTGCGCGGCTGTGGATCACCGCATCGATGAAGGTCGCGCGTGTGATTTCGCCTTTGGCGGAAATTTCCATCAATGCGCATTTCGTGAGCCGATCGACATTGGGCTTGAGTGAGCAGATGCCGTTGCTGAGCTCCACCGGTAGCATCGGCAGCACGCGATCGACGAGATAAGTCGAGTTGCCGCGTTCGACGGCTTCCTTGTCCATGACGGTGCCGGGCTTGATGTAGTGCGAGACATCGGCGATGTGCACGGCGAGCAGCCAGCCATCACGTTTTTTCTCGAGCCAGATCGCATCGTCATGGTCTTTCGCATCAGCGGGGTCGATCGTGATCACGAGCTTGTCGCGCCAGTCTTTGCGGCGAGCAATTTCGTCGGCATCGGGTTCTTCTGGCACGCTGCGTGCGGCGGCGAGCACTTCATCGGGAAACGAGGTGCGCAGTCCGAAACGATGGATTACCGAGTTCATGTCGACGCCCGGGTCGCCGGGCCAGCCGAGAACTTCGATGATGCGCCCGCGCGGCGGGTGGTTGGGATCATCCCAATTTTCTACATCGACGACGACCAGTTGGCCCGGCTGCGCGGTCGTGTCGCCCGTGATGTCGACCGTGCCGTCGATGGCTTTGTCCTGGCACTCGACCCAGCCGAACTTGCGGTTTTGCCGGTAGGTGCCGACGAGGCGACCCGACCTGCGGGCGAGGACTTTTTCGACGCGGCCGCGGATTTCATCGGGCTGCGTTGGGAATAGCTCGCCGCGGGTGCGTGGGAGGCGTTTGGGGCTGGGTTTGGCGAGGGAAATCATCACGCGATCTCCATCGAGGGCGGTGCCGCAATCGCGGCGGGGGACGTGGATGCGCGAGTTCGTGGCAAGGTCGATGCCGGTGGCGAGGTTTGATTCGTCGGTGGCATCGGGGAAAAAAAACGCGTGGCCCTTCGGGTGAAACTTCAGCGTGCCGACGAGCGAGTTGCCGCCTTGGGTGCGCAGCAGGTAGCAGGATTTTTTGCCTTCCTGGATGTGGCCGGCTTGGACAAGGCCTTCGATCGCCTTGCGGAGTTCGCCGCGCTGGTCGCTGGGCACCTTGAGCTGGCGGGCTAAGTCCGACTTGGTCATCGGTCGTGACGGATGCGCCCGCATTTGGGCAATAATCTCGTCGCTCAAAGTTTTGCGGGTCATGCTTGGATTGTGCGTGTAGCCGCGCGCTCCCGCAACGGCAAAGCGGCCGAATCAAGGAAACAGTTGCGATGCGGGTGGCTCGGGTCTAATTGTTATCTTATCAAAGGCTGCAGCAACTAACCTGCGCTCATTGCCCTGAGTCATCATTTCAATTGGAACAGACATTTTTTTGATCATGAAAGCCCATCCTTCACACACGCCTCGCGGTTTTACTCTCGTTGAACTTCTTGTGGTCATTGCCATCATCGCGGTGCTTGCTGGCTTGGGAAGTGCGATGGCTAATTCGATGATTCAGAAAGCAAAGAAGACCACCTGTTTGGCTGCGGCAACGGCGATTGAAACGGCAGTGAATAACTTTTACACTGAGTATGGAAGCATGCCGAGCGTCGGCACGACGGACACGACGACTGCCGCGCCGCTCAAGACGAATCAGACGACAGGTCTCGATCTGTTGAGGGCTCTTCTGGGAATTGAGACAGCGGCCACGCCTTTGAATGTCCGTGGCATCAAGTTTCTCTCCACCAAGGAAGGCAAGGCCAACAAGAATGGTCTGATTTACACTACAGATGGAGCTGACATCACGGGCATGTTCGATCCTTGGGGTGGGCCATACAACATCATTTTGGATCTGGATTATAACGAGAAAATCTCTGCAAAGACCAAAGCAGAAACTACAGCAGTCACACTCAACGGTCGCCGAGTCGCGGTATGGAGTGATGGTGCCGATGGTGTTACTGCCATCGGCAAACAGGCCGACGACGTGAAAACCTGGGGCCAGTGAGCTGGCTTTTTTGATCAGCGCACGACTTCGGTGCCGATGCCGCCATCGGTGAAGATTTCGAGCAGGAGCGCGTGGGGTTGGCGGCCGTCGATGAAGTGGACCTTGCGGACGCCGGCGTTGAGGGCGTCGATGGCGCTGCGGATTTTTGGGATCATGCCGCCGGAGATCGTGCCGTCGGCGATCATCGCGTCGGCGTCCTTGCGGTTGACCGAATGAATGAGCGATGAAGGGTCTTTGGGATCGGAGAGTAGGCCCGGGACGTCGGAAAGGTAGACGAGTTTTGCGACGCGAAGTTCTTTGGCGAGGGCTGCTGCGGCGAGATCGGCATTGATGTTGAGGGGGCGGCCGGTGGCGAGTTCCGCTGCGAGGGGCGAGATGACCGGCACGATGCCAGCTTGATGAGCTGCGTCCATGTGAGCGAGTTGGCAGCCGACGACTTCGCCAACGCGGCCGATGTCGACCATGCTGCCATCGGGTCCGATGACCTTGGTTTTTTCGCCGAGAAATACATCGTTGCCCGGAATACCCACCGCTTTGCCGCCGAAATCGCGGATCATGCGCACGAGATTCGGGTTGATTTCCTCCGAGAGAACGCGAGCGACGATGTCGATCGCCTCATCGGTGGTAACGCGGAACCCGCCGACAAATTTTGCTTCAAGCCCGGCCTTTTCCATCGCAGCGGAAATCGATTTCCCGCCGCCATGGACGACGATCGGGTTAATGCCTGCGACTTCAAGAAAGACGATGTCGCGCATGACCTTGGCAACGAGGTCGGGATCTTCCATTGCGGATCCACCCATTTTGATAAGGAAAGTTTTGCCGCGAAATGCCTGAAGGTAGGGCAGGGCTTCGATCAGTGCGTTGGCTTTGTCGATCGGGTTCATGGCTTTTTGGGGGCGGGGATCAGTGGTGAGATGATGAATGCCGCGGCTACGGAAGCAAGTGCGGCAAGGCCGGGTAGCCAGGTGGTGGCGAGTGATGCGAGAATGAATTGCGCGGATATGAGCAAGCCGGCAACCGCTAGCAGCATGACATTTCTTGGGAAAATGGCGAGAGTGGATATGGCTGAAAGAATGAGCGCGAGGATTATAAGAAAGGAAATTTCTCGCGGATAATCGAGTCGTTTGCAGGTGAATGCCTGATGTGTGCCAGCATCGGAAACAATCGATGAGACCACCTGTGGGACTTGTTCCGAAAAGCGGAGCGTGGCGGGGTCGGCGGTGCTGCGAGTATCGAGCACGATGAGCGGTGCTCGCGGGTTGCGCTGCAGCAGACTTCTATCGGCGTCGATCAGCTTGGCAGCAGGGATGGGCAATGGAGCCGATGTTTTTGATGCATTGGAAATTGGGCGGCCGAAGGCATCGATGGGAAGAATCGGCCCTTGTGGGCTGAGCGTGATTGAGCTCCCGCAGTGGACCTTGATGCCGCTGATGGGAAGACCGAGCTGTTGTGCGGCGGCGACGAGCGGAAAGGCGAAGACCACGCGGTCGTCCCAGCGAGCGATGAGTGGGGAGGCTCCTTCTTCTGACTGAGAGTCGAGGCTTTGGAATCCTGCCATGGTGTTTTCGCGACCGAGAATGGTGCCGCGCACGGCAATGCGATTCACGACTGAAAGCAACGAGCTATCGCCGATTACCTCGGACATCGGCAACGATGCGCGGAGGAATGCCGAAGGCAACGGCTCGCTGGTGGTGCCGCGGCTGAGTGGCGCTGCCATTGTGACGGATTCGAAACGGCCAATGGTTTTTGCAAGAGCGGTGAGGCCGATGGCGTCGGGCTCTTCCCATGCGAAAACTGCGGCGATGGCAGCCTTTTTTTCGCCAAGGCGGTGAAGGTTGTTGAGAAGCACCGCGACATCGATCGGCGATGGCGGGAAATTTTGAAAGACGCCATCCGGGTCATCGTCGATGGCAATGATGGCGGGCGAAATGATTTGTTTTTTGGATGATTTTGCGGCCGATGTTTGCAGGCTCCACGGTTCATCATGGTTGCCGGTGCCGGATACCAGCCATGGTGGGTTGATGACGCTGGCTGCGATGAATTCGAAAGCGATCCGATCGGCCTTGGTGCCGGGCACTTGTTTCCAGCACGCTAGCGAGGCGGCGAGTGCGGCAATCAACACCCAGAGTGGGCGATGGATCAAAATTTTCACGGTTGGGGAATCGCGGCGAGCACAGGTGCGAGCGGGGCCTCGAGAGGTGTCTTGGCGGTGGCTTCGCCGAGCAGGCGTGCGGCGGTGGCGATGTGTGGGCGATACCATTCGTCGCCGCGATTGCGCACGATGTTGGCGTAGGCGCCAAGTGCTTGCATGAGCCGTTGGGAGGCGCATTGATTGAACAGCGAAGCCTCCGGGCGCTCGTCAGCAATGTCTTCCCAAAGCTCGAGCAGGGCCTCGCGTTCGTCAGCGCTGTGATCGAGATAGGGGTCAAAAATCAGCGAGGCGAGATCGTATTCTTGGCGGCCGCGTCGCAGGCCTTGGAAATCGATCATCCAAATTTTGTCATCCTTCACCAACAGGTTTTGCGATTGGAAGTCGCGATGCACAAGGTGGCGGGCGGTGGTTCCGAGACTTTCCGCCAGCGAACTGAAAACGGGATTTTTGCGCAGCGGTTCGGCATCCATGCCGAGGTAGTCCTCGACGAGGTGCTCGAAGAAATACTCCTGCTCCCAGCGGTAGAGCTGCGCATCGAAGGCCGGCATGAGATGGAAGTCCTTGGGGGCTTTGGCGTAAAAGAGCCTGTCGACTTGCTCGAAGGCTGAGCGGTAGAGCGGAAGGCGCGAGGAGAAGGGTTGGTCTTTGAAGGAAAGCAGATCGGTATCGCCGAGGTCCTCGACGAGGGCGACCCGATGTCGCGAGCGATCGTGGATGATGGCGGGCACGCGGAGTTTTGCCTGCTTCAGAAATTGGGCGACGGGGATGAACTGCGAATTGTCTTCGCGTTCTTCGGTCCAATGAATGCCGATGAAAGTTTCGTGGTTGGGTGCCTTGACCCGCACGATCGTGCGGCCCGACGCGCCGCGTTTGATGGGGAGGAGCGTGATGGGTACGGTGGGGTCCACGCCGAGATATTGTCGGGCGGTGGAGAGGATCGCTTCAGTTGGCATGGGCAGCCCCACAATAGGGTGGAAAAACCCCTTTGTGCCAAGGTAAAATCCGTCGCTTACTCGTGGTGATAAAACCACAACAAGACGGTCAGGCCGGTGCCGATGCCCCACAAAAGCCAGCTGTTTGTAACGAAGTGAAGATAGGCTATCAGGGCGGCCCCGATGGCGCGCGGTTGCCACAATTCGAGTTTTCTGCCGTAAGAAAATGCCCCCAAGCCGATCGTGCCAAAAATCAGCCCGGCAAGGAGCTTGTAGGGGTCTAGGCTCATAGGGGTATCAAGGCAGTGTAAGTGCTAAGGGCGGTGAACTCAAGTCATCATGATTTTTCTCAGTGTCGGCTTGTGT
The DNA here is from genome assembly GCA_029977225.1 of Verrucomicrobiaceae bacterium. Taxonomy (GTDB): domain Bacteria; phylum Verrucomicrobiota; class Verrucomicrobiia; order Verrucomicrobiales; family Akkermansiaceae; genus Luteolibacter. The sequence goes on along the minus strand of JAPOLH010000017.1, from coordinate 9,044 downwards.
CGCCGCATGAAAGGTTTCATTTCATGGGCATGCGCTTGCTGTTGATGGGTCATGGGTATCTGGGCGCGGCGGTGGCGCGCGTGTTTGGTGGGGCGGGCTGGGAGGTTTTGTCTTTTTCGCTTTCGGGCGGTGAGGGATCGCTGGCCTGCGATGTGGCGGACCGCGCGGCGGTGGATAATTTGCCGAGCGCTGATTTCATTGTTCATTGTGCGGCGTCCGGTCGTGGTGGTGCCGAGGCATACCAGCGGGTGTATGTCGATGGCTGCCGCAACCTGACGGGAAAATTTCCTGGCGTTCCGTTTTTGTTCACCTCGAGCACTTCCGTTTATTCGCAGACCGATGGCTCGGTGGTGACCGAGGAAAGCCCGACTGAGCCCGACCGCGAAACCGGTCGATTGCTGTTGGAAGCCGAGCGCATCACACTCGCTGCCGGTGGCATTGTGGCGCGCTTGGCGGGAATTTACGGACCGGGGCGCAGTGTGATTCTGCGGAAATTTTTATCGGGCCAAGCAGTGATCGAAGAGGATGGTCGAAGATATCTCAATCAGATCCATCGCGATGACGCGGCGCGGGCGATTTTGCATCTTGCGACATCTGGTGTGCAAAAAGCGGTGTTCAATGTTTCTGACTCCGTGCCGTTGACGCAAATCGAATGCTATCGAAGCCTGAGCGAAATTTTTGATCTCCCGATGCCGCCGAGTGGTCCGCGTGATCTTGATCGCAAGCGTGGCTGGACTCACAAGAGGGTCTCGAATGCCAAGCTGCAGGCAAGCGGTTGGCAGCCTCTCTTTCCCTGCTTCATTGATGCGGCCAAGGGCATCGCGCCCACTTTGTGAGGTGTCGAGTCGGACTTAAAAAATGAACGGCTGTGGCAGTTATCCGCCACAGCCGCTAGTCTTGATCGGAGGTTCCTTGCACATGCCCGATCGATTTGGGGGGAGAGTTTTTGAATGCCGGCCTATGCAGGGTCGCTGATTGATTGCCTTACCCTAACGACATGACCACTATGGCCTGGCGCTCGAGATTGGCTATTGTGGCCTTTCCCTGTTGCATCTACGTGAAAATGCTTATCTGTCGTAGGGGGATTACCTATAGGCTTTGCGCGATTGGACAACACAGCACCGTTGGTTTTGCGGTGCTGATGGAGAAAAGTGAGATCATAAAATGGAATTTTCACGGCATGTAATAGGGATAAATGGATCCTGGAGGTGCGGCCTTGCGGTAGCATGAATGGAGAAAAGTAACGATGTCGTTCAACTGGGAGACGGTCATCGAATCATTGAAAGAGGGCATCGGTGAGGGGGTGGTTCCGCCAACCTGCCGATTTGCCTGAGTCGCATAAGCGGGCGCGATTCCGTGTTGAGGTTGGATGATGGCAGTGACGAGCTCGCCATAGGACTTCACATGCCGTACTTCGCCACCCAGCTCAAACTGCGTCTCTGCGGCGGCAGTCGGCTTCGGCATATCAACCCCGGCAATACTGTGACAGTGATGACATTTCATATCCTGAAATGCCTGACGTCCCTTTTCCTCGTCGCCTTCGGGAAGTTTTAGCCCCCTCGAAGTGCGCGCGCTTTCCTCTCTGCAAGCATTGCTCATTGCCATTGTCGCAATGAGCAATGCCAGCTGTGGGATTCTTAACGCCCTCATATGGTGAACCATAATCGCTAAATTGCTTTCGAAAATCGGTGGGGCTGCGAATTCGATTTGCGTTTTTGGCGCAGCGAATTCTTCGTAAAGTACGCAGATGTCAATTCGCTTGGCCTACCTCTCGATCATACCAATTTCGACCCACCGAATTGCATATCGGGTCAGCTCATTGCCATCACCCAAGCCGAGTTTTTCGCGGATGTGCGCGCGATGGGCATCAAGTGTGCGTGGGCTGATGCCGAGGCGGCAGGCGATGTCGTGATTGCTCTTCGCATTGCCGATCAATTCGAAGACCTCCATTTCGCGATCGGTGAGACGCTCAAGTGGAAAGCTTGGTTTGGATTGTGGTTTGCCAGGCGAGAGAGTCTGGAGGAAATGGGTGGTTACGGTGGGGCTGGCGAACACTCCGCCATCGAGCACGGTGCGGATGGCTTTAAGCAGGTGCTCCGGCGCCGAATCCTTCATTACATAGCCACGCCCGCCAGCCCGCAAAACTCGCTCGGCGTAAAACAACTCATCGTGCATCGAAAGTACGATGGTCGGAATCTCCGGGTGGGTGGCGCCAAGGTCCTTGATGAGTTCGAGCCCGTTGCGACCAGGCAGCGTGAGATCGGTAATGACGAGGTCGGGCTTTTCAGTCTCCACCACGGCTAACGCTTCCTGAACGGATCCTGCGGTGCCGCAAATCGTCATTCCTGACTCATTTGAGATCAGGCGGGTCAGCCCCTCGCGAAGCAGGGGATGATCGTCGACGAGAAGAATGCGGTTCATGAGGTATAAGTAATTACTCTGTATGCTGTGGTCATGGTTACAAGAAAAATGCTTGGCTTCAGGGTTCCTTAAAAAGATCGAGAAAGCGGTCTTCGTATTCACTGAAGACGCCGAGTTGGTCGAGTTGCTGTTTGAGTTCGTAAGCGCGGGATCTGTCGTCAATGGCCGCTTGAAAAAGTCCTTCGATTTCCTGCCGTTCCTTCGGGCCCAGACGGGTCGGATTGTTTTCGGGTGATGCCGTTAGAGCATGCCTTTTCTCGGGTTCAATATTTTCCACTGTGTGTTCCATCCGGATGAGGAAGTCTTCAAGGGTTTTTTCGACATTATTCGCGTGGGTTTGCAGCTCGCTGAGGTCGAGTTCGATGTCCACCATGACACTGAAGAATTCGAGTACGGCGAGCGATGCCTTGGGGAATGGAATCTGTGAAAATACATGGGGAATTTCGCCAAGCAGACAGCCGCCCGCCAAGCCGCTGCCGGCAGCCATCCCGAGCAACACGCCGTTGAGTCCGCTGATGGTTCCGCTTTCGAGCAGGTTGAGGTCGAGCTGTTTGAATTGTGCCAGCGTGTCTTGTTCGATTGCTGCGCCGAAGACGCGCGAGGGATTTTTTGGGCGCATCTGCGTGGCCATCGCGGCAAATGTAAAAACGCGTGTGACACCCAGCAGTTTAGCTTCATCGATCAATCGTCGGCAAAAGGCGGCCCCCTTCACCGGCGGTTGGGCCTCGCCGATAAAGACGATCAGGTCGTGTTGCTTGTTTGGATCGTTCCAAAGAAACAGCCTGCTGCGTGGAAGCCGGCGGCTGACGATGAGTCCGTTTTTGACCTCGATGTTTTCGAGATCGAAAAACTCGGCCGCCGGAAACTCGATGAGCAAGTGCATGCCAAGTTTCGCCATCAGGTAATAACCCGCACTGATGGCGACACCGCTCATGCCCGGCCATGCGGCAACAAGCCAAGGGTCATGGAGTTTTTCTTCGTGGTGCATCCAAATGTATCGCCGATCGTGTGTTGGGGTTTGTGAAAAAATCACGCCGCGCCCGCCAGTCATGCGTGACGCAAAACTTGTGGGAACCTTAAAGGAAGCGTTCCTCCATCTCCGGCAGTGGACAGCGCGTGAGGTCAGAACTCACCGTGTATTCAAGTGATTGGCGCGCATCCACCGGCAGCATGCTTTCCAGGCGCGGCAGGATCGAACGCGGCGCCGCAAGTACCCAGATCGGATGATCTTCCTCGCGAACGATTTCACCGATGCGTGAAGCAACGCGCCGCATGGCGTTGCGCTCGATCTCGTCCTTGAGTTCGTGTTCTTCTCCGTAAGACATGCCACCTTCGACGCCGACGGCATTGCCTTGGCTAAACCTTCCGGCCTTGTCGGTGACCCACTCTTGAACTGATAGCACATGTTCCTTGCCTGATTCAGTGGGCTCTTCCAGCAAGTGCTCCTGATCAATCGGATCAAGCCCTGCCTCGCGGTATTTCAGCACGCGAATCCGGCCAAGGTTGGCGGCAATGATGAGTTTCTTCATGAAATTAAAATGTGCGCGACAATCCGGGCCACCCATTGGCCGTCGGCGTGTTGCCGCATGTGATTGTTCGTCTGGCACCTTCGCTCAGATCGCGCCTGAACGCATGGAGAAATCGTTGCGGAACTCGCCCGATGCGTATCAGTGAAACTGCTTACATCGGGCGTTCAAAATTTTCTGCCGCCCAGCGGATTTATTCAGCCCTTCCAAAGCATACGCGCTCCGAATGCCAGTAGTAGGCAGCCGAAGATGCGGGTCAACATGGGATTGGAAAGTGAGCGCATCAGGTCACTGCCAAACCAAGCGGCTAATGCCGAGGCAACAGCGGCAATGATCGCGACTTTCCAATCGATCAAGCCCGGTGTGCGGGCGTTGTTAGCGGTTGCAGCGATCGCCGTGACAATGATCACCGCCAGTGATGTCGCCACGGCCTGTTTGTGATTATGGCCGAGTAGGCCGACAAATGCGGGCACCATCAAAATGCCGCCGCCAACGCCGCAAAGCGCACCGAGCAACCCTGCCGCGAGGCCAATGATAATGGTAATCAAGAGGGTTTTCACGATTTTGGGAAATGATGTGGATCAGCGGAATTTTTGCGTGCCTTTTCTTGCGGCAGAAATTTCCACAACGAGTCGATGGAGGATGAGCCGGTGGTCGAGACCGGTGGTGACCAGTGATTGGTCGGCCTTGAGTGTCGCTTCCATGATGTGTCGCAAGCTATCCAGCTCAAAATGCTTTGCGTGTTCGGCCGCTAGAAAGATTGGGTAAACATTCACACCCGAGCCGTCTTTTTTGCGAGGCAGCCATTCACGGTCCATTTCCGGCAGGCGGTTCAATGCGGCGGCAAATGAGTTGTAGTTTGATGTCGACACTTTGAACGAATCGATGATCAGGCGTGCGAGAAAAAGGTTGCGTACCACGCCGATGATGGATGCGCGCATGATGCCGATGGCGGACTCATCGGCTTCGAGCAGGTGATCGATGAGTTGAATCGCATGCGAGGCATCGCCGCGCTGGATCGCGCGTCCGGTTTCGAAAACTGCAGCCTCGCGACTCAAAGGGACCAGCTGGTGCACGTCAGTGGTAGTGACCGTGCGGCGTTGCGCGCCTAGATAAAGATCGAGTTTTTCGAGTTCGCTGCGAATTTGCTGCGACTGCTCACCGGCAAGCATGACAAAGAGCTCGAGTGCTTCGTCTTCAAATTCCAATCCAAGCTTGTCCGCCATATCGGCGACAAGTGACGCCACCTGTTCCTGCCAACCCTCGCGATTGGTGTCGATCCGGTCGTGGATGTGAACCTCGGCGGATTTTTCGATAAATTTCCAGAACGAGCGGCGTTTATCGATGCCTTGCGCGGTGAGTAGAAACTTCACGCTCGCAGGCACCCCTGACTCAAGGGCGGCCTGCAGGTTCTGCACGCCAGACTCCGTGCGCTGCGAACGGCCGGTGACCGAGTCGCTGAAAAAATTCGCATTGCGAAGCCAAACGACCTTGTCACCGCCAAACATGGGAAGTGTCTGCAGTGCCTGAACCACAGAGGAGCAGATATCGAATGCCGAGTCGGAGTTGTCAGCAATGCCGTCGATGATCTCGTGGGTGAAGCCATCGTCGGCGCCGCCAGTGAGTTGATTGTACAGCTTGAGCGCTTCTTCACGCACCATGCCTTCATCGCTGCCGATCACCGCAAATATTCCTGCGGATTTAGCGGTAGGGGATTTCGCTTTGGCAGGCACGGTCCGGTATTAGCCTGCCGCAGGGCCGAGGGCAAGCGTCAGGCTTTGTCGCCCGGCTCTTGCGACAGTTGTTGCTCGAGTTTCTTGATTCGCTCGATCAATTTCGGCAGGCGTCGCACGCTGGCGCGTAGTTTCATTTCCTCGTTGAAGGGCTTCGCCGGGCGCCCGGCATAAATGGCACCGCCAGGCAGGCTGGTGGTGACTCCCGCGCGCGCGGTGATCGTTGCCTTGTCTCCAATGGTGATGTGGCCAACCGTGCCGACTTGCCCGGCAATGGTGACATAATCGCCGATGCGTGTGCTACCAGAGATGCCGGTGAGCGCGACAATGAGGCAGTGTTTGCCGATGATGGCATTATGGCCGATTTGCACCAGGTTGTCGATTTTGGTACCCTCGCCGACAACGGTTTTGCCAAAACGCGCGCGATCAACCGTGGTGTTGGCGCCGATTTCCACATCATCGCCGATTTCTACGATGCCCACTTGGTCGACCTTTACATGGCGGCCTTGCGAAAGTTCGTAGCCGAATCCGTCCGAGCCAATGATTGCCCCGGGCTGAAGATGCACCCGATTGCCAATCACGCAGCGCTCGCGGATCGCAACATTTGACATGATATGACAGTCGTTGCCGATGATGACATCCTCGCCGACCACGCTGTTGGCTCCGATCTCGGTTCCGTCGCCAATGCTGGCGCCAGCCATGATGACCGCGCCGGCATGGATTCGCACTTTTTCTAGATTAAGCCGCGCTGCGGGATCGATGCTGGCGGACGGGTGAATGCTGGGAATGAAGCGGCGCGTGGCCGCAGCGAAGTGGCGAACGACTACCGAGAACGCCAGTGTTGGATTTTCCACCGCGATGAGTGCCATTTCAGGCGGACCACCGGTTTCGCCACGTGGCACGATGACCGCGCCAGCTTTTGAATTGAGAAATTGCCCGTGATATTTTTCGTTACCGAGAAAACTCACATCGCCCGGGCCGGCGGCATCAAGAGCCGCCATGCCGATGTAAGACGAATCGAGCCCGCCCCGGACGATGTCACCATCGACCCAACGGGCGAGCTCGGAAAGCGTGAGATGATTGGCCAATTTTCAGGCTCCGGTATTACTTCTCTTTACTCTTCGGGGCATCGTCTTTCTTGAGCGATTCCGCAGGAGCATCCTTGTTTAGGTCCTTGAGTAGAACGGCGGTAATGTCGGTGGCGTCCTTGGTGTAGAGAAGCAATGGTACTTGAGATGTGCTGAGACCAGATTTATCAAAGACATAGTCATAGTCGTCTTTTTTGGCCTGCTCCTCGACAAGTTTGCGGATCTCTTCAAGGATGCCCTTCATGCGCTGAACCATCTTTTCGTTCAGTGCCTGATTGCGGCGTTGAAGATATTCACGGCGCTCGCGGTCGAGTGCGACACCCTCTTGTTGCTTGGTTTGAAATTCTTTGAAAAGGGTCTGCTTCTTCGAGTCGTTGATCGCTGGATCGTCGAGCTGCTTGCGAAGGTTGCCGAGACTGGTTTCAAGCTCACGAATGCGCGAGAGGCGCTCGTTGTTGTCCTTTTGAATGCGGGCGCGCTCAACGTTGATCTGCTTTTGTGCCTCGTTGGTGCGGTAGTACTGTTTGAACAGCTCCTGCATATCGACGGTGGCGATGTTGACCTTGTCGGCGGCACTGGCTGCCGAGACTAATACTGCCGCGAGCGCGGTGGTAAGGAGGCGACTGATCTTTATCATTGGTTCGGGTGGTGGGATAAATTCCTGTATGGAAGCGTGGGCGCAGAATGGAGATAATTACTGGCGGCGTCAACGACCATCCGCAGGTGATTTGAATCCGATAAGTGTGCAAGGCATGAAAACAAGGGGCTTGGCGTTGAGTTCAGGCCAGGGCTGCCAGTAGTTTGCCATGGATTCCACCAAAGCCGCCGTTCGATAGGACTGCGATCACATCCCCCGCTCGGGCTTCTGTTTTGACGCGTTCGATCATCGACTCCAGATCGGGCATGCAGCTGCCAAAACCGCCCAGGCGAGCAATGTCCACAGCGAGTTGTTCGGGGTTGAGGCGATCGTTTTCGGGGATTTTGTGCAGGTCGGGGATCGGCGCGACGAGGGAGATGTCGGCGAGAGCGAGTGATTCGGCAAGCGGCTGTTGGAAAACCGCACGGCGCGTGGTGTTGGATCTTGGCTCGAAAAGAACCCAAAGCCTTGCCCCTGGGTGGCGTTGGCGCAGGCTTTGAATAGCCAAGCGAATCGCTGTCGGGTGATGAGCGAAATCGTCGATTACCTTGATGCCGTTGACCTCGCCCTTGAGTTCCTGGCGTCGAGCGACCCCATCAAAGGATTCTAGTCCTGCCAGAATTTCGCTTGGCTTCAATCCGGCGAAGCTAGCGGCGGCCGCGGCCATCGCGGCGTTGCGGACATTAAACTCACCGGTCATTTGAACCGAGCATGGCATGCCGCCAAGGGTAAATGAACTACGATGCTCATCGTATCTTACATTTTCGACGCGTAGACTGCAATTTTCCGAGAATCCAACAGTTGTGATTGGGCATGGCGCTTGTGCGGCGACCTGCAGACAGTTTGGATCATCACCGTTGATGAATGCCATGCCAGTACGTGGCACAATGTTGAGCAGGCGGCGGAAGGTGAGCTTGATTTCCTCTAGCGAGGAATAGATGTCCGCGTGATCAAACTCGATGTTGTTGATAACCACGCATTCCGGAAGGTAATGAAGGAATTTAGAACGCTTGTCGAAGAAAGCGGTGTCGTATTCGTCACCTTCGAGAACAGTGAATTCCGAATCAGTGAAACGCGCCCCACAACCAAGGTTTTTTGGCAGCCCGCCAATCATGAAGCCGGGGTTTTTCCCAGCGCTCTCCAGCAGCCATGCGAGCATCGAGGCGGTGGTTGTTTTTCCATGGGTGCCGGAGACAATGAAGTTTCTTTTTCCACGCAGGAAATACTCCTTCATCACCTCGGGCAGAGAATGATAGAGAAGTTTGCGCTCGAGTGCTGTCTCTGCTTCCGGATTGCCGCGGGAAATCGCATTGCCGATGATGACCACATCCGTATCAGCAGGAATATTTTTTTCATCATAGCCTTCACTGATGCTTATGCCTTGGTCGCGAAGAAAGTCCGACATCGGCGGGTAGACATTTGCGTCTGATCCCGTGACGGTGAATCCGCGTTGTTTCATGGCGGCGGCAACAGCTCCCATGGCCGTGCCGCAGATGCCGGTGAAGTGGAAATTTGACTTTGCAGACATTTACTAAAGCAACGCTAAATGCTCGGACTAGTCATGCCAACTCGGAATTCAGGAAGCACTAGGAGAATCTTCAAACCGATTGCATTATCGATCCTGTTCTCATCTTTCTCT
>JAPOLH010000016.1 GCA_029977225.1 Verrucomicrobiaceae bacterium | reverse complement strand
TGAGCCGAGATGCCGGCGGCGACGTCGACGACCAGCACGCAGAGGTCGGCGCGACGGATGGCTTTTTCGGTGCGCATTGCGGAAAAAACTTCGACCGAGTTGTCGCGCTTGCCTCGCTGGCGGAGTCCGGCGGTGTCGATGAGCGTGAAGTTTTCACCTTGGAACGAGCAGGGTAGATCGATTGCATCGCGCGTGGTGCCGGCAATGTCGGAAACGATCGTGCGTTCGTCCTTGAGAATGGCGTTGGCGAGTGAGGATTTACCGGCATTCGGTTTGCCGACGATGGCGATTTTGATGCCTTCGGTTTCGGCGACCTCGGCCATGGCTTCGGTTTCCTCGGCGAGTGGGGCGATCACCGCGTCGATTTCATCGCAGAGACGGCCGAAGTTGCGTCCGTGTTCGGCGGAGACGAATAGGACTTTTGAAAAACCAAGTCGGGCGAAATCCGCGAATGCCGATTCGTGCTTTGGGTCATCGACCTTGTTGAGGACAAGCATGACCGGAGGGCTGGCCTTGCGGAGTTTTTGGGCGATGGATTGGTCGACCGCGGTGAGACCGTCGTGAGCATCGACCACGAAGAGGATGAGGTCGGCTGTTTGCATCGCGATGTCTGCCTCGATGGCCACTTGAGCGTCGAAGCCATCCTCGATGTTGCCGCCGATGCCACCGGTGTCGATGATGGTGCAGGGGTGGGCGGTTGCCTTTGATGGTGCGCTGATGCGGTCGCGGGTGACGCCGGGTTGGTCGTGCACGATGGCGATCTTGCGACCGGCGAGGCGGTTGAAGAGCGCGGATTTCCCGACATTCGGGCGGCCGACGATGGCGACAGTAGGCATGGGACGGCATGAAAGGGTGGAAACCCGCAGAACGCAAGGTTTTGCGTGAGTTGGTGGGGGAGACGGAGGACTTGAAGACGCAAGATGAAGACGTGGCAGTTTCAGGCGCTGCTCAAACTTGAAGCAGAATATGATTCAGCGGTGGTAAGAAGAGCGAAGGAAGAAGAGGTACGAGCAGCCACCGGTCATCACTGCTACGAAAAAACCCCGCCCTTGTGGGGCGAGGTTGATTCACGAACGGGGATGGCGGAGCGGACGGGGCTCGAACCCGCGACCTCCAACGTGACAGGCTGGCGCTCTAACCAACTGAGCTACCGCTCCATCCCGTTCGGGTGGGCGGGAAACTAGGAGGCACTTTGGTTGGAGGCAATCCCTTTTTTCAAATGAGTGAAAATTTTCATTCGATCAGGCGATTTGCTGCACGGCGGCTTCGAGGCTTGGGAGGTCTTCGATCGAGATCACGGTGGCGTCTTTGTCGATTTTGGCGACGAGTCCGGCAATGACCTTGCCGGGCCCGAGTTCGATGAAATGGCGATGGCCCATGCCGATGAGGGTTTGGATGGATTCCGTCCAGCGGACCGAGCCGGTAACTTGTTTTTCGAGCATCGAGCGGATTTCGTTTGGCTCGGTCACGGCTTTGGCAGCGAAGTTGCAGACCACTGGGATGGTGGGTGCTTGCATCGGCACGGCGATGAGTTCGGGTGCGAGTGCGTCTTGTGCCGACTGCATGAGGCGGGAGTGGTAGGCGCCGGCGACATTAAGTTTGATGGCGCGACGGATGCCGAAGTCTTTCGCTTTGGCGATCGCGTCGTCGATGCCGGCCACGCTTCCGGAGAGTACGATTTGACCTGGGGCGTTGAGGTTGGCGACATCGACATCGGCGGCTTTGGCGAGTTCGCGGACTTGGGCCTCATCGCCACCGATGAGTGCGGCCATCGAGCCTTCGGTGGCAAGGCAGGCTTGCTCCATCAGTGCGCCGCGTTTGCCGACAATTTTAAGTCCGTCTTCGAAACTGAAAGTACCGGCTGCGGCGTGGGCGGTGAATTCGCCGAGCGAGAGTCCTGCAGCGGCGACGGGCTTAAGGCTCGGGACTTTTTCGCGCAGCAGGGCGAGAGCCATGAGACCGTGAAGGTAGAGCGCGGGTTGGCAATGCGAGGTTTTGGTGAGTTCCTCCTCGGGCCCTTCGGTCATGATTTTGGAAATCGAAAATCCGAGTGCTCTGTCCGCCGCCACGGCCATTTGGCGGGCAGTCTCAGATGATTCGATGAAGTCCTTGCCCATGCCGGTTTTTTGGGCCCCTTGTCCGGAGAATAGAATAACGATGTCACTCATGATGCAGGGGATTTAAGGCATGCCCGGCTGGCTGCAAAGCGCAATCGGCGGATGGGTGCTCCGGCGCTTCAATGATGGGAAAAATCGGCAGCAAATCGCTTGTCGGTTGACCAATCGGGGAGGTGGGGCATAAAGTCGCGCCCTTTCCAAACCAACACATGAAGACACCCATCACAGTATCAGTCACCGGTGCCGCAGGCCAGATCGGCTACGCGCTACTTTTCCGCATCGCATCCGGCTTCGTATTTGGCCCGGATCAACCCGTGAACCTGCGCCTCATCGAAATCGAGCCCGGCATGGGCGCGCTCGAAGGTGTAATGATGGAGCTTGATGACTGCGCTTTCCCGTTGCTCAACGATATGGTGGGCACATCGGATCTTAATGAAGGTTTCAAGGGCACCAACTGGGCCTTGCTTGTTGGCTCTGTGCCTCGCAAAGCGGGGATGGAGCGTGGTGATCTGCTTGGCATCAACGGCAAAATTTTCACCGGTCAAGGCAAGGCGATTGCCCGCAATGCTGCCAATGACGTGCGTGTCCTTGTGGTCGGCAATCCCTGCAACACGAATGCGTTGATTGCGATGAACAATGCGGACGGTGTGCCGAAGGATCGTTTCTTTGCGATGACCCGTCTCGATGAAAACCGCGCCAAAAGCCAACTTGCCAAGAAAGCAAGCGTGCACCAGTCGAAGGTTACCAACCTTTGCATCTGGGGCAACCACTCGGCGACCCAGTATCCTGATTTTACCAATGCTAAAATCCACGGTCGTCCGGTGACCGATGTCATCTCCCACGTTGAGTGGCTCAAGGGCGACTTCATCAGCACTGTGCAGCAGCGCGGTGCGGCAATCATCAAGGCGCGTGGCGCTTCGTCGGCCGCTTCGGCTGCGAATGCTGCGATGGACACCGTCAAGAGCCTCATCACGCCGACCCCGGCAGGTGACTGGCACTCGGTTGCTGTTTGTTCCGATGGTTCCTATGGCATCGAGAAAGGACTGATGGCTTCCATGCCGATCCGTACGATCAGCGATGGCAAGTGGGAGGTTGTACAGGGGCTGCCGATTGACGCCTTCAGTCGCGCAAAAATCGATGCATCGATCAACGAGCTCAAGGAAGAGCGTGATGCGGTGAAAGATCTGCTTCCCGGCTGATTTCGCTGACTGAAATCGAAGCGTTTCATTTGCGATCGCCTCCTCACGGGGGCGGTCGCAATTTTTTATGCAATCAAATACCGTGCTGGCGGATCAGATGTCGCCACCGGCCTGTGCGGTTTTTTTCGAGCGCACCCGCAAGTTGAGAAGTTCGACGCCGAGCGAGAATGCCATGGCGAAGTAGATGTAGCCTTTGGGGATCTCGAAATGCAGTCCTTCGGCGATGAGCGCCGTGCCGATGAGGATCAGGAATGAGAGGGCGAGCATTTTGACCGATGGATGGCGTGAGACGAAATCACTGATAGGGCCGGCAGCTATCATCATGACGACGACCGAAATCACGATTGCCAGGGCCATCACTGAGAGGTGGTCGGCCATGCCTGCTGCGGTGATGACCGAGTCGAGCGAGAAAATGATGTCGATCAGAGCGATTTGCACGAGTATGGCTGCAAAGCTGGAGACCTTGGCGGTCACTCCTGAGTGTTCTGCGTCTTCGAGTTTGTGATGGATTTCTTTGGTGGATTTCCAGATAAGGAAAAATCCGCCGACAAGCAGGATGAGGCCTTTGCCTGTGATGCCTAGTATGCCGTCGTTTTGTGCGGCTTCGGGCATCATTTTCCAGAAGGCGGGGGCAACGGGGATCGAGAAAAGCACCGTTTTGAGGCCCATCATCCACTTGATCGCGGCAAGCAGAGCGAGGCGTGTGACCATGGCGAGTCCGAGGCCGATGATGCGACCCACGCGGCGTTTTTCCGGAGGGAGGCGATCAACGAGAATCGAGATGAAGACGATGTTGTCGATGCCGAGCACGATCTCGAGCATGGTGAGTGTCGCGAGGGCGGCCCAGGCGTTGGGGTCGGAGAACCAGGAGAAGTCAAACATGGTGATTTAGGATTGTTGGGATGCGAAAGCGAGGGCGCGTTGCTTCATCTGCGATGCCATAAGACCAAGGGCATTGGCGCGAGTGGGCGCAAGGTGTTCCTTGAGGCCGGTGCGGTCGATAAAGCTCATGTCGGCAGTGAGGATGGAATCTGGCGACTCTTCGTTGAGCACACGGACGAAAAGTGCGATCATGCCTTTGGTGATGAGCGAATCGGAATCCGCTTCGAAGTGAACGCGTCCGTCATGGATTGAGGCATCGAGCCAGACCTGCGATTGGCATCCCTTGATGAGGTGATCGGGAGTTTTCGCGCTTTCCGGCATGGGGGGGAGTTTTTTGCCGAGGCCGATGACATACTCGTATCGCTCGGTCCAGTCACTGAACAGCGCGAGCTCGTCGAGCAGCTGGTTTTGTTTGTCAGAGATCGTCATGAAATTCGGTAAGATTTGAATCGGTGGGATGTTTAACGGCAAGCCGGATCATCAGGTTGCCGGAACGATTTTTTGAAGGAATTTCCCGAGGATGCATGCGGCTGGCGGTACCAGCAGGACCAAAGGCGAAAGTTGCGTGCCGGCGTATTTCGAAAGGGGAATGAGGAACATCCAATCAATCAATGGAATGCCAGCGAGCAGCATTGAGACGCCGGAGTGAACGGATTTTCGTAAAATGAAAATGGCGACGAAAGACCAGGCCAGATAGGGCAGTGCGGCAGGCCAGACATGGTTCAACCCGATGTTTTTGCCGCTATGCGCGGCCAGTGTCGTGAATGCCACGGCAATCGGATAAAAGACATTAAGCGTGAGCTTGGGGGATGGCTTTGCAAATGATTCCAAGCGAGCAATGAGGGAAAGTCCGCCGACGTGGACGAGCAAACTGATGGAAAAAAGTACTAGTGCGTGGGGCGGTTGGTTGCTGGTTGAAAGCGGTGCGGCACACGCGGAGAAACCAAGAAGGGGGAGTAGCGACCGACACAACCCCATCGGAATCACGGCAAGTTTCCAGACCTTGTGAGTTTTCGTGTAAATGAGGATCAGCCCGATGATGACGATGGCGATGACGAGTGAACGCGTGTTGATTGCTGCGGCGACGAGGGCGGCGCCACAGAGGGCGATGGCCAGCATCAGGTAGCTGGAAGCTTGGAAGATATGTTGAGGAAGAGCACGTTCGGGGCGGTGGGTTGCGTCCCACTCGCGGTCGTGCCAGTCGTTCAGCAGGTTTCCGGCGAGGTAAAGGCAGACGCCTGAGGTGATGGCAGCGGCGGCGTGCCATGTGGTGATTGGCGCAGTCACGGCGGCGAATGCGATTCCGCTGAAGACATTGCAGGCGACGCTTGGAAGATTGGGAGTGCGGACGCTTGCGAGGAACGCTTTGAATTTGGGCGGATGTTTCATGCGAGCCGTAGGCGACGAAAGTGTTGGCGGGTGAACATGGCGGTGTCGTTTGCGTATTTGGCAATGACAGGGTCACAGACAAGGCACATGGCACTTGGCTTCACCGGCTCGGATAATGTCGTATCCCGTTGAGGGCCCTTCGGTTCACTCCTTTTCAGTCGTGACGATGCGAGGGAAAACCGGTGCGGGTTTGCCGATTTCGTGTGAGTCGGGAATGAGGCCCCAGCGCAGGTCTCCGAGGTGCAAGCTGGCGAGTTGAGGGAGATTGAGTTGGGTGGCAAGGCCTTCGATGGCCGTAGGCAAGACCGGGGCAAGCAGCACGGCGCAGTGGGCCACGCTTTCGGCGAGGTGATAGAGCACGCTTGCGAGGCGTGCGTGATTTTCTGGGTTTTTGTTGAGCTCCCAGGGCTTCATGCGCTCCGCGTAGCCATTGCAATGGACTACATGTCGGCTGATGGCTTCGAGTGCCGCAGCGACATTGAAATCATCCATCGCGCGACAGTAATCGCCAGTCGTCTCGATAAGAGATTTTTGCAGAGCGAGGTCATCCTCGGTGGGGATGCCGCCGCGATGCAAAACCCCAGCGGTGAAGCGCTGGGTCATGTTGAGTGCGCGGTTGCATAGGTTCCCAAGCTCGTTGGCGAGCTCGGTATTGTAGAGCATCACAAGGCGGGAAGGGTCGAAGTCGGCATCTTTGCCGGTGACGATGTCGCGCATGAGGTAGTAGCGCAGGGCGTTGACTCCAAAGTTTTCCGCCAGTTGTTTTGGGTCGACGATATTGCCAAGCGATTTGCTCATTTTTTCGCCGCGGATGTTCCACCAGCCGTGGACAAGCAGGCGCGGCATTTCATGGTCCGCAAATCCCATGGCATGAAGCATGCAGAGCCAGTAGATGCCGTGTGCCGGCACAAGGATGTCCTTGCCGATCAGGTGGATGGGCCGTTCGTTCGCAGTCCAGAGTTTTTGGAAATCCGGCAGTTCACTCCCGGGTGCGGCTTGGTATCCGGCGAAAGAGACATAGTTGATCAGCGCGTCGAACCACACATAAGTCACGAAGTCTGAGTCGAATGGCAGCTCAATGCCCCAGTGAAGCCTCGCTTTTGGACGGGAAATGCACAGGTCGGTACCTGGGTTGCGCTCGAGTGCGTTGAGCAATTCCGTTTTACGGAATGCAGGGATGACCGCGTCGTCGGTTTGCTCGAGGTAGGACTTCAGCCAGTCAGTATGCTCGCTGAGTTTGAAATACCAATTTTCCTCTTCGATCACCACGACCTCACCCCATTCGGGTCCGAATTCGCCGGATTCATTGCGATCGCGATCGGATAGAAACTGTTCTTGGCGCACCGAGTAGTGGCCGGAGTGGGATTTTTTGTAGAGTTGATTGGCGGCCTTAAGGCTCGAAAGAATCGTTTGGACGCTGCTCTTGTGGCGCTCATCGGTGGTTGCGGCCCAGCCATCGTATTCGATGCCGAGGGTTTCCCATAACCGAGTGAACCTTTCAGTGATCTCTGCCACGAATGTTGCCGGATCGACGCCTTCCTTTTCAGCGGTCTGCTGAACTTTTTGACCATGTTGATCGACCCCTGTCAGAAAATAAGCCTCGTCACCGCGCAGTCGGCGATAGCGAGTCAGGACGTCGGCGAGAATTTTTTCATAGGCATGGCCGATATGAGGCGACCCGTTTGTGTAATCGATGGCGGTGGTGAGAAAGAACATGAGGGTCGCTGTTACGGCTTGGCTTGTAGGGACGCGGATCAAAGCAAAAGGGTCACTTGGGTGCAAGCCAGACAGAATGCAGGCCTGCCCTTCAGAACGGGGATATATTTAAAAAAATAGTTAAGTTTTCTTAAATACATCGGCTGCAACTCGCTGATTTAGAGGGAAATGCCGTCAATCCGTGTACGGTCGTTTAAGCTTGATCCTTCATTATCAAGCATTTACAAGTTTCCCCCCCGCGCTCTCGAGGAGCGTGACTTGGCAAACCAAGCACACGAAAATCATGACACGGAAAATTCAATCGTTGGGAATCGCACTCCTCGGAGTGCTCACCATTCCAAGCTGTGCCTCAACCGGTAAGGGTAAGGCTGAAGCTAAAGATGCTGGCACCCGGCTCCCCATCAAATCCGTACAACACGGCGAAGCCTCTTGGTATTCGATCAAGACGAACGGTGGCACACACACGGCAAGTGGTCGCAGGCTGTGCAACCAAGCCCCGACGGCAGCTCACAAGACCCTACCGATGGGAACCAAGGTGCGCGTCATCAATCAGATCAACGGCAAGTCGGAGATTGTGACCATCACCGACCGCGGTCCCTACACACGCGGACGCATCATCGACTTGACGATCGGCTCGGCTGAACGGTTGGGCTTTGCCAGGCGTGGTGTTGCCCCTGTGAAGGTCGAGGTGCTTGGTCACATCAAGGCCGATGGCTGATTGGGCGCACTGGCATTTTGCCTGGTATCACCTTTCATTCAGCCGTTTCAGAACATCGGTGATCACTGCTCTGGATCTCGGCATCATCGGGTGCAGGAGTAGTCGAGCCAGACGCGCAGTGGGTGGGGTGAGGGGTGGGAAAGGTGGTCGGCGGTCATTTTGGTGAGGGCGGTGGCGAGGGGAGTGGCGTCGCCGGTGTGTTGTTTGGCGAAGTCGTCGGCTTCGAATTCGTGGCGGCGTGACCAAGCGTTGAGGATGACCGAGAGGATTTTTCCGGCTGGTTCGAAGAGAATGGAAAAGAGCACGAGGCCGACATGGGGGGAGATCGTGGTGACGCCAAAGGCATCGAAGAGGAGTCGGGCGAAGTGGCCTTGGGGGTTGGTCGCGAGGCCGATGAGGAAAAAGATCGCGGCGGTCTGGATGATGCCGGCGGCCAGGCGTTGCTTGATGTGGCCGCGGCGGAAGTGGCCTATTTCGTGGGCGAGCACGGCGATGAGTTCGGGCGTGGTGCTTTTTTCGATGAGCGTGTCGAAGAGGGCGATCTTGCGATTTTTTCCAAAGCCGGTGAAGAACGCATTGGCCTTGGTCGAGCGCTTTGAGCCATCCATGACGAAAACATCCTTCACAGGGAATCCGCAGCGGTTGCCGAGCGATTCGATTTCCGACTTCAGCTCACCCTCGGGCATGGGGGTGAACTTGTTGAAGAGCGGCATGATGTAGGTGGGTGCGAGCCAGGTGAGGATGAGCTGCGCGAGGGTGAGAAGGATCCATGCCCAGAGCCATGCGTTGGGCACGCGGTTGAAGATCCAGAGTACGGCGGCGGCGAGTGGCAGGCCGATGAGAGCGGCGAGGACGAGGCCCTTGAGGTGATCGGTGATGAAGGTCGCGGGGGTGGAGCGGTTGAAGCCGAAGCGGTTTTCGATCACGAAGGTTTCGTAGATCGAGAAGGGCAGTGAGAGCAGCGATTGGCCGAAGAAAAATGCCGAGAGAAAGATCAGGCCAGCGCTGAGATCCGAGTTGGTGAGTGAGCGGGCGAATGTGTCGAGCCAACCGAATCCACCGGCGAACCAGAAGACAAGCAAAGCGGTGAGCGAAACAGCCGATTGGAGGAGATCGTGTTTTGCATTCACGCGTTGGTAATCGCGGCCGAGCTCGAGCTTTGATTCATCCATCACGCCGGTGAGTTCCTGCGGTACTTTTTCCGGAAAGGCCTTGAGATTGAGCAGGGTCGCGATGAGTTCCAATTTCCAGAGGAGGAAGAGTGTCGCTACAATCAGCAGGGTCATGAAATTCCAATCGGTCATTGGTGGCATCATGCATGGGGCGTGGCGCACGGCAAGGCCGGGGCTTGGGTGATCGCAAAATGGGGAGCGGGATTGGACATTGCAGGTTGGGGGATGCTGGGGTTAATTTCGCACGCAACACATGGTCCGTGCATTGATTTTCAAAGGATGGCTACTCGCTAGCCTGTGGCTCGTTTCGGCGGTGCATGCCAAAACGGAAACCAACACGGCGGCGGAGATTGGGGCGGTGCCTAAGGGACCATCCGATGGTGCGATCATGACGCGCAAGGACGCGCGGGCCATCACACTCAAGATCCCAGCGCCGCGTGGCATGATCGTCGATCGCAATGGCGAACCGCTGGCGCAGAATGCCGTGGCATACCAGATTGCGCTGCAGTTTCGTCAGTTTGAAAAAGCGGATCGCGCGTTTGTCATCGACTGGGCGCGGACTCGGTTGAATGCCTTGGCAGAAACGCGCAAGGATCTCGAGCCCAAGACTGATGATGAACTTTACGATCATTATCTTCATCGGCGTTGGTTGCCCTTGTTGGTGAGCGGGCAGATTGCCGAGAAGGAGGCGATGTCGCTGGAGAGTAAGTTGCCGAGCGGAGTGGTGCTCAATCCTTTGTATCGTCGCCATTACCCCGAGGGTGATTTGGCGGCGCATGTGATCGGTTATGCAGGCAGTGTGGGCAAGTTGCCGACGGGGCCGATCAACTTCAACGAGCCATTGTGGGAAGAGTCGGAAGGGCGCTCGGGTTTGGAGAAAATTTACAATGCGCAGCTCACCGGTGAGGCGGGCATGAAGAAGCTGTTGTTCGACGAGAACGGCAACAAGTTGCTGGAGGAGCAGGTCAAGCGTCCGCGGCCGGGTGGTACACTGGTGACGACGATCGATCTGAAATGGCAGCGGCTTGCGGAAAAGATTTTGCGCGGCGGCTGCAAGCGCGGTGCTTTCGTGGTGGTCGATGTCGTGACCGGAGAGGTGCTGGTAATGGCGTCGCGTCCGACTTTTGATTTGAACAGCTTTATTCCGGGGATCAGCACCGAGGCGTTCAAACAACTGCAGGAAGACCCTTCTCAGCCTTTGTTTGGAAGGGCATTTCAATCGGCCTATCCGCCTGCTTCTTCTTTCAAACCGATTGTTGCCTTGGTGGCTCTCAACAATGGCGTGGTGACGGAGGACTCGACGATTTATTGCCCGGCGGCGATCAGCATTGGCCGCACGGTTTTCAAGAACTGGAGTCGCGGGCCCGAGGGTAGCATCAATGTGAAGCGCGCGATCGCGAGATCATGCAACACTTGGTTCTATCAGGTTGGCATCGACATCGGGCCGACCTCGTTTCTGACTTTGGCGCGGAGATTGGGATTTGGTGAGAAGACCGGATTGCCATTGATTGGTGAGACGCCGGGTTTGGTGCCGAATGACGAGTGGATGTTGAAGCATGAGAAGCGGCGCATTCTCGATGGCGACACGGCCAACCTTTCGATTGGACAGGGGAGTTTGTTGGCATCGCCGCTGCAGGTTGCGCAGGCCATGGCGGGGATCGCGAATGGTGGGGCTTTGCCGAAGATGCGCTTGATCTCGCAAGTGCAGGACACGCGTGGGCGAGTGGTGCAGGCGCCGGTGCCGGAGCGCAAGAACACCTTGGGCTTGAGTGAGAATGCCGTGCAGGTGGTGCATCAGGGCATGTCAGATGTGGTCAATGCCGGTGGTGGCACCGGTCGCAGCGCGGGGCTTGGTTATGCCGAATTGTGTGGCAAGACCGGCACAGCGCAGTGGGGGCCGAAGTCGAAAAACCAGCGGCTCGCGTGGTTTGCGGGATTCATGCCGCGGGCAAATCCGCGTTATGCCTTTGCAGTTCTTTACGAAGGCAGGCCGGGTGAGGGCGTATCGGGTGGTCGGATGGCTGCTCCGATGGTGCAGAAATTTTTCCAAGGTATCAAAGGTGACATCAAGGAGATCATCGAACCGCCAAAGAAAGCTTTGGTGGTGGTGAATGAGGAAACGGGCGAAGCGGTTGAGCAAGTGGCGCCGGTGTTGTTGCCGAAGGTGGATGATGCTGAGGGCAATGAAGAAGGCGAGAGTTTGGAAGACTCGGTGAATGTTGAGTCCGATGGTCGTGGGGTGATTCGGGCCTTGCCCGTGGATGACGTGACCGAGGGTGGTGATGCCGTGCCGCAGACGGATGCCAATTTTTCCGGCTCCGGTGATGGGGGTGCAATCCCTGCATTGCCGGTGGAGGAGGATGATGAGGTGCTGGACGAGAATGTGGAAACCCAGTGACGAGTCTTGAAAGGCGGGCGACTGACCTTTTTCGTGATGTTCTGGCTGGAGTTTTTCCGACGGCTTCGCAGGATGTCAGTGATATGAACATATCACCTGAGCAATACGAAAAGCTTGGCCAATTTTATTTGGGGCGCGAATACGATCTCGAGGCGAAGAAGGTCGAAGATGGTCTGGTGCTCTATGATTCCAAGGATCTGGTGACGCACGGGGTCGTGCTGGGCATGACCGGATCGGGTAAGACCGGCCTTTGCCTTGCTTTGCTCGAAGAAGCGGCGATGGATGGCATCCCGGCGATCGTGATTGATCCGAAAGGTGACATTTCAAATTTGCTGCTCGCGTTTCCATCCTTGGATGCGGCGAGTTTTCGTCCATGGATCAACGAAGACGATGCGGCGAAAAAAGGCATTTCGCCCGACGAACATGCGGAGAAGACCGCGGCGATCTGGAAGAAGGGCTTGGGTGAGTGGGGTCAGGACGAAGGCCGCATTGCGAGGTTCCGTGAAAAAGTGGATGTGAATATTTTCACTCCCGGCAGCAAGGCGGGGATACCGGTGTCGATTCTTGCATCGCTTGAGGCGCCGTCGTTTGAGATTGTTGATGATGGTGAGTTGTTTGGTGAGCGTGTGGAGAGCACTGTTTCGTCATTGCTTTCCTTGGTGGGTGTGACGGCGGATCCGATCAAAAGTCCTGAGGCGGTTTTGTTATCGACCATTTTCCAAAAAGCCTGGGCGGGAGGGCAGGACATCACGCTTGAGTCCTTGGTGCGGCATATCCAGAAGCCGGCATTCGACAAGGTTGGCATCATCGACATTGAGTCGTTTTTCCCGGAGAAGTCGCGTCAGGCGCTGGCCTTGAAGTTCAACAACTTGCTGGCATCGCCAGGTTTTGCGACATGGTTGGAAGGTCCGCCGCTCGACATTTCGAGCATGCTACACACACCGGCGGGTAAGCCGCGGATCTCGATATTTTCAATCGCCCACCTTGGTGATGCCGAGCGGATGTTTTTTGTGAGTCTGCTGATGAACCAGATGCTGGGTTGGATGCGTGCGCAGAATGGAACGACTTCGCTGCGTGCCTTGCTCTACATGGATGAAATTTTCGGCTATCTGCCGCCGAGTGCGAATCCGCCATCGAAGCGGCCGATGATGACGCTGCTCAAGCAAGGCCGTGCGTTTGGATTGGGGTGTTTATTGGCAACGCAGAATCCGGTGGACCTCGATTACAAGGCGCTTTCAAACATTGGCACTTGGTTTTTGGGGCGTTTGCAAACCGAACGCGACAAGATGCGTGTTCTCGACGGGCTTGAAGGCGCGGCGGGATCGCAGAACGCGAAGTTTGATCGGGCGTCGATGGAGCGATACATCTCAGGCTTGGGCAATCGGATTTTTCTCATGAACAATGTCCATGAAAGCGGGCCGATGGTGTTCCATGTGCGATGGGTGATGAGTTATCTGACAGGTCCGCTGACGCGGGGGCAGATCAAGGCGCTGATGGACCCTAAGCGTGCGGCGTTTGTGAGCGTACCTGCGGTCACGGATGGCGCGTCGAATCCGATGGCCATGCCGCAGTCTGCGACGGCCCAGGTGTTGAGCAAGGGTCAGCGTCCGGTGTTGGGCGCGGGCGTGAACGAGTTGTTTGTGCCGGCGGCAGGTGGTGGTGAGGATGTCGTGTATCGTCCGCATTTGTTGCGTCAAGGTACGGTACATTTCTCCTCGGCCAAGATGGGAGTGGATGGTAGCCGTGCGGTCAATTTCGTGAATCCGATCGGTGCTCAGGGCATTGATTGGGAATCGAATGTTGATGTAGCGCTGTCCGTGTTTTCGCCCGATCCGGCGATGGGTGCGGGATTTGATGAACTGCCGGGCTATGCGATGAATGCGGTGAACTACAAGCAGGTCGAGAAGGACTTTGCCGAGTGGATGTATCGCAATGAGCGTGCGGATGTGTTCAGCTGCGCGGCGCTCAAGGCGTGGTCGAAGTTGGGCGAGAGCGAGGCGGATTTCCGTGCGGGTCTGGTTCATCAGGCGCGTGAGGCGCGCGATGCGGCAGTGGAAAAAGTGCGTGCGGCGGCGACGAAAAAAATTGCGGCCTTGGAAAGCAGGATGCGCAGTGCCGAAGTGCAATTGGCGAAGGAAAAAGCTGAGGCCAATGCCGCAAAGATGCAGGCTGGTGTGTCGATGCTTGGGGGATTGTTGGGTGGTTTGCTTGGGCGTAAGGCGGGACTAGGGTCTCTTACGCGCGGGAGCACGGCGATCAGCAAAGCCAGCAGTGCGTACAAACAGCATCAGGATGTCGCGAATGCTGATGCCAAGGTGGCGGGCATCGCTGGCGAGTTGCAAACGCTGCAGGCGGAAATGGAAGAGGAGATTGCGAAAATTTCGGGCTCCTATGATCCAGCTACTTTAGTTTTGGAAATCGAATCGATCAAACCGACCAAGACCGATGTGAAGGTTGGCAAAGTTGCTTTGCTGTGGCTGCCCTACGATAGCCGCGGTAATGAGGCTTGGTGAGGGGGAGTGAAGAAAAGCAGAAAGTGAAAAGGGCGAAGAAGTAGCATCTTGCCTGCGGGTGTTTGCGGTTATGGCTTTGGCGCCGCGGGCTGCGTTGCTTTACCTAGAGATGACGCAAGACCTCAAGAAGCAAGATACAAAAGATGAAGTTGCTTACGCTTTGCCATCTCAAAACTTGGAACAAAAAGTTCCAGCCATATCAAGAGATGGCTTCTTTAAGGGAGCGCCGACTTCGCCAGCAGGGGGCCGCAGACCGAGTGGCGGGTGAGGAATTCATCGGCGAGTTTGCCGTAGGCTTGGGCGCCGGGTCCGCTGGGGTCGTGCTCGAAGATGGATTTCCCGTGGCTGGGGGCCTCGCCGATGCGGATCGAGCGCGGGATCATCGTGCGATAGATTTGCTCGGGGAAGTAGTTGGAAACTTCTTCGACCACTTGGCGTGAGAGGAGGGTGCGACCGTCGAACATCGTCATCACGATGCCTTCGAGGCGGAGTTGTGGGTTGGCATCGGATTCGCGGATTTGATCGATGACATGAACGATTTTGGCGAGGCCTTCGAGGCCGAACCACTCGCATTGGAGCGGGATGAGGATTTCATCGGCGGCGGCGAGAGCGGAGGTCATGAGCACACCGAGTGATGGTGGTGTGTCGAGAATGCAGAACTCGAAGAGGTCGTTGGGCTTGAGACCTTGGAGGAGTTGGCGCAGGCGGGTAAGGTGGTCGTCGCTGCGGGCGAGCTCGATTTCGACGCCGGCGAGGTCCATTTCCGAGGGGATGATCCAAAGATTTTCGCGTCCGCTGGGCATGATTTGATCACGCACCCCGGCCTTGCCGAGCAGTACCGGGTAGAGACTGCTACCTTCGGGGGCGTCGATGCCGAGGCCACTGGTGCAGTTTGCTTGCGGGTCGAGATCGACGAGTAGCACTCGTTGCCCGCGAAGCGCCAAAGCGGCGGAGAGGTTGAGGGCGGTGGTGGTTTTGCCAACTCCTCCTTTTTGGTTTGCGACGGCAATGACTTTCATGAGTGTACCCGATCTGGCGGCAGACGCGTTGATACTCTCGAGAGGGGGGCTTGCATGCAATCAAAACCGCTGGCGGTAAGGAAGCGTTGCAAACTTTGGTGCCAATTTTCCTGCAATCGCTTGGATTTTTTTCTCAAGCTTAGTGATGGGTCAATTGCGGCGGGGCGAGGTAAAGCAAGATGCCGCCGCGGGCCGGTGGTGAGCACTCGATGGCGGCGAAGGCGCCTTTTTTCATCAATACCGAGCCGTATGGGGCTTCGATGATGTGGGCAATGAGGCAGGAGAGATCGGGTTCGTGGCCAACGATGGCAATGTGGCGGAACTCGGAAAAGGCGCTGAGTTCGCGCATGGCAGTTTGCGGGTGCATACCGCAGGCGAGCCAGTCTTGGATGATCGGTGCGGCGATGCCGGCGGTGGCGCAGAATTCTTCGGCGGTGCGGAGGGCTCGTTCGTAGGGGCTGGTGAGAACGATATCGGGAAGTTGCTGGGCGTGGGTGAGCACACGCGCGGCGCGGCGGGCTTGCTCGCGGCCTGCTTCGACGAGGCGTCGTGCGGGGTCACCTTGTGGGCTGGCATCCTCCGCCTTGCCATGGCGCATGACGAGCAGGTGCATGGTGTCTTGCGAGAAAAATGATCACATCGTCATGCCTCCATCGACGGCGATCACCTGGCCGGTGATGTATCGTGCAGCGGGGCTGGCGAGGTAGGCGACGAGATCGGCGATGTCGGTGGTTTGGCCGAATGTGCCGAGCGGAATTTTTGCAAGGACGGCTTCCTTTACGGCATCGGAGAGTTCATCGGTCATGTCGGTGGTGATGAATCCCGGAGCAACAGCGTTGCAGGTGACTGCGCGTCCGGCGAGTTCGCGGGCGACGGCTTTGGTGAAACCGATGAGGCCGGCTTTGCTGGCTGAGTAGTTTGCTTGGCCTGCATTGCCGATGAGACCGATGACCGAGGCGATGTTGATGATGCGCGGGTCTTCGGCTTTCATGAGAGTGCGCATGAAACCTTTTACCGTGTTGAAGGCGCCCTTGAGGTTGGTGTCGATGACTGTGTCCCAGTCCTCTTCCTTCATGCGCATGAGGAGCGTGTCGCGGGTGACGCCGGCGTTGTTGATGAGGATGTTGGGTGCGCCAATTTCGCTGGTGATGCGGGCAGCAAGGTCTTGCACGGCTTGGTGGTCGGCCACATCGACATCGTAGGCTGTGGCGGATCCGGGAAACTCCTTGTTGATTTCCTCGGCGGCTTTGCCGCAGCTCGAGGCGCTGCGGCTCACGACGGCAACTTTGGCGCCTTCGGAGGCAAGTTTGCGGGCGATTTCCTGACCTATTCCGCGGCCTGCGCCGGTGACCACTGCGATTTTGTTGGCAAAGCGTGACATGGCCAAAGGGTGGTCGAGCGGGCGTGGGGGTGTCAATGCGGGGATTGAGAAAGCACTGATGAGACTGACAGGTGGTGGCTCAGGGTGCGAGCAGGCGCTTGATGCGGCGGAGGGTGAAGGCGATGAGTGCGATTCCGGCAAAGATCAATGCGGCGGCGAGCACGAATCCCATGCCAAGGATGAGAGCCAGCGCGATGAGGAGGCGTTGGATGGGCGAGCGGGCATTAAATTTTTGGCCAAGGTTGGACCACCATGGGCCTTGGACATGCGAGGTGTTGTGGGTGTTATCTTCGCGCAGGGGAGCGTTGGAAACATTCACCACCTCGACTTCGATCTCAGTCGCTTGCTTCGTCTCAGTGGGATTCATGAAAATGGGTATGATGGCTTCAGGCTTCGGCGTGTGCCGGCATGACGGTGGCGATGGTGGCTGCTTGGGAGAAAATTTGTTGCGCGATATCAGCGATCATTTTCGGGGTCATATGGCGGTAGGCTTCGATCGCGCGTTGGTCCTCGTCGATGGGTAGGCCGAAGAGTAGGTTGAGTGCGGCGTTTTGCGAGGTGCGGGCTAGGGATTGTTGTTGGATCGCGAGGCTGCTGATGAGGGTGGCTCGCACGCGCTCGAAAGCGGCATCGGGAATGCCTTTGTGTGCAATTTTTTCGATTTCTTTGAGCAACTCGATGCGTGCGAGTGATGCCTGTTCCGGCGAGGTGCCGACATAGAACATGAAGAGGCCGCTGTCGTAGCCGTGGAACTGGCTGGCGCCGACCTGATAGGCGAGTCCGAGGTTTTCGCGGATGTGGGTGAAAAGCGGGCCTGCCATGTCGGAGACGTATTCGTGGATCATGGCAAGCGTGCGTCGATCGGGCGAAATGGCCGACGCGCCGTGGTAACCTATGGTGATGACCGCTTGTTTTTTCGGAAGGTGATGGATTAGGTCGGCACCTTGTGCGGCGATTGTACTGGGTGGTGTCCAAATTTCTCCGGTGGGCAGGCTAGAGAATTTTTCGGTGATCAATTCTAGCATCTGGGCCGAATCAAAATCGCCGGTGATGGCGATGGTCGTGTTGGTGGCATTGAAGTGGCGTGTGTGATGATTGGCGAGTGTGCTACGGCTCAATGCCGCGAGGCTTTCGTGTGAGCCGAGCGGTTCGAGTCCGTAGCTGGCGCCGCTGAATGCTGCTGCGCGAAGGGTACGGAATCCGAAATGCAGCGGGTCCTTTTGCGCTTCTTCGAGTGCAGCGAGTTGGCTGGCTTTTTCTGGAGCAATCGCCTCATCGTTGAGTGAGGGGTTGATCATCACATCGGCGAAGAGGTCGATGATTTCCGCCGCGTCGTTGGCGAGTCCGCCGGCTTGGATCATGAGTGCGTTGTTGCCGGCGTGAGCGGAGACGGATGCGCCGAGTGATTCGAGTGAAACGGCGATGGCGGCGGCGCTGCGTGTGGTCGTGCCTTTTGGGAGTGTGGATGCGAGCAGTTGGTTGATGCCGTTGGTGGCGGATGTTTCCGATGGAAGGCCTGCGCGGACGGCTGCCTGGATGTGGATGAGCGGCACGCGGTGGTCGGGCAGCAACGCGATGCGGAGTCCATTTGGGAGCGTATGGACAGTGGCATTGGCTTTCTCGCGACGGGTCCTGGTGGCTTGCGATGTCGCGGGGGTGTCGAGTGGGTCGATCACCGTGTGGATGAGGCGCTCGCGGGTGAGGCGAGTGGCAGCGCGGCGGATGTCGGCTTCGGTGATAAGCTTGATCGCATTGATTTGGCGGCGGGTGAAATCGAGGTCGCGTGCTTCGAGCCAATTGCTTGCGAGGTCGGCTGCGCGGCCTGATGCGGTGGTGAGCGAACGGAACTGGCTGGTGATAATTTGACGTTTGGCTTTTTCGATTTCGTCGTTGAGAGCGGAGCTTTGAATGTCGGCGAGTTCGAGCATGATTGCATCGACGAGATCGCTGGCCACTGATGGTTCCGCTTCGGCGTTGATCGCAAAGAGCCCTTCGCGAGCGGGTGATGACCATGAGAAGGAGGAAATTTCCAACGCGAGGCCTTTATCCTCGCGGATGCGGCGATAGAGGCGAGCCGAGCGTCCGCGACCGAGGAGGGTGGCGAGGACATCGAGTGCGAGTGCATCCGGGTGATCGATGGATGGAATTTTCCATGCCAGAGTGATCTTGCTTGCGGGGACTGCGAAGGTGTCGCGTGCGAAGCGCGGCGCGACTTGGGGTGGGTCGGCGACGAGCAAGGGTTCCTTGCCGCAGCCGGGTTGGCATTCGCGGGTTAGATCGATGAGTGATTGGCGGGCTTGTTGCGGATCGAAGTCGCCGGAGATCACCATGAAGCAGCGATCGGTGGTGTAGCGCGTGCGGTGGTAAGTCTTGAGGTCGTGGTATTGGATTTGATCGAAGAGGTGGCGGTGTCCGATGACCGGGTGGCGTCGTGGGTCGCGTTGGAAGGCGGTGGAAAAGAGGAGACGAGAGGCGGCATTGTCGGGATCGTCGAGGCCCATGTCGATTTCCCGACGGATGATGTCTTTTTCCTTTTCGAATTCCGACTCTGGGAGAATGGGAAAGAAGACCAGGCCGGTGAGGCATTTGAGAAACATCGCGAGTGAGTCCGAGGGGCCATCGATGTAGTACACTGTGCGATCGAAGCTCGTGTAAGCATTCCAATGACCGCCGGCTGACTGGACGGTTGCGGCGAGCTCGCCGGCGTCAAAGTCGCGAGTGCCTTTAAACACCATGTGTTCGAGGAAGTGCGAAATGCCTGAGCCAAGGTGTTGGTCTTCGTGCATGCTGCCCGTTTCGACCCAGAGTTGAGTGCTGATGACCGGGTTTGCCGGTTCCGGCTGTAGGATGAGAGTGAGCCCGTTGGGTAGGGTTTCAACGGTGGCGGTGGTGGCTGGATATTCCATGAAATTCCGACTTGGATAAGGGTTATCTTGGGTGCTATCCATGCGCGATGCAACGGTGGCTTTTGATCGGTGGTGTGACGTGCCTGCTGCTCTTCGGTCTTGGTCTGCCTACGGCTTATCATTTATACAAACAATCAAGACCTCATCCGGTTTGGGTCCCGATTCCGATCAATTCTAGTGTGTCTTTGACTGAAACCGACAGAGTGATCAGCGAGTTGAGCTTAAAAATTTCCGAGCACGAGAGGTTGGTGCGCCTCGGCAAAGAGCTTGGCTTGAAGGACAAGTGGGAAATGAGTTCCTATGATGAGGTCGCGGATGAAATTGCGAGGAGGCTTTTTGTAAGGAGGGGAGACATGGACACGCCGATGGGCAAGTTGCCGGCGATCCATGTCGGAGTCAGGGGCACCAATCGCGATCGCGTGGATTCTTATGCGCTGGTCGAGGGCTTGATGCCTGATGTTTGGAAAATCCTTGGGCTGGGTCCGCCACCCCAGCGGTGAGCTCAGTCTTTCCCGATGTGCTCGATCACGCGTGTGTGGTCAAAGCGGGCTTTTGGGAATTCGGCGTATTTGTCGGATGCCGACCGATAACCCAGCGCACAAGCCACGACAGTTGCGTAACCAGAATTTTCCAGACCAAGGATGCGGTCGTAGGCGGCGGGATTGATCCCTTCGAGTGGGCAGCTGTCGACGCCAAGCATGGCAGCGCTAGTCATGAGTTGGCCGAGCGCGATGTAGACCTGGCGTGAGTTCCATGCGCGGCGTTCATTGGCCGACATCGATGAGCTGAAGCCGGAGATCATGCCGGCGAGTTGAGTGAAGTTTTCGGTCGGGCAGTTTTGGACTTCGGCCATGCGGTTGATCCATGCATCAATGTCCGCTTGGGCAAGGTCGGTGCGGGTGGTGAGTACGACGAGGTGTGAGGCATCAGTGACTTGGGGTTGATTCCATGATTCGGCGCGAAGTTCGCGGCGGATGGATGGATCTTTCACGATGAGGAATTTCCAAGGTTGGAGACCGAAGGACGAGGGAGTGAGCACGAGTGATTCCTCAATGGCGCTCCACTCCTCCGTATGGATTTTGCGGAATTCGTCGAACTGCTTGGTGGCGTAGCGCCAGCGGAGGGCGTTGAGTACGGCTTGAGTGGAGTGGCTCATATTGTTGGAATAAGTAGTTGGTGTTCATTTGCAGCGGTAGCGAGATCATGGGTAGATCCTTGAGGGTGAGCAGCAAGATTGCACCGTATTCCTTTTCGAAACGATTGTCGCGAGTGTTGAGGCCCAGCGCAAAGACCCAGTTTCCGAGGTTTCGATGGATGGTGTATTGCTGCAGCTCCATGATGCCATCGTCCATTTCGTTGACGTGTTGGGTGCCGAATCCCCAATTTTCCGTTAGGTGGGTGTATGTGCGTAATGAAACGCGATTGGCATCGTTGAGGTAGGGGTGTTGGTCGAGTCGTACAAAGCCGAGTGAGCATTCGAACCAATCGACGGGCTGGTACCTGATGGAGCTGTAGATGCTGGTGAAGCCTGGGCCGTCGGAGCTGATGGGAACTTGGGTTTCAATGTTTGCTCCCAACCATGGCAGCGGCTGCCAGCGCAGGTCATTGTAGAGGTTGGACATGCTCCGCTCGTCTTCCGGTTCATCGAGGAAGGCATCGATATAGGTATCGAGGAAGAGCCATTCCATGCTTTGGTTGTCGCGTTTGGTGAGCAGGCGGTTGCGTACGCCGAGGCGTATGATTTCCCAGTTTTGGAGTTCGTCGATGGCGGTAAAGCGGAGCGGGTCGAGCGGTTGTGGTCGGGTGCTGGGGCTGAGATGGTCGACGGAAGGGTCGCCCGGCTCGTAGTCATTGGTTCGAAGAACGGAGAGGTTGCTGTAAGGTTGAACGATGTGGAGGACTCCGTTGAGGCCCCAGTCGCGATCGCCGACATCGCCGTAGTCCTTGGAAATTTTAAATGAGGATTCCACGCCTGCGTGGATGGTGGCGCGATCGAGGTTGTCGGCATCGCCTTCGGTGATTTCGTAGGTTGAGTAACCGACGCCGGCTTGGGGTGTGACGCTGAAAAAATTGCCGTAGGTGCGCGGCAGGGAAAATTCCTGATAAGTGTGAAAGCGGGCGTAGCCCGAGTCGAGAAGCTGGTTACGGATATCTTCACGCCTGGGGTCGCCGTCCGGGAGGGCGATCATGCTTTCAATTAATCTTCTTTCGTAAGGATCAATTTGATTTTGGTTTTGGCTACTATTTAGATAGTCGACGGCCTTTGCGTTACTGGATGTGGCATTCGCCAAATTGTTAAAATTTGTATCTGGTGCTCTTTCTGTAATAACCGAGAGCGAGGTCGTGCCTTCGTGGAGAAATGGAAGTCCGAAGCGTGGGGAGCGTGATTGATCGAATGTGATTTCAGGCAGGCGGGTATCGGCGCGGTAAAAATCGTTGACGCGAAAGCGGGTGAGGAATGAGAGCAGAGATGATTCATCCTGACGGAAAATGCCGAAGGTGTTATCCGGGTAGGGGTCGGTCGAGTAAGTGTCGCGGCTGAAGTCACCGAGGTAGTATTGATCGCTCAGCCATGTGAGTTGGGTGTCAGCTCGCCATTTTGAGTCGTTGTTTTTACCTAAAAATTTGCGATGCTTCAAATTGGCGCGGAAGCGTTCTGAGTCGATGGGCTCACGGGGGAATCCGTTGCGTGTGGTATCGGGGGCAAGGTCATCGAGATAATAAAGGTTGAGGTTGGCGAGGTCGCCGCGGGCATCGGGTTTTTTGTCGATGAGGTCGAGGCCGGTGCCTACTCCTCGCTTACCATAGAGGTCGAGGCGCCAGCGTGATAGTAGCCAGCCGTCATCGGATTTTCCGGTGATCGGATCGGTGTTGCCGCCAAGCATGATGCCGTAGGAGTTGAGCAAGAAAGGCCCCCAGTCTGAGCTAAGGCCAGGCAGGAAATGGTAGCCAAGTTCTTCGTGCAGCGGTTGGCTGAGGTATGGCAGCCAAAAGACTGGCACATCGCCGGCATAGACTTTGAGGTTGTTGAAAACGATTTTCTTGTTGCGATAGACGCGGGTTTTTTTGGCGCGGAGCCAGAAATTCGGTTTTTCGTAATCGTGGGTTGTCATGCCACCGTCCTTGCCGACATAGATTTTTTCCCCGTCTTCTTCCTCGAGTGTGAACTTGTCGGCCTCGAGAATAACCGGATCCAACGAAGCGCGCATGTCCGACGCATCGAGGATTTTTTTCTCGTAGTAATAAATCGCGCGGTGACCGCGTCGGATGCTGTCTGCCTCATAGGCGACCACATTACCCGTGAGCGTGACCGATTTGGAAACGAGGTCGATGGTGGCGGTGTCGGAGAAAATCTCCATGCCGTTATCGCCTTTGATTTTTACCGGGCCACCGAGGACGATTTGTTCGCGGACGTTTCCGCTCATCGTTCCACCCATGTTTTCGATATCGAGTTCCTTGGGCGTAGGACCTGGGACATTGCCGAGTGGTGGCATGTCGGGCACCGGTACTGGAGTGATCAAGTCGACTGGGCCGTCGGCCGAGAGACCGGGTAGCAGACCTTCATCGACTGATTCCTGGGCATGGACAATGACCAGCACAAGTGCGAATGCCAGCCATGCGCCAAATTTCAACATTGCGGAGATCACAAATCCCTTGGCGGGTGAAGTAAAGTGGAAAGGCGGGTGAAGGTGGTTGTTTTGGGGTTTACCGATGGGGAGTTTGCGTCATGTTTCGATCTGTGGAAGTTCCATCAAAGGTCGCGGTGATTGGCGTGAGCGGATTTATCGGCCGCGGATTGGCGACGGATCTTTTTGCCAAGGGTTTTGAGGTGGTGGGCGTGAGTCGTGCCGGAAGGGGGGATGTGGTGGGCGTGAATCGCTGGCAGTCGGTGGATTCAATGGATTTTTCCAACTGTGGGGCGGTGGTGAATTTGGCGGGCGAATCAATTGATCGGCGCTGGACTGAGGCGACTCGTCGAAAATTTCACGAGAGTCGGATTGGGCTCACGCGACGGGTCGTTGGCTCACTGCGAGCGCTGCCGGAGAGTGAACGTCCGCGGGTGTTGGTGAATGCCTCGGCGGTAGGCATTTACGGCGATCGTGGTGAGGAGGTGTTGGATGAACATTCCCTTGCTGGAGGAGGATACCTTGCGGATTTGTGTCGTGAGTGGGAAGAGGCGGCATTCGAGGCAGAGGCCTTGGGTTTGCGAGTGGTGTGTTTGCGGATTGGTGTGGTCATGGGCCGAGGTGGCTCGGCCTATGAAAAACTCGTTCGCGTCCTCAAGACAGGCTTGGGTGGTAAACTGGGCAACGGGCGGCAGTGGATGCCGTGGATTCATGTGGATGATCTCCGCCGTGCGATTGTGGAAGCGATTTTGAATGAGCAAATTTCCGGCGTGGTGAATGGCGTGGCGCCGAGGCCCGAGCGCAATGCGGACTTCACGAGTAAATTTGCGAAGCGCTTGGGGAGATGGGCGATTTTTCCAGTGCCCGGTTTTGTCTTGAAGCTTGTGCTGGGTGGTTTCGGAGGTGTCTTGTTGGCGAGTCAGAGGGTGCGACCACGCGTATTGGAATCGGTTGGCTTTGAATTCCGATATCCCGATTTTGACAAAGCACTGGATGAGTTGGTGCGCTGAGCAGTCAAGTGCCCGTGTTGGGGCTTGGCTTGAACCTTTGATCGAATCACGATGTTCGCTGTGAACCAGCATGTGGATCAACTGTGCGCGAGGCGCCTCACTTTCGCGGATTGTGGCAAGCCGGATCAGGTGCTTCGGCTCGAGGATTTTGAGCCTAGGCTACCTGAAGCCGGTGAGGTGCTGGTGAGGATGGATGCGGCACCGATCAACCCGGCGGATTTGAATTTGATCGAAGGAACTTACGGGGTGAAGGTTGATTTGCCTGCGGTGCCTGGAATTGAGGGTTGTGGGGTGGTTCAGGCGAGCAAATCTCATCGCTTTGAGCCTGGTCAGCGAGTCATTTTTATCCGACGTGCATCGACATGGGCGACTCATACGACGGTGCATGAGGACTATCTTCTTGGCGTTCCTGTGGGGGTAGATGTGCGGCAGGCGGCGATGCTGAAAGTAAATCCCGCCACTGCGTGGAGGCTCTTGCATGGTTTTGTCGAATTGAGGCCGGGTGACTGGGTTGTGCAAAATGCAGGAAACTCGGCAGTGGGTCGTTGTGTCATTCAGTTGGCGCGCGAGTATGGATTTCGCACGGTGTCGTTTGTGCGCCGGGTTGGCTTGATGGATGAGTTGCGCGAACTTGGTGGGGAGGCGGTTTTTTCCGATGATGATGCGGGTTATGCCGAAGCCAATGCATTGCTGGGGGGCGCGACAGCGAGGCTGGCATTCAACGCAGTGGGCGGTGAGAGCGCGTTGCGATTGATGAAGTTGTTAGAGGAGGGAGGCACTCACATTACTTATGGTGCAATGGCACGCAAACCACTGATCCTTCCAAATGGGCTGTTGATTTTCCGCGATCTTCGGGTGCGCGGGCTATGGGTCACCAAGTGGTTGGAAGAGGCCTCTGCAGAGGAGGTGCGCACGACTTATGAAACACTTGCTGGCTTTGTTGCCAAAGGGCGCCTGTTGCAGGCGGTAGATTCAGTTTTTCCTCTAGGGGATTGGAGGAGTGCTTTGGAGCGACTCAAAGATTCCGAGCGCAACGGCAAGGTGTTGTTGATTCCATGATGCCGCAGCCGTTCATATTCATGCATAGCGGCAAATTCATGGTGGGGATTACTTTGGCGTACTTTATTTCCTATGCCAGACGGTGATTAGCGAGCTCGACCATTGGAATTTGCGAGCCGTTTCGCGGATTAGAAATGGTTCGTCGCATTGGTGTTGAAGCTCGAAGTGGGGGCTGAGCATTTGGAGCAGCCAATGAAATGTTGATCCTGTGGGCCAGTTTTCCGGTGGGGTAAATTCGGCGAGCCATGTGCATGGTGTGGCGAGCACGAGTTCGCCACCGGGATTGACGAGTGACGGTAGGCGTTGAAGC
>JAPOLH010000167.1 GCA_029977225.1 Verrucomicrobiaceae bacterium | reverse complement strand
GCATTTCGCGCGGAGCTAACCCTCGTCGCGTGAAGAAACGCGACGTCGTAGGTTTGTTGCTCCGGCGTGTCCGGCTCGAATATCCCGCTGCCGTGGTGCGACCTCAGCCCGGGGGAGGAGACGCGGTGTTCGCCGAGGCACGCGGCCGCCGCGGAGGCGTCCTCCGCGAACGCGCGCTCGCAGGAGACCGCGAAGGCGTCATCATTCACGCCTTGTTCGTCTTCCGCGTTCGCGGTTTTTGTCATCGCGGTCGCGGTGGACGGAATCGGCGCCGCGAGAGTCCGAGAGGTCACCACGCGACGGGCGGCGCGAACAATCGCGCCCGTCGCGTTCTCCAGCGCGGCGAGCGCCGCCGACTCGTCCGGGTCGCCCGCGAAATTCTTCAACGCCGAGAGCGCCGCGCGCCACCCCGCGAGCTCGCACGGCGTCAGAGGCGTTTCCGCAGACTTGCCGTCGCCCAAAGCAGAGACGCACAGCCCCGCGGAGGCGGCGGCGAGCCTCC
>JAPOLH010000166.1 GCA_029977225.1 Verrucomicrobiaceae bacterium | reverse complement strand
ATCGTGATGGTCGACGGCGAGCACGTGTTGCCAATGGCGACATCCCAGGACCACAAGCGAATCGGCGAGGGTGACACAGGACCCAATACGGGTGGCATGGGGGCCTACTCTCCCGCGCCAGTGGTGACCGATGCGGTCTTTGCCCGCGTAATGGAGCAAGTGATCACTCCGACCGTCAGGGGGATGGCTGCAGAGGGCCTGCCCTATAACGGGTTTCTGTATGCAGGCCTCATGATTGACGCGGAGGGTAATCCCTCGGTGATCGAATACAACTGCCGCTTCGGTGACCCGGAAACCCAACCGATCATGCACCGGCTGAAGAGCGATTTGTCTTCGCTTTGTTTGGCAGCCCTCGATCAGCGGCTTGATGAGGTGTCAGCGGAATGGGATCCGCGCCCAGCTGTTGGCGTTGTCCTCGCCGCAGGGGGCTACCCCGGCAGCTATGACAAGGGGCATGTCATCGAGGGACTGGAGGGCGATTGGCCCGCATCGACCAAGGTCT